>DASZVJ010000170.1:0-6607 GCA_035547155.1 Vicinamibacterales bacterium
GACCGTCGTCGGCGTCTCGGGCGATCTCGTCCAGGACCCGAACCACCTGGCCGCCGGCACCACCGCGCAGCCGATCATCTTCACGCCCTATCGCAGCGCGGACGCGACGTACATGCTGATCGCCGTACGCACCGCCGGTGATGCCGCGGCGCTGACGAACACGCTGCGCGCGACGATGCAGCATGCCGATGCGGACCTGGCGCTCTCCAGCGTCAAAACGCTCGACGCCGAGCTGTCGGGACAGCTCTGGCCGTATCGCGTGTTCGGCACGCTGTTCTTTGTCTTTGCGATCACCGCGCTATTGATGGCGTCGGTCGGTCTGTATGCCGTGATGTCGCAGGCGACGCTGCGACGCACGCGCGAGATCGGCATCCGCATGGCGCTCGGTGCGACACCGGCGCGCGTGCTGCGCACGGTCATGCGGCGAGGCGTCGTGCAGTTAGGGATTGGCCTCACGCTCGGGCTCGGCGCCGCGTTCGCCACGACAGGCGCAATGCGGTCGCTGCTCATCGGCGTCGAGCCATCCGATCCGCTGACGTTCGTCGTGACAGCGATCGTCCTGCTGGCCGTCGGCATCTTCGCGTGCTGGCTCCCCGCCAATCGCGCCGCGACGATTCCGCCCGTGCGAGCATTGACGCAGACGGGGGAATGACGGCGGGCGGCCACGGGGGGGGGCCGCCCGTTACAATTCCTCCGTGCGCATCGTCCCCTGCACCGTCGATCGTCATGCAGCTGCGGTCCAGGCGATTTTCAACGACGCGATCCTGCATTCGACGGCGCTGTACGAAGACGAGCCGCGCACGATGGACGTCATCCGCGCGTGGTTCGACGCGAAGGCGCGCGGCGGATTTCCGATCATCGCGGCTGAAACCGACGATGGCACGCTGATGGGCTTCGCAACGTACGGCACGTTCCGCGACAGACCTGGCTATCGCTTCACCGTCGAGCACTCCGTCTACGTCGACGCGCGCTTCCACCGGCAAGGCGTCGGGCGTCGTCTGCTCGAAGCGCTGATCGTCCGCGCGCGCGAGCAGCGCCTCCACGTGATGATCGGCGGCATCGACGCCGACAACGCCGCGAGCATCGCGCTGCACGAGCGGCTCGGCTTCTTCTCGTGCGGGACGATCCGTCAGGCGGGCTTCAAATTCGGCCGCTGGCTCGATTTGGCGTTCTATCAGCTGATCCTGTAGTACCCTCTCGCCCACATGTCCACGATGCCTCTGGTGCTGCTGGGCGCAGCCATCGTTGCGCTGCTGATCCTGATCCTCCGGTTGAAGCTCAATCCGTTCCTCGCGCTGACGCTCACTTCGTTCACGCTCGGGCTGTGCAACGGCATGACGCCGCAGGCCGCGCTGAACTCGATCATCAAAGGTGCGGGCGACACGTTCGGCAGCATCTTCCTGATCATCGTCGCGGGCGCCGCGATCGGAAAGCTGATCGAGGAGAGCGGCGCCGCCGTGTCGGTCAGCCGGACGTTCATCCGCTTCTTCGGCGTGCAGCGCGTGCAGATCGCCATGGTGCTGACGGGCTTCCTCGTCGGCCTGCCGATGTTCTACAACGCGGGCTTCCTCGTGCTGACGCCGCTCGTCTACGCCGTGTCGATCGAGACGGGCTACTCCATCATCTATCTGGGCCTGCCGCTGTCGGCGGCGCTCTCGGTCACGCACGGCTTCGTGCCGCCGCATCCGGGCCCGACGACGATCGCGAACATCTTCCACGCCGATCTCAATCTCACGCTGCTCTACGGCATCGTCCTCGCCGTGCCCGCGACGCTGCTCGGCGGTCCCGTGCTGACGCGCTTCCTGAAGCACATGAAGAACGAGCCGCCGCCGGCCCTCTACCGGCACCGCGAGTTCAAGAACGAGGACCTGCCGTCGTTCGGCGTGAGCCTGACGACGATTCTCATCCCCGTGCTGCTGATGCTCTTCGGCGCGATCGTGAACCTGACGGCGGATCCCAACAGCGCGCTCGCCAAAACATCGCAATTCCTCAGCGACGCGAACGTCGCGCTGATGATCGGCTTCTTCGTCGCCATCTGGACGCTCGGCCTGCGCCGCGGGATGGGCATGGACGACGTGATGAAACAGCTCGGCGCGGCAGCGTCGAGCGTCGCGATGCTGCTTCTGCTGATCGCCTCGGGCGGCAGCTTCAAGCAGATCCTGCTCGACGGCGGCGTCGCCGACGTCATCAAGACGATGGCCTCGCAGTCGTCGATCTCGCCGCTGCTGCTGGCGTGGGGCACGGCCGCGTTCGTCCGCTTCGCCGTCGGCTCGGCCACCGTCGCGGGCATCACCGCGGCCGGCATCGTGCTGCCGCTGATTCCCGGCAGCGGCGTGCGGCCGGAGCTGTTCGTCATCGCGGTGTCCACCGGCAGCCTGATGTTCTCGCACTTCAGCGACAGCGGCTTCTGGATGTTCAAGGAGTACTACAACGCGACGATCAAGCAGACGTTCCAGGCGTGGACGGCGATGGAGTGCACGGTCGGCACCGTCGGTCTCATCGGCGTCCTGATCCTGCAGATGCTGCTGGGCGCGCCGAAATAAAGATCCTTGTCAACTTCGAACTTCGAAGTTCGAAGTTTTGCAATGCGCGCCACGCGCGCGTTGCAACTATGCCGCGACGCGGAACTGTCGCAGCGTGACGCGGCCGGGATCGACTTCGGGCACGGGGAGATTGCGCGTCGTGTGATACGTCACGAGCCGGCGCCAGAACGCGTGCGTGACGAGCTGGCGCGGCCCGTACTTGACGTCGAGATCCGGGACCGCCGGATGCGTCAGCCAGACCAGATCGAACCAGTCGTGATCGACGACGGCGAAGAGATCGCGGTAGAGCGCCCAGCTGTCGAGCACGTCGCCGCGCACGGGCCAGCCGATCTGCCGGCAGAACTGCAGCGCGAGATAGCACTCCGTCGGATTGCCCTCCAGGCCGAGATCCCGCAGCGTGACCTCGTCGCGCCCGTCGCTCTCGAGCTCGCCGGTGCGCGCATCGAGCGGCGCGGACCAGTACCGCAGCAGATCGTCGGTCGCCCCGAGCATCGCGATCGCGGACGGGTGATAGAGCAGGTATTTGCGCGTGAACGCGGACGGCACGATGATGCGGCCGCGCAGGCTGTGCGTGCGCGCCGCGCGTGCGGGATAGCGCGCTTCGAGCACGACCGCGGCCGAGAAGACGTTCGGATCGAGGATCGCCAGATCGGTGCGGCTCGTGAGCACAACCGTCGCGCCCCGCTCACGCGCGCACATGATGCCGGCGCGCGCCGAGACGATGTCGCGGTTCCGATCCTGAATGCCGGCCATGGCCGGCGCCGCGCTGAGCACGAGATCGTCGACGAACGGCTCGACCTCGGCGATCGACTCGCGCGGCGTGTCGTCCCACGTCGACAGCACGAGACGATCGTACGGGTGCGTGATCGCCGTGACGCGCAAGGCGAACGCCGTCACTGAGGGCAGCACCGCGCCGTAAAAGACGATCGCGCGCGGATGCGTGGGACGCCGGACCAGCGGCCGCTGACTGATCTGACCGGCTTCGATCAGCTTGGCGCGCAGCCGCTCGTCATCGACGCGCGCGAGCGCGCAAGCGAGCCACGACGGCAGCTCTGGCGGCGCGCTCATGCGCTCACGGCCTGTGGGACCGCCGCGAGCACGTGCTCGAGCGCGGCGGGATAGTTGGTGCAGATGCCGTCGACGCCGTACGAGACGATCTCGGCCCATCGCGCGCGGGCGCGATCGAGCGATCGGCCCGAGCGATCCGGACCATCGGCTTCGTCGTGCACGTCGGACGAGACGACATAGATCTGACGTCCGGCCGCACGCAGGCGCCGCACGTCAGCGTCGGTGATCCACGGACCGTCGAGCTCCTCGAGCCAGACGACCGACGCGACCTCGACGCCGAGCGCACGCTCGATCGACTCACCGCGATCGTTGGCGCGCGCGGCCAGACGCACGTGCGGATTCAACGCGCGAAACCGGCGCGCGACGCCGCCTGCGCGCGAGTCGCTCGTCTCCATCCCGAACAGAAAGCTCTGCGGCAACAGCCCTTCCGCCGCCAGGAACGCGACGAGCGCCGGCTCGTCGCCGCGCTCGCGCACGTGAACGGCCACCGGCGCGTGTGGAAACCGCCGAATCAGCGCGGCGTGCACGGCGGCCGTCGGTCCGGCCGGGATCGCGCGCGCGTCGCGCGACACGTAGAAGCGGCCGTCCGCCGCACGACGCACGTCGATCGACAGCCCCCAGCCACGCTCGAGCGCCGCCTGCATCGCTGCCACGCCGTTTTCTCGTTGAGGATTGGAGCCGTCCGTGTTGCCGCGGTGCGCGAGGATCCGACAGATCATGCGCGCTGGCACAATGCAAGCCGCATGCCGCTTGACGCCGTGCAGACGCGGGAAAAAGTGGGGTCGCACGAGGCCGGGCGCTCGACCGCGCGCCGGCCGCTCGACGCGGTGTCGGGCATGCGACAGGCGGATCGTCAGCCGCCTTTGTGTCATGATTCCCGGCCAGCATGACTGCTTCCGATCCTCACGCGGCTTCCGGCAAGAGCGCCAGCCGGACGGACCGTCGTCGTCTCGGCGAGATTCTCGTGGCGGGCGGCGCCGTCACCGAGACGCAGCTCGAGCGCGCGCTCGCCGAGCAGGCGCGGCTGCAATTGCCGCTCGGACAGACGCTGCTGAAGCTCGGCTACACGACCGACGAGATCATGCGTCAGGCGCTGAGCTCGCAGCTCGGCGTGCCGTACATCGATCTGCAGCACGTCATCATCGATCGATCGCTCGCCGATCTGGTCGATCGCGATTTCGCGCGCCGGCACGCGCTCTTCCCTGTCGCACGCATCGGCCGGACGTTGACGATTGCGATGGACGATCCGACGCAGACCACCGTCGTCGATGAGCTCGCGACGGCGACGTCGCACGCCGTCACCGTCGTCACCTCGTCGGCGGACGCGATTCAGCGCGCGCTGGCGCGGCTGTACGAGAAAGCGTCGGCGAAGACATCGGCGCCGGCTGCAGACGCCGCACCCTCACGTCCGATCTCGTTACCGAAGGCGACGCACGGGTACGCGGCGCTGCTCGGATTGACGGCCGTCGAGCTGCCGGAGCTGCTGCGTGCCATCGACGGCGGGCTCGCCTACAACGCGTTCGAGCACTTCGCGCGGGAGACGGGTTTGGACGAAGGCCGCCTGGCAACCTTCGCGGACATCGGCGCGCGTACGCTCGCCGCGCGCCATGACGAAGGCCGCTTCAGCCGCGACGAGTCCGATCGTCTCGTCCGCGCCGCGCGCATCCTCGGCGCGGCGCTCGATCTGTTCCACGGCGATCGCGCGACAGCCATCGCGTGGCTGACGAGCAGCCAACCGGTCCTCGGTGGCCAGGCACCGATCGCGCTCGGCCGCACGGACCTCGGCGCACGCGAAGTCGAGCGCGCGCTCGCGGCGCTGACGAAGGGCTGAGACCGGGCGGCCACAAGGGCCGCCCCTGCGGCACCGACAGATGTAGGCCCGTAGCCTGTTGCCCGAAGCCTGCGTAGGGGCGGCCCTTGTGGCCGCCCAGTCCCTTCGTCCCCTGGCCCCTTGGTCCCCTCGTCCCTTCGTCAGCTTTTCTTGTACGTCGACTTCGTCGTCACCGGACCGCCGCCCTGAAAGTCCGGCCGCGTGGCCTCGATGAGCAGGCTGCCGTCAGCCGCCAGCGACCACACCTGCTTGACCTCGAAGCTCTGTCCGCCGAAGTCCGACGTCGTCGTCAACACCATCTTGTCGCCGTCCCATGCGAGCTTGCTCGTGCGATCGATCGTGTTGCCGTTGAAGTCGAGCGGACTCTTCCCTTCAGTGCCGTCGACGTTGTAGGTCGTCTTGAGCTCGCCGAACTGGCCCGTGGTCGTGACGGTCAGCAGCTTCTCGTCCTGCGCGACGGCCATCGTGGGCGAGATGAAGGCATCTCCGCCGGGATCCGACGACAACTTCCAGCTTCCAGTGAACGACGGTTTCGCCTGAGCGGCGAGACCGGCGATGAGCGACACGACGAGCACGGCCGAGGCAATCGACAAACGCTTCATGGGCAGCTCCTGTGACGGGAACTATACCCTGTCGTCCACGGTGATCGTGCAGCGTGTCATTCGTCCCGCAGCGCGCGAATCGGATCGGTCGCACCGGCGCGCCAGGCCGGCACGACGCACGCGATGAGCACGAGCACCGAGATGAGCGCGACGATCGGCACGATGGTCGTCGTCTCCGGCGGACGCACCGCGACGGGCAGGTCGCGGAGCAACGTGCCACCCATCATCGCGCCCAGCACGCCGGCGGCCAGCCCGGCTGCGGTGAGCCGCGCGCCCTGCCCGACGACCAGACGCACGACCGTCGCACGCGGGGCGCCGAGCGCGAGGCGGATCGCAAACTCGCGCGTGCGCGCCGCCGCCATGTGCGCGATCGTCGCGTAGGTGCCGATCGACGCGAGCAGCAGCGCGATCAGCGCGGTGGCCGCGATCAGATCGAGACAGATCGTGAAGCTCGACAACGAGTCCGCGACGACCTCGTCCATCGTCTTCACGCGGAACACGGCGAGATCGGGATCGACGTCGCGCACGATCGCGCGCACCGGATCGATCAGCGAGGCCGGCGG
>DASZVJ010000171.1:0-9451 GCA_035547155.1 Vicinamibacterales bacterium
GGACCGGTCATGCGGTTGACGCACCGCTATGTTGCCATCGAACCCAGCCGACGCCACGGCGAAGCCGGAGAGACGCGCCGGCGATCTATACTGTCCGCCTTGTCTGTCCTCGTCTCCGAGCTGCGCCCGACATCCCTATCACGCTGGTTCGCCGCTCCCCACACAGTCGCACAGCACAGCATCCGAGTCCGGACAGTCCTGGAGGTCACATGGCAGCGGTGAATGGCAAGATCAAACGGTTGGTTGCGGATAAGGGTTTCGGATTCGTCGCGGACGAGAGCGGACGCGAGTACTTCTTCCATCAGTCGGCGTGCGAGTCGTTCCGATCGTTGCGGGAAGGACAGGCGGTCACGTTCGAGCCCGGCCAGGGACCGAAGGGCCCGCGCGCCGAGAACGTGCGCACGGTCTAGCGCGCGGCGCGGCTGAACGGCGACGTCGCCCCATCAGGGGACGTCGCAGTCGCCGTGATCGACGCGGGGCGCGACGCCGCCCTCGCGTCTTCGATCGTCAATGTGAAGACTCCGGTGCCGGCTGCGTCCGTATGGACGTCGCCGTCGCCGAGAAAGCGTTCGCCTTCGGTGGCGCCGGCTCGTGCGTTGCCGAAGATCTCGATCAGATACCGGCTCGTCGGCGCGCCCGTGACGCGCCCCTCCACGACGAGTCGCGTGCCGCTCCATCGCACCGACGTGATCGCCGGCGCGGCGAGGCCGCCGTTCGGCATCGGCTGGCAGCTCGGGGCCTCGTGCGGGCAGATGTGCTGCAGCGTCGCGGGATTCGGCGTCACGCCGCCCCCGTGCGATCCCACGTACTCCGCGTGCTCGCCGCCCGGAAGCCCGAACACGATGCCGCCCTTGGTGATCTGCGGATCGCAGCTGCCGCCGGCTTCGCAGCGCGCGATCGGCTTGCCGTTGTCGAAGATCGCATTGCGCGTGATGCGCACGATCGTCGACGACGCGGCGGGCCGCACCGCGACGCCGACGGCGTTGCCCGTGATCGTGTTGCCGTCGATCACGTTGCCGACACCCGTGAGGCTGAGGCCGAACGTGTTGTTCGTGAACGTATTGCCCGTGATGTAGTTCCGATCGCCCCAGTTGATCTGCAGGCCGTCCGAATAGCCCTCGAAGCGGTTGTGCGCGACGATGTTGTCGTTGCCGCGCAGGATCTCGATGCCTTGCGACGGCTCGGGATTGGCGGACGTCGATCGAAAGACGTTGTCCGCGACGAGGTTGAATGCGGCGCCGCGCGTCAGCTCGAGCCCGTCGCCGTTGTCGAGAAAATCGTTGCGCGCGATGCGATTGTGTATCGTCGTCGTCGCGGTCGGATTGCCCTGGCCGTCGTCGCCGGTCAGCATCACGCCCGCACCGCCGCGATTGGCGACGAGGCGATTGTCATGAATGAACGCGCCGCTCGTGCGATGCAGCAGGATGCCGATGCAGAAGCGGCGAATCTCCAGTCCGCTGATCTCGATGCCGGACGTGTCGACCGCATGCAGGCCAGGGCTCGTCGTCGTGCGGACGTTCGTGCCGTACTGACCGGCGACCGCGCCCGGACACGCCTGCGGACCCGGCGTGGTGATGTATCCGGATCCGTCGATCGCAACGTAGTCACCGGTGGCTTTCCACGCCGCACCTTCGATCTGCACGGGACCTTTGATCGCCGGCAGCTCCGACTGCAACGTGATGACGTATGGCGCGCGGCCGACCGGCAGGATCTCGATGCGATAGCGTCCAGGCGCCGCGTTGCTCGTCTCGATCGCCCACCGCAGCGTGCCTTCAGCGCCGTCGTCGGCGTACGACGTGACGCGCAGGACCTCGGGTGTTGAGACGTTCGGCGATGGCGATTGCGCGTGTGCGACGGGCGCGGACAGGACGAGACAGAGCAAGGCCAGGAAGATGCCGGCGACGCGGGAGTGCATCGCGACATTCTAGCGAGGGTTCTGGGGTTCCAGGGTTCTGAGGTTCCGGGGTTCGGGGTTCTGGGGTTCAGGGGTTCTAGGTTCTCGGAACCCCCCGCACCTCAGAACCTGAACCCAGAACCCGAACCTCAGAACCCCAGAACCGCGGAACCTCAGAACCCTGCATCGATCTCAGTGAATCCGATAGTCGAACTCGAGTAGAACCGCCACGGGCACCGGCTTGCCCTTGAGGATTCCGGGCCTGAAGCGCCACAGGCGCGCCGTAGCGAGCGCATCTTCGTCGAGGCCGTAGGTCTTGTCGAGAGACTTGGAGATCGTCGCGTCCGACACTCGACCTTCCTCGTCGACGATTGCGGCGACCAGGACCTGCCCCTCGATCTTCTGGCGCATCGCCTCTGTCGTGTATCGCGTCTTGGCGGCGCGCAGGACGGCCGGCAGCGTCAACCCTGGCGTCTTCGGATCGTACGCGCCGTTTTTCGGATTACGTTGCGCGTGCAGCGTGGGCGCCGGCAACGCGAGCGCAGCCACGACGAGTGCGCCGGCGGTCAATGTGGTGGTGACGACGCGAGCGCCGAGAGCGCGAAGTGTGATGGGGTGCATGGCGGCGATTCTCCTGGCAAGTGACGATTGCCGTTCGAGCAGGGCTGGCGCGAGACGAGACGTGCGATGACGAGGATGCGTCGCGACGGCGAGCAGCAAGTCGCCGTAAGCTTTCGTGCGAGCGTGTGCGTCGCTGTCGGTGTTCGCGTTCAGCACACGCGCGTCGCAATCGATCTCGATGGCCGTCCGGAGCCGCGAGTCCATCCACCACAGCATCGGATGCCACGGGAACAGGACGAGGACGAGCCGCGACAGATGCACGAGCATCGAGTCGCGCGCGGTGTCGTGCGTCTGTTCGTGCTGGAGCAGCAGGTCGAGGCGTTCCGGTGCGAATGACAGCACCCATTCCGGCACGACGATGTCGGTCGACCAGACGCCGACGACCGCTGGGCCGGTGTCCGGCGCGACGAGCACCGGCACGCCATTGATCGTCGCGGCGCGCCACTGGCGTCGCCGCCGCGCGATGGCCGTGCAGCCGCCTGCGTAGACGATCAACGACATCAGGCTCGCGAGAGCCCAGAGCCAGCGCGCCGCGCTCTCGGCTCCGTCGATCGACGCGCCTGCGCGATCGACGAGTGCACTGACGGCGCGCTGCCATCCCATCGTGCCGGCATCGCGGCTCGCGGAAAACGTCGCGACGGTCGTGGCCGTCACGCGATTGGCGGATGCATCCGTCGCCGCTCGCCACGGCATCGCGACGGTCAGCGCGACGACGAACAGCATTGCGCCGAGCCAGATTCGGCGACGGGGGACGCGGAGCCACGACGCGAGCCGATCGCCGGCGGCCGCGGCGAGCGCCACCAGCGCGCCCGCGGCGATCGAATAGAGCATCAGGCGCGCGATCACGGCTTCTTCCTCCGCGGCGCCTGCCGATCCACGATCTCGCGCAGCCGCTTGATCTCCGCGGCCGAGAGCTTCCGGTCGGAGACGAGATGGGTCAGCAGCAGCTCGGCCGAGCCGCCGAACACGCGATCGACGAGCTTCGACAGGGCCGTCTTGCGTGCCGTCTGCGCTTCGACCTTGGCGAAGTAGCGATGCGCCTTGCCGGCCTCGCGATGGCCGACGTGTCCCTTGTCTTCGAGCGTGCGGAGCACCGTCAGCACCGTCGTGTACGCGAGGTCGTCGTCCAACTGCTCGCGAACTTCGGCCACAGTGGCGGGGCCGCGATTCCACAGCACCGTCATCACGTCCAGCTCGCGATCCGTAAAGGTCGACATGCGTCCGTTCTCCTACTAATCGGCTAGTAGGACGATAGCGGGAGGCGGATGGTCTGTCAACTAGAAGACTAGTAGATTCTGGGTTCTCCGTTCTCGGTTCTGCGTTCTCGTCAGCGACAGCGGGCCGGGCGACCACAAGGGTCGCCCCTACGGCGGTAGCCCGAAGTCTGTAGCCCGTAGCCTGTGTAGGGCCGCCCTCGTGGCGGCCCGTCGCAGCCTCGAGCCCCAACCGGTGCTAGGATCGCCTCGCTCCCAAGGAGATGACGATGACGCGTGCGGCGATCGCGGTGGCGGTGGTGACGGTTCTCGGATTGGCCGGATCGATGGCGGCGCAGACGCCGCCTGCCGGGCCTCCAGCCCGTGAGGTCCTTGCCGGAGGGCAGACGCCGCCCGCCAGGGGACAGGCGCCCCAGTTGACGGCTCCCGTGCCGCCGCCGACGCCGATGACGCCGCCGCCCGCTGCGCCGAAGGCCGAGAGCGGCTACACGAGTCTCTTCAACGGCAAAGATCTCACCGGCTGGAAAGTCGGCGGTCCGGACGGCACGTTCAAGGTCGAGAACGGCGCGATTGCCGCCAACGGATTCGCCGGGCCTGGCCATCTGTTCTACGACGGCCCTGTCGCCAACCATCAGTTCCGGAACTTCGATCTGAAGCTGGACGTGATGGCAAAGAACAAATCGAACGGCGGCGTCTACGTCCTCACGGAGTTCCAGCAGACCGGCTTCCCTGGCAAGGGTTTCGAAATCCAGGTCAACAACAGCCACACCGATCGCATCCGCACCGGCAGCCTCTATCACGTCGTCGATCTGTCCTACATCCCTGCGAAAGATGACGAGTGGTTCCCGATGGAGATTCAGGTGAGGGGACAGACGATCACGGTGTGGGTGAAGGGCACGCAAGTGCTGCAGTGGACGCAGCCCGCCGACTGGAACGGTGCCTACGACACGCCCGGCCGCAAGATCGCCCCCGGCACGATCGCCTTCCAGGCGCACGATCCGAACAGCTACACGTATTACGCGAATATCAGGATCAAAGAGCTCAAGTAGGTCGGGTTCTGGGGTTCTGAGGTTCTACGGTTCCGGGGGTCTGGTTCCGGGGTTCCAACGTTCGAGGTTCTTCGGAACGCCGGAACCTGGAACCCGAACCTTGGAACCTAGAACCGTAGAACCCGAACCTCAGAACCCCAGAACCTAGAACCCCAGAACCAGCGCCATGACGCTGCCCTTGTATCCCTCACCGAATAAATTGAGGTGATTGAGCAGGTGATAGAGCTGGTAGAGCGCGTTGCGATGCTGCCAGCCGGGCTCGAGCGGGAACGCCTCGTCGTAGGCCGCGAACACGCGTGACGAGAACCCGCCGAAGAGCGTCATCATGCCGAGCTCGGCTTCGCGATGCGCGTAGTACGCGGCGGGATCGATGAGCGCCGGTGCGCCATCGGCAGCGACGTGCACGTTGCCGGACCACAAGTCACCGTGAACCAACGCCGGTCCCTCCGGCGGCTCGTCGATCCAATCGCCGAGTCTCGAGATGAGACGACCGAGCGCCGCCGATTCGCGTGACGACAGCCGGCCCGCGTCGCGCGCCAGACGCGCTTGAAAACCCAGCCGCGACTCCGCATAGAACTCGACCCAGCGATCCGTCCACGGATTCGGCTGCGGTGTCGCGCCGCAGAAGTTGTCGTGGGCGAAGCCGAAGCGCGCGCTCGACGCGCGATGCAGCTCGGCCAGACCTCGGCCGAGCCGTTCGTCGAAGTCGCGTGCACGTGTTCCGTCGCCGAGATCGTCCAGCAGCAGAAACGGCGCGTCATCGCCGCCGCACGCAATGACGCGGGGAATCGTGAGCGACGTGCCGCTCGACGCGAGCGCGCGCAGACCATCGGCTTCTGCCTGAAAGAAACCTGGCGGCGCGGCGGTGTGCGACTTGAGCACGAACGGACCGGCCGTCGTGTCGAGGCGCTCCGTGCGATTGATCGATCCGCCGCCGAGCGGCGTACGACGGCGGATCTCGACGTGCCCGCCGACGGCCGGTTCGATCGCCGCAGCGACGCGCGTATCGGTGACGGTCACGTCCGGGGATCGCGCAGGTGCGCGAGCAACGCACGGCTCGTGCGCTCGACGATGTCGAGGACCTCGTCGAAGTCGTCGTCCTCGCCGTAGTAGGGATCCGGCACGTCTTCGCCGGGCGCGTCGGGATCGAGATCGCGGAACAGCCGGATCTTGCCGTGATGCCGCTTCGGCGCCCGCCCACGCAACGTGCGAAGGTTGCTGCCGTCCATCGCGAAGATGTAATCGAAGTGCTCGAAGTCCTCCGCCGCGACCGTCCGCGCGCGGCTCGTCATCGCGATGCCACGCCGCTGCGCGGCCACCCGCATCCGCCGATCCGGCCGCTCGCCGATGTGCCATTCGCCGGTGCCCGCTGACTCGATTGCGAACGACTCGGCCAGGCCGGCTTCGTTGACGAGATGCGTGAACACCGCCTCCGCCGCGGGCGAGCGGCAGATGTTGCCGAGGCAGACGAACAGGACGCGGATGGGAGAAGACATAGGCGGTGTGGGGCGTGGGGCTTGAGGCGCTCCGAGAACCGAGCCCGGCTGCAGCCCGTCGTCCGCAGCCTGTAGCCCGTTATGTCATCCTACTGCGCACGATGCGAACTGCAGCATTCACCGTAAGTCTCGTTCTGGCGGTTTCGTCGCTGGCGTCGGCGCAGGCGCCCGATCCCGGACGCGTGTCGTTCGAGACGCGCTGCGCCAAGTGCCACGGCGCGACGGGCAACGGCGGCGAGATGGGCCCGGCGATCGCGACGAAGCTCGTGGCGCGGGATGATGTGCAGCTCGCCGCCTTCATTCGTCAAGGCGTGCCCGCGCGCGGCATGCCGCCGCACGTAATTCCCGATCCCGAGATGGCCGCGCTCGTCCGCTATCTGCGCACGATTCAACGGCGGCCGGACGATGGTTTCACGCCGCGCACGTTTCGAACCGCCGCCGGTGCAACGCTCGAAGGCCGTGTCCTGGCCGAGGGCTTCGACGACGTTCAGCTTCGGACAGACGATGGTCGCGTCCATCTGCTTCGACGCGTGCCGAACAGCGATCGCGTGCGTGAAGTCACGTCCAACGTCGACTGGCCGACGTACAACGGCGACACGCGCGGCAATCGTTTCACGACCGCGACGCAGATCGACAAGACGACGGTCGCGCGTCTCGCGCCGCGCTGGATGTTCACGGTCCCGACCAACAGCCGCCTGCAAATGACGCCGGTCGTCGTGGGCGGCATCATGTATGTCACGGCGCCCAACGAGTGTTACGCGCTCGATGCAGGCAGCGGACGCCAAATCTGGCACTTTCAGCGGCCGAAGACGCCGGGACAAAGTGAGGGCAATGCGAACCGCGGCGTCGGCGTCGCCGGTGATCGCGTGTTCCTGGCAACCGACAACGCGCACGTCGTCGCGCTCGATCGGTTCCGCGGCACCGTGCTGTGGGACACCGAGATGGAGGACTGGCACAAGAACTACTTCGCCTCGTCGGCGCCGCTGCCGGTCGGCGATCTGCTGATCGCCGGTGTGTCCGGCGGCGAGCACGGCGCGAACGGCTTCGTGCTCGCGCTCGATCAGGCGACGGGCAAGGAAGTGTGGCGCTTCTGGACGGTGCCGAAGCCCGGCGAGCCTGGCTCGGAGACGTGGCAGGGCAAGGACATCGAGCACGGCGGCGCGCCGACGTGGTTCACCGGCAGCTACGATCCCGAGCTCGACATCGTCTACTGGCCGGTCGGCAATCCGAGCAAGGAATATAACGGCGACGATCGGATCGGCGACAACCTCTACTCGGATTCGATCCTCGCGCTCGATCGCAAGACGGGCGTGCTGCGCTGGTACTACCAGTTCACGCCGCACGATCTCTGGGACTGGGATGCGACGCAGACGTCCATCCTCGTCGACGCGACGTGGCAGGGCCGGCCGCGCAAGCTCCTGTTGCACGCGAGCCGCAACGGCTTCTTCTACGTGTTCGATCGGGCCACCGGCGACCGGCTGCTGACGACGCCGTTCGTGCGGAATCTGACGTGGGCGAGCGGCATCGGCGCGGACGGACGGCCGATCAAGCTGCCGAATCAGGCGCCGAGCCCGCAGGGCACGCGCGTGTGTCCGTCGCAGGACGGCGCGACGAACTGGTTCTCGCCGTCGTTCAATCCCGCGACGGGCCTCTATTACGTGCAGACGTTCGAGAAGTGCAGCATCTACACGAAGACCGACGGCGGCGAATGGCAGGCCGGCAAGGCGTATCTCGGTGGGTCGCAGCAGACAGGACCCGATCCCGCGCCGGCGCGCGTCCTCAAAGCGATCGACATTCAGACCGGCAAGATTCGCTGGGAATTGCCGCAGCCCGGTCCGGCGAACTCGTGGGGCGGCACGCTCGCGACGTCGACCGGCCTCGTCTTCTTCGGCGAGGAGGGCGGCGCGTTCATGGCGGCCGACGCCGTCGACGGCAAGCCGCTGTGGCGCTTCGAGACGAACCAGAGCTGGCGCGCGTCGCCGATGACGTACACGTTCGACGGGACGGAGTACATCGCGGTCGCGGCAGGGGGAACGGTGATCGCGTTTGCGATCAAATGAGTGGAGCGCCGGACCTTCAGGTCCGGCGAAATCGAAATAACGATGAGACGCATCCTTCCGGTATCCGCCGCGTTGTTCGCATCGGTCATCGTGGCGGCGCAAGCCGACGCGCCGAAAGCGAGCATCGCCAATCGCGAGATCCGCGCCGAGTTGTATCTGCCGGACTTGGCCAAGGGCTACTACCAGGGCACGCGATTCGACTGGGCGGGATCGATCGCCAGTCTCACGTGGAAAGGCCACAGCTATTTTGGCAAGTGGTTCGATCGCTACGATCCGAAGACGCACGACGCGATCACGGGTCCCGTCGAAGAGTTTCAGAGCGTCGGCTATGACGAGGCGAAGGTTGGCGATCCGTTCGTGCGCATCGGCGTCGGCGCCGTGCGCAAGCCGCAGGAGCCGAGCTACGGCCAATTCAAGACGTACGAGATCGTCAATCCCGGCATGCGATCGATCGCCACGCACGCCGACGCGATTGAGCTCACGCACACGCTGAGCTACGTCAATGGCTACGGCTATGTGTATCGCAAGATCGTCCGTCTCTCCGGCCACACGCTCGTCCTCGAGCATCACCTGAAGAACACCGGCGAGAAGCCCATCGTGACGAACGTCTACGAGCACAACTTCTACATGCTCGACAACCAGCCGACCGGACCGGACATGGTGATCCGTTTTCCGTTCGACGTCACCGCCATGGCCGATCTGAAGGGACTCGCTGTGGCGCGCGGCAGGGAAGTCGTCTATCTGAGAGAGCTGCAAGGGCAGGAGTCGATTTACTCGGAGCTGAAAGGCTACGGCGCGAGCGCGAAGGACTACGACATTCGCGTCGAGAACCGGAAGACCGGCGCCGCCGTGCGCCAGACCAGCGATCGTCCGCTCGCCAAGCTCGTCGTCTGGTCTCCACGCTCGACCGTGTGCCCCGAGGCCTACATCGACCTGAACGTCGCGCCCGGACAGGAGACGGGGTGGACGATCAGATACGAGATGTACGACATCGGATCATCTGGTCATCGGGACATCGGATCATCGGGAGTCCGGTCACTAGATGATCCGATGATCCGATGATCCGATGATCCGATGATCCGATGTCACTTCTCCACTCTCACCGTCCCCGTCATCG
>DASZVJ010000172.1:0-14316 GCA_035547155.1 Vicinamibacterales bacterium
CGAGGCCAAGGCTGGCGAGCGAGTCGAGGAATTCTTGGGGGTAGGCAAACACCAGATCAGGTTCTCGGTTCTGGGTTCTCGGTTCTGCGTTCTGGTTCGCGGTTCTTACTGTCGGACGCCGAACCCAGAACCGAGAACGGAGAACCTCAGAACCTGATCTTCGTCTGTCGTGTTGCTACCGCATCAGCTTTCTATATTTGATCCGATGCGGCTGATCGGCGTCCGCGCCGAGGCGGCGCTTCTTGTCGGCCTCGTAGTCCTGGAAGTTGCCCGCGAACCACTCGACGTGGCTGTCGCCCTCGAACGCGAGAATATGCGTCGCAATGCGATCGAGGAACCAGCGGTCGTGCGAGATGACGACTGCGCAGCCGGCGAAGTCGAGCAGCGCTTCTTCGAGCGCGCGCAACGTGTCGACGTCGAGATCGTTCGTCGGCTCGTCGAGCAGCAACAGATTGCAGCCCTTCTGCAACAGCTTCGCGAGATGCAGCCGGTTGCGCTCGCCGCCTGAGAGCGTGCCGACCTTGCGCTGCTGATCGCGGCCCTTGAAGTTGAACCACGACACATACGCACGGCCGTTGATCTTGCGTTTGCCGAGCACCAGCTCGTCTTCGCCGCCGGTGATCTCGTCGAACACCGTGCGATCGGCCGACAGCGACTCGCGAGACTGATCGACGTAGCCGATCTGCACGGTCTCGCCGACCTTCAGCGTCCCCGCGTCCGGTTTCTCCTGCCCCACCAGCATGCGGAACAGCGTCGTCTTGCCCGCACCGTTCGGGCCGATGACGCCGACGATACCGCCGGGCGGCAGCGTGAAGTCGAGATCGTCGATCAACAGCTGATCGCCGTAGCCCTTGCGCAGGCCGTTCGCTTCGACGACGACGCTGCCGAGGCGCGGGCCGGGCGGAATGTAGATCTCGACGCGATCGATCTTCTCGACCGTGTCCTCGTTGAGCAGCTGCTCGTACGCGTTCAGACGCGCTTTGCCCTTCGCCTGGCGCGCGCGCGGCGACATCTGAATCCACTCGAGCTCACGCGCGAGCGTCCGCTGCCGCTTGGACTCCGACTTCTCTTCCTGCGCGAGCCGCTGCTGCTTCTGCGTCAGCCAGCCGGAGTAGTTGCCTTCCCACGGAAACGCGCGCGTGCGGTCGAGCTCGAGGATCCAGTTCGCCGCGTTGTCGAGGAAGTAGCGATCGTGCGTGATCGCGACGACCGTGCCTTTGTACTCGTGCAGGAAGTGCTCGAGCCAGGCGACCGATTCCGCATCGAGATGGTTCGTCGGCTCGTCGAGCAGCAGCATGTCCGGCGACTGCAGCAGCAGCCGGCACAGCGCGACGCGGCGTCGCTCGCCGCCCGAAAGCGTCGTCACGTCCGCGTCCGGCGGCGGCAGCCGCAGCGCGTCCATCGCGTGCTCGAGCTTCGAGTCGAGGTCCCACGCGCCGGCCGCCTCGATCGCGTCCTGCACCTTGGCCTGCTCCTCGAGGACCTTGTCCATCTCCTCGGGCGACAGCTCCTCGGCGAACTTCGCGTTGATCTCGTCGAAGCGCGTGAGCAGCGCGCGAATCGGCGCGACGCCTTCTTCGACGTTGCCGAGGACGTTCTTCGTGGCGTCGAGCGCGGGCTCCTGCGGCAGATAGCCGACGGTGTAGCCGGCCGACAGCGTCGCCTCGCCCTGATAGCCGTGATCGACGCCGGCCATGATCTTGAGCAGCGACGACTTGCCCGATCCGTTCGCGCCGATGATGCCGATCTTCGCGCCGTGGAAGAACGAGAGCCAGATGTCCTTGAAGACGACGGAATCGGGCGGATAGATCTTGCCCAACCCCTTCATGGTGTAGATGAATTGGGGCATAGACGGACGGCTATTCTACTCGGCCGGCGGCGACGGGACGATTGGCCGACGCGCCCGCGGCGACGGCTTCGCGCGCGGTGAAGTCCTCGCCGGGATTGACGAACTGATCGTGCTCGAAGTTGTACTGCTTGTCGTAGAGCTGCCGGTAGCGGCCGCCGAGCGCGAGCAGCTGCGCGTGCGTGCCGCGCTCGACGATCTCGCCGTTCTCGAGCACCAGAATCTGATCGGCGCTGCGGATCGTCGACAGCCGGTGCGCGATGACGAACGTCGTCCGGCCGTGCCGCAGCGAGCGCAGGCCATCCTGGATCATTGCCTCGCTCTCGCTGTCGAGGCTCGACGTCGCTTCGTCGAGCAGCAGGACCCGTGGGTTCGCGAGGATCGCGCGCGCAATCGCGACGCGCTGGCGCTGGCCGCCCGATAGCCGGACGCCCCGCTCGCCCACGACCGTGTCATAGCCCTTTTCGAACTGGTCGATGAACTCGTCGGCGTGCGCGATGCGGCTCACGCGCACGATCTCCTCGCGCGTCGCGTGCGGCGTGCCATACGCAATGTTCTCGGCGACCGTGCCGTCGAACAGGAAGTTGTCCTGGAGCACGACGCCGAGATGGCGGCGGTAGTCGGCGAGGCGCAGCGTGTTGAGATCGTGCCCGTCCACGCGGACGACGCCGGACAGCGGCCGGTTGAACGCCATCACCAGGCTGATGAGCGTGCTCTTGCCCGATCCCGACGATCCGACGAGCGCCGTCGTCGTGCCGGCCGGCGCCGTGAACGTGATGTGCTTCAGCACCGGCGCGCCGGGGTTGTACTCGAACGACACGTCCTCGAACGCGATGTCGCCCGCGATGTCGTCGATCGCCACGCGCGTCGCGTCCTCGGCGTCCTCTCGCGTGGTGTCGAGCAGCTCGCGGATGCGATCGAGGCCGGCGAATGCCTCGCTGATCTGCGTGCCGATCGAGGCGATCTGCACGATCGGTGCGGCCATCAATCCGGTGAACAGCAGGTACGCGAACAAGTCGCCGAGCGTCATCGTGCCCGCGACGATCGCGTGTCCGCCGAGCAGGATGATCACGATCCCGATCGCGCCGATGACGATGCTGGAGAACGCCGTCGTCCCGGAGACGCCGGTCATCGACTTCGCGACGTTGCGGAAGAGCTTGTGCGCGCCCTTGGCGAAGACGATGTCCTCGCGCTTCTCGGCCGTGTAGGTCTTGATGACGCGCACGCCGCCGAGCGACTGATTGAAGCGGCCGGTCAGATCCGCGTAGATCTTGCCGCGCTCGCGGAACAGCGGCCGCAGCGTCCGAAACGCGTAGCTCATCGCGCCGGCGAACGCGAACAGCACGAGCAGCGTGACGATCGTGAGCCGCCAGTTCAGATAGAGCAACGCGATCAACGCGAAGCCGGCCGTGACGAGACTGCCGGCGAGCTGGACGAGGCCGGTCCCGACGAGGTTGCGGATGCCCTCGGGATCGTTCATCACGCGCGAGATCAGCACGCCGGTCTGCGTCGTGTCGAAGTAACGCACGGGCAGGCGCATCACATGCTCTTCGATGCGCCGGCGCATGTCGGTGATCGCCTTCTGCGCGGCGACGCCGAGAATCTGCGACAGGCCGAAGGACGTCGCGGCCTGGACGATGGTCGCCGCGCCCGTCGCGAGCGCGAGCCATGGCAGCAGATCCGTCCGTCCCTTCTGCAGCACGTCGTCGATGAAGAACTTCGACAGGCTGGGCAGGACCATGCCGGCCGCGCGGCTGATGAGCATCAGAACGAGGCCCAGCGCCAGGCGGCCGCGACGCGCCCAGATGAGCACGCGCGCTTCCTGCCAGGCGGCAGACCAGCGGATTTTCTTTTTCGTGTCCTTCGAGCCGGCCGTTGGCGCACTCGCGCGCGCGTGGCCCGAACGCTCGGCCTGATGAGAAGTGACTCCGGGATGCGTACGCAAATCCCTTCAAGAATACACGGCCTGCCGCCGGGCCCGCCTCGCCCGTTCGGGCGGGCCGCGCGCCGGCTTCGGCTATGCTGTCCGAGTTCCCCGCGAGGCGCCCTCCATCGTGACCACGCCAGAGCCCGATTCGCCGCCGGAGCCGCCTGCGGCAGAGCCCCCAGAGCCAATCGCGCCGGCGTCCACGATCCGCGAAGGCTGGGCGGATCTGCCCGACGAGGCGCTGCTGGATCTGCGCCTCAACGAGCTGGGCCTGACGATCGAGGGCAGCTGGCTCGAGCCGCGCATCGACGAGCTCTCTCGCGATCTCGCGGCACGCGGGTTGTCGTTCCGGCCGCACTACTGGCTCTCGGCCGAGTGGTTCACGCCGGACGGCGTTCCAGGCATCGCGATTCCCTTCTATCTCGCGCATCCGCGGCTGATGAAGCTCGAGCGCGCGCAGATGCTCGAAGTCGAAGGCGGCACGCCCGAGTGGTGCCTGCAGATTCTGCGGCACGAGGCCGGACACGCGTTCGACAACGCGTACGAGCTGCGGCGGCGCAGACGACGTGTGCGGATCTTCGGCAAGCCGACGGTCGAGTACCCGGACTTCTATCTGCCGAAGCCGTACTCGAAGAGCTTCGTGCTGCACCTCGATTCCTGGTACGCGCAGAGTCATCCCGACGAAGACTTCGCGGAGACGTTCGCCGTGTGGCTCGCGCCGGACAGCGACTGGCGCGTGCGGTACGCGGACTGGCCGGCGCTGCGCAAGCTCGAGTACATGGACGAGCTGATGACGGAGATCGCGGGCCAGCCGCCGATCGTCGCGTCGCGGCGGCGCGTCGAGCCGCTCGAGCGCCTGCGCACGACGCTGCGCCGCCACTACGCGCGCAAGCGCGAGCACTACGGCCTCGAACACCCGAACTTCTACGATCGCGACCTGCGGCGGCTGTTCTCGGCCAGCGACGAATACCGGCGCAATCGCAAGGCGTCACGCTTCATCCACTCGATCCGCCGCGACGTCCGTCGTCTCGTCGCGGAATGGACGGGCGCGTATCAGTACACGATCGATCGCGTGATCGAGGACATGATCGCGCGCGCCGAGCAGCTCGGGCTTCGCCTGAAGTATCCCGAAGACCGCACGAAGCTGGACTTCACGATGTTGCTGACCGTGCAGACGATGAACTATCTGCACTCGGGGCGGCATCGGGTGGCGTTGTAGGGGGGGCTGGACCGGGCGGCCACAAGGGCCGCCCCTACGCGGGCTACGGGCCGCAGGCTACGGGCGACTCGTCGGCGCCACGTCGTGGCGATATCTCCGATGTAGGGGCCGCCCCCCGTGGCGGCCCGAGACGGGGCTCACTTGACCGTGAACACCGCCCAATCCGCTCGCTTGCGGAGATCCTTGTCGGGCTTCAGCGTGTCGAGGTTGTCGACGGGCAGCACCGTGATCACGACAATCTGCTTGCCCGGCAGGCGGCGGCGTGTGCGGGAGACCGTGCCGTCGCCGTAGTCGCTGTGGAACGAGCCGTTGATGCTGATGACCAGCGGCCGTTTGCCGCCAATCGATCCCGCCGCGTACGCCTGCGCGATCGACTCGGCCATCGTCTCGTCCTTCAGACATTGCGACTCGTAGTAGCGCGTCAGCGTCGCCGCATCCATCGACGGCGCGTCCTTCTCGTGACCGGTCATCGCCTCGCGGAACCGATCGAAGTACGCGCCCTTTGGTGCGCAGTCGCGATCGTGCGCGAACCAGGCTTTCTCCGCGTCGGGCCGCGCATCGAGCGCGCTCATGCCCGACTTCGACACGGCCGCGGCGATGTCGCGCGGTACATTCGCGGCGACGATCGACCAGCTCTGCGCCAGCGCGAAGTCGACGAGCGGCTTGTAGTCGCGCGCGTACTGCGGCCACGGCCGCGCCTCGCTCAGGAACGCCGACTCCTCGATGTGGCCCATCGAGAAGTGCGCGAGCGGCTCCTGCACGTCGCGCTCGAACATCTCGAGCGACAGCACGACGTCGCCGCGCCGCCGCTGCACGGCCTCCAGCAGCTCGCGCTCGATCCGGTGCGTGTTGACGTTGTCGTGCTGCTCGCCGACGAAGACGACGTCGGCCTTCGCGACGGCCGCGGCCAGCGACTCGAAATCCGCAACGCGCTTCTGCGCGCTCGCGTACACGCGTTGCGGGACGTACGTCTGCGCCACAACGACGACGCTCGCGCCAGACACGGCCAGCGCGACCAGCAGCGCGCGGCTAGTCCTCATAGCGATTCTTCAACTGCACCGGCTCGCCGCGACCGCGCACGCGGATGTTGATCATCTCGACGAACACCGAGAAGCCCATCGCGAAGTAGATGTAGCCCTTCGGAATGTGCTGGCCGAGGCCGTCGGCAACGAGCGACAGGCCGATCAGCAGCAGAAACGACAGCGCCAGGACTTTGATCGTCGGGTGCTGCTCGACGACGGCGCTGATCGGCTCGGCGGCGACGAGCATCACGAGCACGGCGAGCACGACGGCCGCGATCATCACGCGGAGATCGTCGGCCATGCCGATGGCCGTGATCACCGAGTCGAGCGAGAACACGATGTCGAGCACCATGACCTGGCCGATCACCGCGGCGAACGACGCGACGGCCTTCCCGGACGACTCGTGCTCGCCTTCCAGCTTGTCGTGAATCTCCCACGTCGCCTTCGCGAGCAGGAACAAGCCGCCGCCGATCAGGATCAGGTCGCGGCCCGAGATGCCGCGCCCCATCACCTCGAACAACGTCACGGTCAGCCGCGACAGCCACACGACCGAGGACAGCAGCAGGAGCCGCATCAGCATCGCGGCGATCAGGCCGACGCGGCGCGCGCGGCGCTGCTGCGACTTGGGCAGCTTGCCCGACAGGATCGAAATGAAGATGACGTTGTCGACGCCGAGGACGATCTCGAGGAACGTCAGCGTTACCAGCGCAATGATCAGCTCGGTCATGGGGTCCGGCCCGTAGCTTATCCGACCTCCACCGATTCATGTCCGGGACATGTCAGGACCGGCAGGCGCGGATACTTCGGATACGCGGGCTCGGTCCGCGCGCGGCCGCATTGCACGAAGCGGCTGCCGCGATCCGACATGACGACGCGCGCGTGGCGGCAGGTCGCGCAGAGTCCGGACGGTTGCTGCGTGTCGGGGCGATCGTTCATCATGGCGTCATGTTCACGTCCGAGGCCACGACCCGCGGCATCCGCGTGGCGGTGGTGTCCGAGTATGCGCCGGGCCGCTCGCGTCCGCAGGACCAGCAGTGGTTCTTTCTCTACACGATCACGATCACGAACGCCGGCAGCGAAACCGTCCAGCTGCTCTCGCGCCACTGGATCATCACGGACGCCAACGGCGACGTCGAGGAAGTCCGCGGCCCCGGCGTCGTCGGCGAACAGCCGGTGCTCGAGCCGAACGAGTCGTTCACCTACACGTCCGGCTGTCCGCTCTCGACGGGATTCGGCAAGATGGAAGGCACGTATCAGATGGTCACCGGCAGCGGCGAGCATTTCGACGTGCAGATCGCGCCGTTCACGCTGAGCGAGCCGTATACGGTGCATTGACGGTCTGCGGTCTGCGGTCGACAGACAACGGGCAGGGCGGGCACGGGGGCCCGCCCCTACGATTCGTACCCGTAGCCTGTCGCCCGTAGCCCGTCGCCGGTGTAGAGGCGGCCCCCTGTGGCCGCCCGCCCAATCACACGAACGAACAATCCCGCTTCAACGCGTCTTCCAATCTCCGTACGTACTCCGCACGCGGAATCTCGATCGCACCGAACTGGACGAGGTGCGGCGTAATCCACTGCGTGTCGAGCAGCGTGAAGCCGCGGCGTGCGAGGCGATCGACGAGGGCGACGAGCGCGAGCTTGGACGCGTCCGTCGCGCGATGGAACATCGACTCGCCGAAGAACGCGCCGCCGAGGTGCACGCCGTAGAGCCCGCCGACCAGTTCCTCGCCGCTCCATACCTCGACAGAATGCGCGAGCCCGAGGCGATGCAGCGCCGCGTAGCTCTCGACGATCTCCTCGCTGATCCACGTCCCTTCGCGCGGCCGCTCCGCGCAGGCGCGCATCACGTCCTCGAACGCGCGATCGATCGTGATCGCGTACGGCGCCTGCCTGACGAGCCGCGCGAGACGGCCCGGCACATGGAACGTGTCAACCGGTAAAATTCCGCGGGGATCGGGTGAAAACCAGCCGATCTCCCCGTCCTCGAGCGCCATCGGAAACAGACCTTTGCGATAGGCGCGGACGAGGAGAGCGGGGTCGAGCACATCTCACTATCGCACTATCGCGCTATCGCACTATTTCCATCGGGCTATCTGGCTATCGGGTCATCGGATCATCGGGCTGCCGCCGCCCTGGCCGTGTTTTTGCTACCCTTGAAGAGCCTGTATGTTACGTTTCTCACCCGAACTGATTCCCTGGCTGCCGAAATCCGTTCTCGCCCTTCGGCACTACGACCTCGACACCTTTCGCAACGACGTCATCGCCGGCATCACCGTCGGACTCGTCGCGCTGCCGCTCGCGATGGCGTTCGCCATCGCGTCGGGGATGCCGCCGCAGAACGGCATCTACTGCGCGGTCGTCACGGGCTTTCTGATCTCCCTGCTCGGCGGATCGCAGGTGCAGATCGGCGGACCGACGGGCGCGTTCGTCGTGGTCGTCTCCGGCATCGTCGCGACGTACGGCCCGACGGGATTGTTCATGTGCACGATGATGGCGGGCGTGATGCTCGTCATCGCGGGCGCGACCGGCACCGGCACGGCGGTGCGCTTCATTCCTCGACCCGTCGTCATCGGCTTCACGAACGGCATCGCGATCATCATCGCGAGCACGCAGATTCGCGACTTCCTCGGCCTCACGATCTCGGAGAACACCGGCGAGTTCGTGCCGCGCATGCGCGCGATCGTCGCGCACATCGGGACGATCACGCCGGCCGCCGCGATCCTTGCGACGGTCGTGCTCCTGATCGCGCTGTTCACGAACCGCGTGAGCAAGAAAGTGCCCGGCACGGTGGCGGCGCTGCTCATCGGCACGGCGATCGCGTGGATTTTCCACCTGCCCATCGAGACGATCGGGACGCGCTTCGGCGGCATCCCGTCCGGCCTGCCGTCGCCGCAGGTGCCGCACTTCGACCTGTCGATCATGCTGACGCTGCTCGCGCCGGCGGTGACGGTCGCCACGCTCGGCGCGATCGAGTCGCTGATGTCGGCCGTCGTCGCCGATCGGATGATCGGCGATCGACACAACCCGAACGTCGAGCTGATCGGCCAGGGCGTGGCCAACATCGTGTCGCCGATCTTCGGCGGCCTGCCCGCGACGGGCGCGATCGCGCGCACGGCGACCAACGTCCGATCGGGCGGACGAACGCCCGTCGCCGGCATGATCCACGCGCTGACCCTGCTGGCGATCCTCCTCGCCCTCGCGCCGCTCGCCGCGCACGTGCCCATGGCCGTCCTCGCGGGCCTGCTCATCGTCGTCGCCAAGAACATGGGCGAGTGGCACGAGATTCCGATCCTGCTGCGGCAGACCTATGCGGACATCTCGGTGTGGATCATCAGCTTCGCGCTGACGGTCTTCGCGGACCTGACGGTCGCCGTCGAGGTCGGGATGATCCTGGCGGCCGTGCTCTACATCCGCCGCGTGTCGAACACGACGACGGTGTCGCGCGTGACGCCGGAGTACATCAGCGAGGGCCGCGCGCACATCCTGCAGGACAAGGCGATTCCGGACTACGTCGCCGTCTTCCGGATCCACGGCCCGCTGCTGTTCGGATCGACCGACAAGCTGCAGCAGATCACGGATCGGCTCGCCGAGCTGCCGGACATCGTGATCTTCCGGCTACGCAACATGCCCGCGATCGACGCGACGGGTGTCCGCGCGCTCGAGGACACGGCCTCGGAAATCACCGCCACGGGCCGCCACGTCCTCTTCTGCGGCGCGCGCCCGCAACCGAGCGTCGTCATGCGCAAGGGTGGCTTCCACGAGCGCGTCGGCGAAGCGAACGTCTGCCCGAACGTCGAAACGGCGCTCCAACGCGCGGCGCAGATTTACGCGACGAGACGGCTGACGGCGTAGGTAGGGGCTAGCTACGCGACTTGCGAGCTGCGCAATTTCGTAGGGGCCGCCCTTGTGGCGGCCCGGCACAAGGGCGCGCCCATACGCGAACCGGGCGGCCACAAGGGCCGCCCCTACGAGAGCAGTTCGAAGTTCAAAGTTGACGAGCGTCAGTACTCAGGAGGCGGTTCGATCTCGTCCGCGGGCCGCTTGCCCACGTCGGCGCGGCCGCTGCCAGCCAGACGGCTGATCGCGCGGACCGTCATGTCGTGATCGCAACGCATCTGGCAAGACAACCGCACGCCCGTGAGGCCGCGGGCGGCGAGGACGGTTACTTCAGCTTTCGTGTGTCGCTCGGGCTCGCCGGCCATGAACTCGACGCGGCACGTCGTGCAGCGCGCGTGGCCGCCGCAGGCGTGCAGCTGATCGATCCCGACTTCGTCCTCGAGCGCGAGCACGAGGCGCTTCCCTTCCGGCACGGCAAACGTGCCGACTCCCTCAACCGTCAACTGTGGCATTCACCATCCCTCACAGAAACGCGTCGACCACCGAGACGATGACCGACAACACGGACAACACGAGACAAATCACCGCCCACAGAATGTGATTGATGCGCTCGGGCTTCAGCGGATCGAGCAGCATCCCCGCGAGATAGCCGCCGGCGAACCCGCCGATGTGCGCATAGTTGTCGATGCCCGGCATGATCAAGCCGAAGATGAAGACGGGAATCGCCCAGCTCCACGCCGCGCTGCTGACCGCGCTCGAGCCCGTGCGGCGGCCGTAGTAGACGAGCGCGCCCATCAGGCCCATGATCGCGCCCGACGCGCCGACGGTGATCGCCGCGGGCTGCAGGAATGGAATCGGCAGGAACGCGAGCGTCGCGCCCGCGACCGAGCTCAGCACGAACCCGAGGATGCCGGCGATCACGTAGATGATCACCATCCGTCCCGCGCCGTACAACTCGCCGACGGCCGGTGCGAGCTGGCGAATCCACAACAGATTGAAGATGATGTGCAGCAGGTTCGCGTGCAGCCAGCAGGCGCTGAGCACCGTCCACCAGCGGTGATAGCTGAAGACCGGCACGACGCCGCTGGCGCCGAAGATCAGCAGGCTATACGAGCTCGGCGCGAGCAGGCCGAAGATGCCGCCGCCGCCCGAAATCAGGCCGCCGGTCGTCAGCAGCGACGCCGCGTAGACGACGACGCAAAGACCGGTGACGAAGGGCACGAAGCCAAGGTCGTGGCCGAGCGTGCGCAGGGCGGGCGCGAATCCCCAGAGCCCGGGGTTGCGGCGGCCGCAGTTGTAGCAGGTTTCGTCGTTCACCCCGACCAGATAGCCGCACGAGACACACACCACGGATCCGGTCGTCTGCCGCTTGAACATCCGGGGCAGAATAGCACGCACATCCCCGCGCTTTCGCCGTCGTGACGCCCAGGCCAACCGGTCCGCCCCTGCCCCGTCTAACCTCCCAGATGCAGCCGGATGACGCGACGCTGGTCCGGCAGGCCGCTGGCGGCGACCAGACCGCCTTTCGCCTGCTCGTCGATCGCCACAGCCGCAGCGTGTTCCGCCTGGCGTATCGCATCACCGGCCAGCGCGAGGACGCCGAGGACGTCGTCCAGGAGACGTTCGTTCGTGCGTTCCGGCAGTTGGACCGGTTCGAGTCGCGATCGAACTTCGGCACGTGGCTCTATCGCATCGGCTTCAACTGCGCGATCGATGCGACACGCAGCCGCTCGCATCGCGAGACGGCCGAGGAGCCCTCGCTGCTCGATCAACGCGCGCGTGCCGGCATGGCGACGGGCGACGACCTGATCTACGCCGGCCAGATCAGCGCGCAGGTACAGCAGGCGCTCGGCGCACTGTCGGATCAGGAGCGCGCGGCATTCGTGATGCGGCACTACCACGAGTGCTCGATCGACGAGATCGGGCAGGCGCTCGATCTGAAGACGAGCGCGGCCAAGCACGCGGTATTCAGGGCCGTACGGAAGATGCGCGTGGCGCTGCGACCGCTCGTCGCGCCGCGCACCGAGGGCACGTAGACGATGACTCCATTCGACTGGCATCCGACCGACGACGATCTGACGCTGCACGCGTATCGGGACGATGCGCCCGACGAGCAGGCCGCGATCGATCGCCATCTGCGCGAGTGCGAGGCGTGCGCGGCGACGTGGCGCGAAATCCAGGCGCTGCAGCAGCTCGCCAGCGCGGCCGACGTGCCCGAGCCCGCAGAGGATTTCGAGGACGCGATGTGGGCGCGCATCGCGCCGCAGCTTCACGCGTGGCCGCCGGCGCGGCGACGCGTCTGGACCTCGCGTCAATTCGTCGCCGTCGGCGCCTGGGCCGCCACGATCGCCGGCATCGTCGTCGCCGGCCATCTGTGGCTGCGCCACACGCCCGCGGCAACGCCCGCGAAGCCAACCGCCGCCGCGACCGTCCCGTCAGACGTTCGCGAGCGCGTGCTGCTGACGGCGCTCGACTCGCACTTCTCGCAGACCGAGATGCTGCTCGTCGAGCTGATGAATGCGCCCGACGACGCGAAGGGATCCCTGGCGTTCGAGCGCGAGACGGCCGACGACCTGGTGCAGTCGGGCCGGCTCTATCGCGTGACGGCGGCGCAGACGGGCGATCGCCGGCTGACCGACGTGCTCGACGACGTGCAGACCGTGTTGACGGAAGTGGCGCGCGCGCCGGAGACGCCGGACAAGGACGATCTGGCGGCGATCCGATCGCGCATCGAACGGAACGACCTGCTCTTCAAAGTGCGAGCGGTCACCAACGACATCCGCGTCCGGCAGGACAAGCCGGGCGCATCGAATGAGGGAGCGTTATGACGCGACTGTCTACGTGTGTAGTGATGAGTCTGCTGCTGCCGGCCGCGGCGGCCGCGCAAGTTCAGCCGGTGCCTCCGGCGGCCCCGCTGCCGCCGCCCGCGCCCGTGTCGAGTCCCGCGCCCGTCGTGGCGCCGGTGCCACCGCTGCCGCCGTCGCCCGTCGCCAAGTCGGTGCCGATCCCATTCGACGTCGCGGCCGTCGCGCCGGACATCAATGTCGATCTGGATCTCCAGCTCGATGATCTCAAGGCCAGCATGCCGGCTCTCCAGATGCAGCTCGATGAGCTCAAGAGCCGCATGCCGATGGCGTTCGCGCAGGCGGGCGACGCTCGCGCGCAGGCCGACATGCAGCGGCAGATCAACGAAGAGGCGCGCCGCGTCGCCGAGCAGGCACGTGAGATGGCGGAGCAACAGCGGGGGCGAATGGCGTTCGCGTTCGCGCAGGACGGCGGCGGCACGTATCGCGCCGGCCTCGATGCGCTGCAGCGCCGGCAGTACGACGACGCCGTCAAGGCGTTCGATCGTGTGATCACGCAGAAGGCACCGCGCGCCGATGCGGCGCTGTATTGGAAAGCCTTCGCGCAGTTCAAGCTCGCGCGCACCGACGACGCGCTCGCGGCCATCACACAGCTGCGCCGTGACTACGCCCAGAGCCGCTACCTGACGGACGCGAAGGTGCTCGAAGCCGACGTGCGGAAGGCCGCCGGTCAGCCCGTCAATCCCGCCGCTGCCGACGACGAAGAGATCAAGCTGCTGGCGATTCAGGGCCTGTCGAAGTCCGATCAGGCCGTGCCGCTGCTCGAAGGCGTGCTCAACGCGACCAACTCGCTCAACGTGAAGCGCCGCGCGCTCTACGTGCTCGCGCTCAGCGACGACGCACGCGCGCACCAGGTGCTGATGCGCTACGCGAAGGGCGGCGGCAATCCGGATCTGCAGGTGGAAGCGATCCGCTATCTCGCGTCGCGCAAGGACTCGAAGACGACGCCGGCGGAGCTGCGCGAGATCTTCGACGGCACCGATGACGTGAACGTGAAGATGGCGGTCATCGACGCGTATCGCACGTGGGGCGACAAGGGCGCGCTCCTGCAGATCATCCGTCAGCCGAACGTCGTCGTCGACGTGCGGCGATCGGCGATCAGCCGGCTGAGCGGCCTGGCGGATCCGAACGACGTGATGACGATTTATCAGACGGAGACCGATCCCGCGCTGCGCACGCAGCTCGTGGGGACGCTCGGATCGATGGAAGCCGTCGATCAGCTCGTGAGCATCGCGAAGACGGACAAGGACCCGACCGTCCGCGCCCGCGCGGTGCGCGCGATCGGTAACCGGCGTAACGACAAGACGACGCAGGCGCTCGTCGGCCTCTACGGCAGCGAGCAGAACAAGGACGTGCGGCGCGCGGTGATCCAGACGCTTGGCGGCCAGAACGATGCCGAGACGCTCATCGCGCTCGCGAAGAAGGAGACGGACGTCGAGCTCAAGCGCGAGCTCGTGCGCCGCATCTCCGACATGGCGCCGAATTCGAAGCCGGCGACGGACTTTCTGATGGACCAGTTGAAGTAAGGCTTACGGCATACGGCTTACGGGGGGCGGCCACAAGGGCCGCCCCTACATTCCTTCCGGTACCAACGTAGGGGCG
>DASZVJ010000173.1:0-4213 GCA_035547155.1 Vicinamibacterales bacterium
TCGACGGATCGAACGTGCTGGGAAACGCGATCGAGCCGTAGAGCCGCGTCCGCCCGTCGGCGGCGGGATACGAGAACTGTTCGACAGGCCGAAGGCCGAGCTGCGTCATGCGCGAGACGTCGCTCGCCGCGAGCTCGGCGACGACGTCTCCGCGATCGTCGACGAGGCGGGAGGCCGGCGCGTCGGCGTGCGTCTGATAGACGTCCACGAAGTGCCGTCCATCGGGCGCGAGACTGACGCTGTGCGTGAATCGCGGATCGGTCAGCCGCACGTCGTTGCGCCCATCGAGACCGACGCGGTGCAGCTGCCACTTCAGGAAGTTGTCGCCGTCGCGCGCCATGTAGAACAGCACGCCGGCCGTCTCGTCGACGCGGACGATCGGCCCGGCCTCCGCGTTCGTCAGCCGCGTGATGGGGCCGACGAGTCCCGTCTCGTAGTCGTAGAGGAAGTAGTTGCGCCAGCCGGTGCGATCCGACCCGAGGATGAAGCGCCGGTTGTCGGACAACGATCGGATCAGCGGCCGGTTCTCGACCCAGCCCGTCGTCGACGCGTCGCGAGCGATGACGCGGCAGGGCGATGCGGCGAGCGGACACGCGACGTACTCGAGATGCTGCTGGAGTCGATCGGTGCGGAGCAGCCTGAGGCTGCGGCTGTCCGGCGCCCACTCGATGCCATAGACGTAGTAGCCGACGACGTCGTCGCGGAACGGCTTCCCATCGCGCACGTCCAGCGTCACCGTCTCGTGCGTGTCGAGATCGTAGACGCGCACGTCGGCGATCGGATTGTCCGTGCCAGCCTTCGGGTACGCCTCGACGTCGATCCGCGATTGCACGCGTGTCTGATCGAGCGCGAGGTAGTAGTCCTTCACGCGGCTCTCGTCGAAACGATAGAACGCGAGCTTGCGTCCATCCGGCGACCACCACATCGCCGTCGTCTGCTCGAGCTCTTCTCCGTAGACCCAGCTCGCGATGCCGTTCTTGATGCGCGTGCGCTCGTCGCCGTCGTGCGTGACGGCGATCTCGTGCTCGCCGCTGGCGTCGCTGATATAGACGTTGCGATCGCGATAGAGCGCGCGCCGCGCGCGATCCGGCGACGGCTCGCATGCCCGCTGACGTCCGCGCGCGACGAGGGCCGCCGGACAGGGATTGGCGGACATCGGCAGGAGGTCCGCGTCGGCGCGGCCCACCCCACTTGGCGCCGGCGTCCCGCTCGCGACGGTGCCGTCGACGATCGTGTCCTTCCGCGTGGCGATCTCGAAGCGATGCCGCTGGTGATCCTTGACGTACGAGAACGATTGGCTGTCGGCGGCCCATTGCACCGAGAGCGCGCCCGTCACGAACGGCGGCGCCTCGCGCAGCCGCTGCTGCATGCGCGCGTACGCGTCGGCGCCGGGCAGATCCCGCAGGCCGTCGACGGTCTGCGCACGGCCGGCCGGCGCGGCGACGGCCGCCGCCGCGGCGATCACGACGATCACGAAGCCCCGGAGTGAGCGGCGCACGAGGTCTAGCCTAGCGGAGAACGGTCTCGCGCCGCATCGATCGCCGATTGGATGCGCGCACCGGCGCGCGTATACGATGGCACGCAGCACGACGCGGCCGGACGAGGCCGAACGAAGGGCGGAGACGATGACGGGAGTATCGGCGGGAGGATCGCGATGACGCTGGATCTGACCACGGCGCTGTTCGTGTTCATGCTGGCCACGTTTCTCGGCATGGACATCATCCGCCGCGTGTCGCGGCTGCTCCACACGCCGTTGATGTCGTTGACCAACGCCATCTCGTCGATTGCCGTCATCGGCGCGGTGATCATCGCCGGCCAGGCGCACGACTCGCTGAGCACGTGGCTCGGCGCGATCGCCGTGTTCGCGTCGACGACCAACCTCGTCAGCGGCTACCTGATCACCGACCGCATGCTGCGCATGTTCCGCCGTCGCGAGGCCCCGCGTTCATGAACACCGCGACGGAGCTGCTCTATCTCGTCGCCGCGGCGCTGTTCATCCTCGCGCTGCGTTGGATGAGCCGGCCGGAGACCGCGCGGCGCGCGGTCGGCGCGGCCGTCGCCGGCATGCTGCTCGCCGTCGGCGGCACGCTGCTCAACCCCGAGATCGTCACCTACAAGTGGATCGCGATCGCCGCGGTCGCCGGCACGCTGCTCGGCGTGCCGCTCGCGCGCGTGCCGCTCACGGCCGTGCCCGAACGGACCGGCCTGTCGCAGGCGTTCGGCGGTCTGGCCGCAGGACTCGTCGGCACGGCGAAGTACTACTTGTGGCTGTCCGAAGGCCAGCTCACGCACTTCCGCATGGCGGTCGTCGCCGGCGAAGTGATTCTCGGCTGTCTGACGTGTACGGGCGGCCTGCTCGCCGCGGGCAAGCTCGCCGAGTGGATGACGACGCGTCCGATCACGTACCGCGGGCAGAACGTCGTCAGCTTTCTGCTGCTCGCCGTCGCGGCGTCGCTCGGCGTGTGGCTCACGATCGATCCGACGCAGTCGTGGGCGTTTCCCATCGTCATCGCGCTCGCGCTCGTCTTCGGCGTCCTGTTGATCCTGCCGATCGGCGGCGCGGACATGCCGACGGTGATCTCGTTCCTCAACTCGTACGCGGGTCTGTCGGCCGTCGCGATGGGCTTCGTGCTCGAGAACAAGCTGCTCATCGCCGCGGGCGCGCTCGACGGATCGTCGGGCTTCGTGCTGTCGATCATCATGTGCCGCGCGATGAATCGATCCGTCACCAACGTGCTGTTCGGCGCGTTCGGATCGGTGCAGGCGGCGGCGCAGAAGACCGAGCAGCGCACGGTGAAGAGCGCGACGGCGACCGACGCCGCCGAGCTCCTCGCCAACGCGGATCGCGTCGTCGTCATTCCCGGCTATGGCATGGCGGTCGCGCAGGCGCAGCATCGCGTCCGCGATCTCCACGATCAGCTGACGAAGCGCGGCGTCGACGTCCGCTTCGCCGTCCATCCGGTGGCCGGCCGCATGCCGGGCCATATGAACGTCCTGCTCGCCGAAGCCGACATTCCCTACGATCGGCTCGTGGAGATGGACGACATCAACCCGGAGATGCCGCAGGTCGGCGTCGCGCTCGTCATCGGCGCGAACGACGTCGTCAACCCGGCCGCGCGCACCGACGAGCGGAGCCCGATCTACGGGATGCCGATCATCGACGCGGACAAGGCGCAGACGGTGCTGGCCATCAAGCGCAGCATGAACCCGGGGTTCGCGGGCATCGAAAACGAGCTGTACTACGCGCCGAACACGCTGATGCTGTTCGGCGACGCGAAGCAGGTGATTGGAGACGTGGTAAAAGAGCTGTCCGGCGAGACGTCGGCCCACTGACACCTGCCTGCGGCCGGTGCCGGTCCGCCGACACCGGCCCGGGCCGCCGGAATGCCGCCGTGACCGCGCGGCGGTCCAGAATCGCACGGACGCGCCGCCCGCGGCGTGGCACTTGTCTTGCCTTTCCCACGCCAGCACTATCTGGGCCTGACGTGCCCGTGCGTGCGATAGGTGCGATGTTGTGACGGATCAACAGCGGCAAGCAGACTCCGCGGCGACGAGCGACATGCCGGCCACCGGTGCGTCCGGCGGCTCGAACCGTCGCGCGCACGCGCGGCTGCGCGCGGAGGATCTCAAGGACCTCGGCGCCCGGCTCGCGAGCGGCGCGGAGATCCGGCTCATCGATCTGTCCCGCAGCGGCGCGCAGTTCGAATGCGATCGCCGCTTCCTGCCCAACTCCACGATTTCCCTTCGCCTCGTCACGTCCGACACGACGTTCGTCGTCAGCGGGCGCGTGGTCCGCTCGCGGATCGTGCGGCTCGATCGCGGCGGGCTCGGCTACAACGTCGCGGTGGCGTTCAACGAGCTGCTGCAGAATCTCCTCGAGGAAGTGCCGCCGGCGCCCGAGCCGGCGCAGGCCGCGCCCGAGGATGCACCGGCGGCGAGCGCGCCGCCCATCGTCGACGAGCCCGGCGTCATCGAGGCGTCGAGCGACGTTTCGGCGAGCGAAGCGGCCGCCTTTGACGCGGCGGCCGAATCGGGCTCGACCGTGCTGACGGTGACGGCGTCGCTGGATCAGACGAGCGACGATCTGCGCGATCTCTTCAACGGCAACAACTGGTGACGGCGGAGCCGGACGTTCTCATGTCGACTGCAGTGGATCTCACGATGAAAGCGCTCTACGTGAAGGGCACGACGCCCGCCACGGACGAGTCGACGC
>DASZVJ010000174.1:0-9121 GCA_035547155.1 Vicinamibacterales bacterium
GCGATGAGCAGTGCGACGAGCGCGAAGGCCGTCATCAGCATCGCGTTCAATCGCGAGGGAGACGCGCTCGTCGACAGCCACTCTTCCATCGTCCTCACGGTCGCGAGTGGCAGCGCAGGATCGAGATCGCGCACGCGCTGGCGAATCAGCGGCAGCACCGACGTGGGATCGCCGTCCGTGCGGACCGCGATGTCCATCGGCGGCAGCGTGCCGATCAGGCTGCTCGGATAGTAGATGGCCGGCGATTCCTGCGTCAGCGCCGAGTGACGCACGTCGCCGACGACGCCGATGACCGTGTAGGTGCGCGCGTCGTGCTGGCGATGCAGCGTGCGGCCGATGGGATCCGTGTCGCCCCAGAATCGCCGCGCGGTCGCCTGGCTGACGATCACGACGAACGACGAGAGCGCGCTGTCGGCGTCCACGAACTCGCGGCCGCGCAACAGCGGAATGCGCATCGTCTGAAAGTATGTCGGCCCGACGATGCGCCAGTCCGTGGGGACGGCGGAGTCCGGCGGCAGCGCCGACGGACCTGTGGTCGCAATCGGCGTCGTCGTGTAGTTGCCCGCGCCGAACGGCAGTCCGCTCGAGATCGTCGCATCGCGCACGCCGGGAATCGCGCGGAGTGACGGCATCAATTGCTGAAAGAACGTCACGCCGCGCATCTCGGCGTAGCGTCCCGGCGGCAGTGACAATTGGAACGTCAGCAGCCGATCGGGATCGAAGCCGAGACTGACGTGCTGGAGCCGCATCAGACTCTGCGTCAATAGCCCCGCGCCGATCAGCAGCATCGTCGCGAGCGCGAGCTGTACGGCGGCGAGGCCATTGCGGAGACGTTTGCGATCGCCTGTCGAGCCGCGGCCGGTGCGCTTGAGCACGTCGGTGACCGCGAGCCGCGACGCGCGCCAGGCCGGCGCGATGCCGAACAGCAAACCGGTCAGCATCGTGAGCGCGAGCGCGAAGCCGAGCACCATCGTGTCGACGCTGACACCGGAGACGGGCAGCAGGTTCGGCGGCAGGACCGCGTCGAGCGCGTGAACGGCCCAGAAGGCGAGCGCGAGTCCCGCCGCGCCGCCGAGGCCGGACAGAGCGAGACTCTCCACGAGCACTTGCGCGAGCACGCGGCGCCGGCTCGCGCCGAGCGCCGTGCGCACGGCCATTTCCTTCTGTCGCGCCGCGGCACGAGCCAGAAGCAGGTTCGCGACATTCGCCGAGGCGATCACGAGCACGCACGCGACGGCGCCCAGCAGCATCAGCAGCGCGGTGCTCAACTGCGGGCTGATGATCCAGTCGTGGAACGTGACGAGCTGCACGCTCCAATCCCTCATCTCCGTGTATTGCCGGCTCACCTGCGTCGCGACCGCGCTCATCTGCGCTTGCGCGTCGGCGAGGCTGACGCCGCGCCGCAGCCGGCCGACGGCGAAGATCGTGTGATTCAGGCGCATCTCGTGCGCCGGATCGATCGTCAGCGGCCGCCAGATGTCGCCGCCGGACAGAACGGCGAGCGGCGCCGGCGCAATGCCGACGATGGCCGTCGACACGCCGTTGAGCATGATCGTGCGGCCGATCGCCGCCGGGTCGCGATCGAAGCGATGACGCCACATCGCGTCGCTGATCATCACGACCGGCGTCGCGCCCGGCCGTTCGTCGTCTTCGACGAATCCGCGGCCGGCGATCGGCTGCAGACCGAGCAGCGGGAGGAGCGAGGCGCTGAGTCGTCCACCCGCGAATTGCTCCGGCTCGCCGCTGCCGGTCAGTGTGAACGTCGCGAACGTCAACGCGCCCATCGACTCGAACGCCCGCGCGCCGTCCTTCCACGACAGATAGTTCAGGATCGACGCGGCGAACACCGGCAGGTTCAAGCGATCGTTGCGCTCGGCAATCCAGACCAGCCGTGACGGCTCCGAGAACGGCAGCGGCCGCAAGAGCACGGCGTTGACGACGCTGAACACGGCAGTGTTCGCGCCGATCGCGAGCGCGATCGTGAGCACGACCGCGAGCGTCCAGATCGGCGACTTCTTCAGCAGACGGCCGGTGTACCGAAGGTCGTGCATCCACATGTGGGCGGCTCCTGTGCGATGACGTGAGGCGTGCGCGTCGCGTGAGGTGAACGGCGCCGCGCCCTGCCGTCGCCGCGGCCATGACGAGGCGAGCGCCTGCCGCCAATAGCGGCGCGCCGCGCGGCGTGGCGAGTCGCCAGCGGCGATCGCATCGGCGAATGCCTCATCGAGATCGCCGAGCACGAGCTCTTGACGCTCTCCGCGAAGGCGCCGCTCGACGAGCCGGCGTGCGAGACGCGGTGGACGCGGATCGCGCGGTGTCATGACGAGTGCAGCTTCGGCTGGAGGCCGCGCGCCATCTCGCCGATGGCCTCGTGCGTCTCGCGCAGGCGGGCGACGCCAGCTGGTGTTGCACGGTAGAGGCGCCGCCGCTTGCCGCCGCGCTGCGGCGTCGGATCGCCGAGCTTCGACGTGACGAGTTGGCGCCCGGTGAGACGGTCGAGCCCGGCGTAGATGGCGCCGGGCGAGATCAGACGGCCGGTGCGCGACTCGATCAGCCGGGCGATGTCGAGCCCTGACGCGTCCGGTCCGAGGCGCACGAGCGCGTAGAGCAGCGTCTGCTCGAACGCGCCGAGGTGGTGGCGTCCCATAACTGCTCTATTGTAGTTAATATCAGCGCCGGCGCACGGACAATCGCGTTATGACGGCCGTCATACCCGCTGGCCGCCGCGCCGCGCTACCGTCGACTCGTGCGCAACGCGATCCTGCATCCAGCCAGACCCGAGCGTGTGTGCTGGGGATGCGAGAAGCTCTGTCCGGCGCACGATCTCGCGTGCGCCAACGGCACGATCCGCACGCCGCATCCATCCGAGCTGTTTGGCGACGACTGGCTCGAGTGGTCGGAAGGGCACGACGATTCATCACCGGCCGCAGCGACGCCCGCGCCCGCTGAGAGCGACAAGACCCGCGCGACGTAAGATCCGGTCGTCCGCATGACCTCGACGACTTCGACAGCGGCCTCGTCCGACCGCCGCGCGCTCACGCCTTCGTCCGCCATTCCCCTCGCGTACTTCGCGTTCGCGCACGCAGGACTCGCGCTCGCGTGCCTCGCGCTCTTCGTCGATCCCGGCCTGCCCGGCGCGTACTTCTATCACCCGCGCATGGTCGCGCTCGTTCATCTCGTCACGATCGCGTGGCTGTCCGGATCGATCCTCGGTGCCTTCTACATCGTCGCGCCGCTCGCGCTGCGCGTGCCGATGCCCGCCGCGCGGATGGACTGGATCGCGTTTGCGTCGTTTGCGATTGGCGCGACCGGCATGGTCACGCACTTCTGGATCGGCGAGTACAACGGCATGGCCTGGTCCGCCGGGCTCGTCGTCGCGGCGATCGGCTGGGTGGCGATTCGTGCGTGGCGTGGCCTGCCGCACGCCGCTGCGCCATGGCCGATCGCGCTGCACGTCGCGCTCGCGTTCTTCAACATCCTCGCCGCCGCGACGCTCGGCATCGTCATCGGCATCGCGCGATCGCGCTGGACGCTGCACGTGTCGCCGCTCGCGATCACGTTCGCGCACGCCCATCTCGCCGCAATCGGATGGGTGACGATGATGGTCGTGGGACTGGCGTATCGGCTGATCCCGATGATGGTGCCGGCGCCGATGCCGGCGGGACGTGGGCTCGCGCTCAGCGCGATCCTCATCCAGCTCGGCCTCACGATCGTTGTCGTCACGCTCGTGTGGCCGTCGGCATGGCTGTCCGTGGGCGCGATCACGATCGCGGCGGGTCTTCTCAGCTTCGCGCTACGGATTCGACAGGCGCTCGCGCGTCGCTTGCCGCGGCCGCCGGCGCTGCCGCGACGCGACTGGTCGACCTGGCAGGCGCATGCCGCGCTGTTGTGGCTGCTCGTCGCGGTCGCGCTCGGCATCGCGCTGAGCGTGCGCAAGTCGAACGCGCATCGCGTCGAGTTGAGCTGGTGCTATGGCGTCGCCGGCCTCGTCGGATTTCTTGCGCAGATCGTCGTCGGCATCCAGGGACGGCTCATTCCGCTCTACGCCTGGTATCGCCGCTTCGCCGCGCGCAGCGGCACGGCACTTCCGCGCGCCGCGAACGAGCTGCCGTCGCCGGCGTTCGCGCGCGCCATTTTTCTGAGCTGGCTGGCCGGTGTGCCGGCACTGGCGATGGGCCTGGCGGGTCAGTACCACCTGCTCATCGCGATCGGGGCGGGATTGCTGTTTTGTGGCGTCGCGACGAATGCCGTGTATGCGGCTTATCTGTTTCGCAAGGCCGGTGGTGTCTGACAGCCGAGTCCTTGGCAATTCGGCCGGCCGGCGTCTTGGCATAGCTTTCGCACTGATGGAAGCGCCATCTCCGCCTATCGCGGAGACGGACGCCCAGAGCCATGACACGTCATTCCGAGCGCGGATTCACGCTTATCGAGCTGCTGATCGTCGTCGCGGTCATCAGCATTGTCTCCGCGATCGCGGTGCCAGGCCTGCTGCGATCGCGCATGATGGGCAACGAAGCGTCGGCGATTGCGTCGCTTCGCACAACGACCTCGTCGCAGGTCTCGTTTTCCTCGTCATGGGGCAACGGCGGCTACGCGCCGAATTACGAGACGCTCGGCACCGTTCCCTCGGGAGGTGCGGCTGCCGGCGGGTTCATCTCGTCGGACCTGGGACACGCGGGTGACGTCGTGAAGTCGGGCTACCTCTTCGTGCTGCAAGGCACCGGAGCGGGCCCTGACGACGGCGCGGGCAATCCGACGTCGACGGCGTGGACCGCGACGGCCGATCCGGTGGCGTTCGCCAAGACGGGCACGCGGCACTTCATCACCGGCGCCGACAACACGATCTGGCAGAACTCTCAGGACACGCCGTTCACGCTCGGCACGATCCCGACCGCGAGCAGTGGATCGATTCGTCCCGTCTACTACTGAGACGGCTTCTCGAGCGCCCTCGAACGCTCTGATCGCCTGAACGCCGCTTCGTACAGCACGGGCGCACCGGTCGGGACGCTTCCCGGCTGCCGCCGGTTGTATTCCGTCAGCGGCACGCTCGCGTCCGATTCGAATCCCGCCGTGCGCAGCTCATCGACGAGCTGCGCCTCTGTCAGAAAGCACTGTGGATTTCCCGAGAACTGCGTGAAGACGAACGGCTCGCCGTCGAGCGGCGTCGCGTCGGGCGGCAACGTGTGACGTGAGAACGTGAAAATGAACAGGGCGGCGCCGGGCTTCGCGACGCGCGCGGCTTCGGCGACGCCTCGCCGAAACTCCGCCGACGATCGCGCGAGATTCCAGATGCCGTGCGCGACGACGAAATCGATCGAGGCGTCGGCGATCGGCAGGTGCTCCATTGGTGCGAGGACGGGATGCACGCGCGCCTCGACGTCTGCGCGTCGCGCGCGCGCGGTCGCCGCTTCGAGCATCGGCCACGACAGATCGATCGCCGCAACGTCCCAGCCCATTTCCGCGAGCGGCACGGCGTTGCGCCCGGCGCCGCAGCCGATGTCGAGCGCCCGCGCTCCCGGCCGCAGCTCCTGTGTTGCGAACGCGATCAGCGTGTCGTTCGGCAGCGACTTCGCGAAGCCCGCGACGGTCGAAGGATCGCTCCACGGCGATCCGGCGAGAGGATCCATGGGTCGAACGGTAACACGGCGCCGCGCCCCTATTCTGCGCGCAGCGCCACCACCGGATCGACGTGCGCGGCGCGCCATGCGGGAATGGCTGCGGCCGTGAGGGCAGCGGCGGCGAGCAGGACGACTACGGTGATGAACGTTGGCGGATCGGTGGGCGTGACCTCGAACAGCAGCTGGCCAAGGACTCGCGTGAGCGCAAATGCGCCTGCAACGCCGATCGCGACGCCGATGAGCGCGAGCACGGCCGCCTTGACGACGACGAGCCGGACGACGTCGCGGCTGCTCGAACCCAGCGCGAGACGAATGCCGAACTCGCGAGTGCGGCGTGTGACCGCGTAGGCCATCACGCCGTAGATCCCGACAATCGTCAACGCGAGCGCGGCGACGGCAAAGATCGACAGCAGACGCGCTTGAAACGCAGGAGACGCTGTCTGCGCGGAGACGAGCTGGCTCATCGGCACGAGCGTCGGCACGGGCATGTCGGGATCGATGCGCCGGAACGTGTCGCGAAGGCCCGGAAGCAGACGTGCTGGATCGGCCGCTGTCCGTACGACGAAGGTCACGTGCGAGACGAAGAAGCTCGACTGGACCTGTTGATATGGCTGGTAAATCGCGCGACTGCGATCTTCCATCAGGCCGCCTTGTCTGATGTCGTCGACCACGCCGACGACCGTCAGCCAGTCTCCGGCCGATCGCGGCGGTGTCTGAAGACTGAGGCGCTGTCCGATCGCGCGCTCGCCGGGCCACAGCTCGCGCGCGACCGACGCCGTGACGATCGCCACCGGTTGTGCGCGATCGTCGTCGCGATCCGTGAACGCGCGTCCGTCGAGTAGACGGATGCCCATGGCGCGAAAGTAGTCGGCGCTGACGGCGGGTTTGATGACGAGATACCCGGGCGGCAACGTGCGGCCACCCTCCAGCGCAAAGTCGCCGCGGAGCGACATCATCCCGAACGGCAGCCAGTTCACGACGCCGGCGGATTCCACGTCCGGCAGCGCGGCGATGGCGGCGAGGGCATCGTGATGAAAGCGCTCTGCGTCCGCGGTGGTGCGATAGCTCGTCTCTGGCAGATCGATCGTCGCGGTGACGACGTTCGTGGCGTTGAATCCGGTGTCGACGGTGCGGAGTCGCAGGAAACTTTTCAGCATCAATCCCGCGCCCGTGAGCAGGATGACCGCCAGCGCGATCTCGACGACGACGAACGCGGCGTGCAGACGTTCGCTGTGCAGCGTGACCGTGCGTGTCGACGAGACGAGCGCCTGTGACCGCCGCGCGGCTCTGAGCGCCGGCAACAGACCGAACGCGAGTGCCGACAGAAGCGCCAGCAGCGCTGCGACACCTAGAACGGTGAAATCGATGCGAATCAACTCGACGCGAGGAATTGCCCCCGCCGGCGCGAGCGCGATGAGCGCCGGCATCGCGACGTACGCCAGTGCGATCCCAAGCAGCGCGCCGGGAATGGCGATCGCGAGGCTCTCCGCGACGAGTTGCTGGATGAGCCGTCCGCGTCCCGCGCCCAACGCGGCGCGCAGCGTCAGCTCACGCTCGCGTTCGGCTGTGCGCACGAGGAAGAGATTCGATACGTTCGCGCAGGCGATGAGCAGCACGAACGCGACGGTCGCCGCGAGCACGGCGAGCGGGCGTTCGACGTCACCGACGATGCGATCTTTCAGCGGCGACGCGATCGTGAGCCAGTTGTCAGACGTCGCGTTGGCGGGTTTCGTCAGCGACTCGAGCTCAGCTCTGGCCTGCGCGGCGGTCGCGCCGGGCTTCAGACGCCCAATCACCGGACGAAAGAACGAGTTCCCGCCCTGCGACGAGCTGACGGCCAGCGGCGTCCAGCACTCGGCCTTGTCGGGAAACGAAAATCCCGCCGGCATCACGCCGACGATGAGATGAGGAACGCCATCGAGCCGAACGCTTCGACCGATGACGTCCGGCGCCGCGGCGAATTGCGTGCGCCAGAGGCGTTCGCCGATCACGACGACGGGCGACGCGGCATCGGCGTTCGTGAGCACGCGTCCGAGCGTGGCGCCTGCGCGCAGCACGTCGAAGAATCGCGTCGTCACCTCCGCGCGAGTGACGCGCGCTGGCTCGCCCGCGCCGGTGAGATTCGACGCCTGCGTGCCGAACATCGCGACGCTGTCGAAGAGCCGTGTGCCGCGCTGAACGTCGAGGAAGCTCGGTTCGCCGAGCCCAGGAGTCAACCCGAAGAGATGCTCGACGGGTGCCGACGACATTTGCAGTAGGCGATCGGGCTCCGGAAACGGCAGCGGTTGCAGTAGCACGCCGTTGACGACGGCGAAGATGGCGGTCGACGCGCCGATCCCGATGGCGATGGTCACGATCGCGGTCACCGCGAAGGCCGGCCGTCTGACGAGCATGCGCGTCGCGACGCGAAGATCGCGCAGCAGATTCACGATTGGCGTCACGCCTCGGACCTCGCGCAGCCGCTCCTCCTGTTGCGTCACGCCGCCCAGGGCGCGGAGCGCGGCCGTTCTCGCCGCCGCTGGCGTCATGCCCTCAGCGACGAGTTGCGCGATCTGACGCTCGACGTGATCGCGCAGCTCGTCGTCGACGTCGCGATCGAGCTGGCTGCCGTGGAAGAGCGATCGCAGGCGCAGCCGCGCGCACAAGAGCCAGCGTTCGACGTCCATGTCTACACCTCGCGGAGCTTGACGACGCGGGAAATCGCGGTGGACAGGCGCTGCCAGTCGCCGGTTTCCTGTTCGAGCTTCCGGCGGCCCGGTCGCGTGAGCGTGTAGAACTTGGCGCGGCGGTTGTTCTCGCTCGCGCGCCATTCGGCCTTGATCCATCCCTGCTGCTCGAGCTTGTGCAGCGCGGGATAGAGCGATCCGTCGCTGACTTGCAGTACCTCGTCGGATACTTGCCGCAGACGCTGGCCGACGGCCCAGCCGTGGAGGGGCTCGAGCGCGAGGATCTTCAGGATCAGAAGATCGAGGGTGCCTTGGACGAGATCGGACGGCCGGCTCATGGCTTCACTCGGTTACCGAGACTATAGCCACAACTCATCTCGGTAAGCAAGGGGAGCCGCCAGGCGGCGGTCGAGCTATGCCGGCGCGTCCGCAACGCCCGTCAACACGCGCGTCAGCGCCTCTCGTGACGGCGGCCGCCAGCGGGAGCCGAGCCGCTCCAGCACATCGCACACATCGGGAAACGCGAGCGCGGCGGTTCGATCGAGAAAGCGCGCGGTCTCCCGCTGAAATCGTCCCCGCTCGGCTGGAGACGCATCGGCCCAGAACGACTGCAGCGCCGCTTCGGGGGAGCCGGCCTCGACGAGTCCGTCCTCGTGCAGATAGCCGCTGAACGCCCGGCGAAGCGTGGGGAAGCGTAGAGTTGGCAGGCGCGTCATCGCCGCTCCTCCGGATACGACGTCAGCACGTAGAAGCGATGGCGCACGTCGTTCCATCGAAACACGACGACCGCGCGCTCGCATGGGACCGTCGCTTGTCGTCCTCGCGCGAGCGAACGGC
>DASZVJ010000175.1:0-29730 GCA_035547155.1 Vicinamibacterales bacterium
AGGTGGTCGGAGTGGATCTCGACAACCACCTGCTGCTCTTGCGCGGGGCCGTGCCCGGCGCGCCGGGCGGCGTGGTGACCGTGCGCCGCGCAGTGGCGCGCAAGCCGGATCCGCAGCCGCAGCCCGAGAAGAAGAAGGGCACGAAGTAGCCATGACAGTCGATGTCGTAAACGGCGAGAACAAGAAGGTCGGGTCGGTGGATCTGAAGGACGCGGTGTTTGCCGGGCCCGTCAAGCAGGACCTGATCTGGGAATCCGTCGTGCGCGCCAACGCGGCCGAGCGCCGCGGCACGCCCATGACGAAGAACCGCGCGCTCGTCAGCGGCAGCGGCAAGAAGCCGTGGCGCCAGAAGGGCACGGGCCGCGCGCGCGTCGGCGAGATCCGGAACCCGCTGTGGCGCAAGGGCGGCACGGTGTTCGGTCCGCAGCCGCGGAGCTACGAGTACGCGCTGCCGAAGAAAGTCGAGCGCGGTGCGCTCAAGGCGGCGCTGACGGCGAAGCTGCAGGCCGGCCACGTGACCGTGGTCGACGAGTTGCGCGCCGACGAGATCAAGACGAAGGCCGCCGCGGCGCTGCTGAAGCGGCTCGGCGCGACGAGCCGCACGCTCGTCGTCGACGTGGCGCTCGACGACAAGTTCGCCAAGTCGGCGCGCAACGTCGCCGGCGTGAGCCTGGTGGCCAGCGGGCGGCTGACGGCGCGCGACGTGATGAACACGACGCGCATCATCGCCACGCGCGCGGCGCTCGAACGTCTGCAGGAGGTGTTGGGATGAAGCTGACCCACGTCATCCGGCGTCCGCTCATCACCGAGAAGACCACGATCGCGCGCGAGTCGTCGCTGGTCGTCGTGTTCGAGGTGGCGGCGGCCGCGACCAAGATCGATGTGAAGCACGCCGTCGAGAAGCTGTTCGACACCAAAGTCGAGTCGGTGCGGACGGGAATTGTGCACGGGAAGATCAAGCGCCAGGGCCGGTTCGAAGGCCAGCGTCCGGACTGGAAGAAGGCGTGGGTCCGCCTGCGTCCCGGCGCGAAAGTGCCGGAGATCTTCGAGGGCGCGTAAGCGCGCGAGGGGCATCATGCCGATTCGTAACTACAAACCGACGTCCGCGGGCCGGCGCTTCCAGAGCGTCCAGACGTTTGACGAGATCACGACCGATCAGCCGTACAAGCCGCTCACCGAGTCGCTCGAGCGATCGGGTGGCCGCAACAACCGCGGCGAGCTCACGTCGTGGTGGCGCGGCGGCGGCCACAAGCGCAGCTATCGCGTGATCGACTTCAAGCGCGACAAGTTCAACATTCCGGGCAAGGTCTCGACGGTCGAGTACGACCCGAACCGTTCGGCGCGCATTGCGCTCGTGACCTACGCCGACGGCGAGAAGCGGTACATCCTGCATCCGATCGGCCTGAAGGTCGGCGACGCGGTGATGTCGGGCGATGCCGTCGACATCCTGCCGGGCAACTGTCTGCCGCTGAAGAACATCCCCCTCGGCACGATGATTCACAACGTCGAGTTGAAGCCGGGCAAGGGCGGCCAGATCGCGCGGTCGGCCGGCGCGGCGGTGCAGCTCGTCGCGAAGGAAGGCTTCTACGCGTCGGTGAAGATGCCGTCGGGCGAGATTCGCCTGATCAACGTCGAGTGCCTGGCGACGGTCGGCCAGGTCGGCAACATCGATCACGAGAACGTGTCGATCGGCAAGGCCGGCCGCAATCGCTGGCTCGGCAAGCGGCCGCACGTGCGCGGCGTCGCGATGAACCCGGTCGATCACCCGCTCGGCGGCGGCGAAGGCAAGACGTCCGGCGGCCGGCATCCGGTGTCGCCGTGGGGCATGCCGACCAAGGGCTACACGACGCGCCGCAACAAGCGCAGCGACCGCTTCATCGTCGAGCGGCGGAAGAAGTAGAGGCAACCCATGGGTAGGTCACTGAAGAAGGGTCCGTTCATCGACCTGCACCTTCTCGAGAAGGTGGAAGCGATGAATCGCGAGAGCGAGAAGAAGGTCATCAAGACCTGGTCGCGCCGATCGACCGTGGTGCCGGAGATGGTGGGGCACACGATTGCCGTGCACAACGGCAAGAAGTTCATCCCCGTGTATCTGACGGAGAACATGGTCGGGCAGAAGCTCGGCGAGTTCGCCCCGACGCGGCTGTTCAAGGGCCACACGACGAAGGCCGAGAAGGCGGCGCAGGTCGCGGCGGCCGGCGGCCCGGCGGGCGGCAAGGGAGGCGCGTAATGGCGGCGGGACAGGCGACCTCGAAGTACATCCGCACGTCGGCGCAGAAGGCGGGCCTCGTGCTCGATCAGATCCGCGGCGTCGATGTCGGCCGCGCGCTGGCGACGCTGCGCTTCTCGCGCAAGCTGATCGCGCGTGACGTCGAGAAGGCGCTGCGCTCGGCGATTGCCAACGCGCAGCAGAAGCCGGATTTCGGCGGCGACGTCGATCGGCTCTACGTCGCGAAGTGCTTCGCGAACCAGGGACCGAGCATGAAGCGGATCCGCCCGGCCCCGATGGGCCGCGCGTTCCGCGTCGTCAAGCGCATGGCGCACCTGACGGTCGAAGTCGCGGAACGGCCGCGGAAGAAGTAGAGGACACGATGGGTCAAAAAGTTCATCCCTACGGGTTCCGTCTGGGATTCAACAAGACGTGGCGGTCGCGGTGGTTCGCCGACAAGGACTACGCGAAGCTGCTGCACGAGGACCTGAAGCTGCGGCAGGAGCTGAAGACGCGCTTCGCGCACGCGGGCGTCGCGCGTATCGACATCGAGCGCGCCGCCAACAAGCTGAAGGTGGACATCCACACGTCGCGTCCCGGCATCATCATCGGCCGCAAGGGCACCGAAGTGGATCGGCTGCGCCAGGAGCTGCAGAAGTCGACGGGCCGCGAGGTGTTCATCAACATCCTCGAGATTCAGAAGCCCGAGCTCGACGCGCAGCTGATCGGCGAGTCGGTGGCCGCGCAGCTCGAGAAGCGCGTGGCGTTCCGCCGCGCGATGCGCAAGGCCGTCGAGTCCGCGCTGCGCTTCGGCGCGCGCGGCATCAAGGTGCGCGTGTCCGGCCGGCTGAACGGCGCCGAGATCGCGCGGTCGGAGTGGTATCTGCACGGCCAGCTGCCGCTGCAGACGCTGCGCGCCGACATCGACTACGGCTTCGCGCAGGCGTTCACGACCTACGGCGCGATTGGCGTGAAGGTGTGGCTCTACAAGGGCGAGCGCCTGTCGCCGCGCGTCGGCCGCGACGAGGAATATCGTCAGCCGCGGCGGGCGGGGGGACGGGGATAGGGACCGCCAACCGTAGGGGCCGGCCTTGTGCCGGCCCGGACCGCGGTCAGGGCGGACACGAGGTCCGCCCCTACGGTGAAGGGTAACGAGGATTGTCACCATGTTGATGCCGAAGAAGGTCAAGTACCGCAAGCAGCAGCGCGGACGGATGCGCGGGCTGGCGTGGCGCGGGTCGTCGGTGGCGTTCGGGGACTACGGGCTGATGTCGCTCGAGCCCTGCTGGCTGACGGACCGGCAGATCGAAGCCGCGCGCGTCGCGTTGACGCGCGGCATCAAGCGCGGCGGCAAGGTGTGGATTCGCGTGTTCCCGGACAAGCCGGTGACCAAGAAGCCGCAGGAGACGCGCATGGGCAAGGGCAAGGGCGCGCCGGAAGGCTGGGTCGCGGTGATCAAGCCGGGGCGCATCCTGTTCGAGATGGAAGGCGTGTCGGCGGTCGAGGCGCGCGCCGCGATGCGGCTGGCCGCGGCCAAGCTGCCGATGAAGACGCGCTTCGCCACGCGCTTCGCCGAGGAGAAGGTGTCATGAAGGTGGGCGAGCTGTTGTCGGAGCTGCGCGGCCTGTCGGTGGACGAGCTGGGCCAGCGCGCGAAGGATCTCGACGATCAGGTGTTCCGGCTGCGGTTGCAGCGGTCGATGGGCCAGGCCGAGTCGGGCAACAAGATCCGGCCGTTGCGCAAGGAGCTGGCGCGTATCCAGACCGTGTTGCGGGAGAAGGGCGTCAGGGGCTAGCGATGGCGAAAGCAGAGATTATCGGCACGGTCGTCAGCAACAAGATGGCCAAGAGCGTGGTCGTCACGATCGAGCGCCAGGTGCGCGACGACGTCTACGGCAAGCTGCAGCGGCTCACGTCGCGCTTCATGGCGCACGACGAGCAGAACGACGCGAAGGTCGGTGACCGCGTGGCGCTCGTGCCGTCGCGGCCGCTGTCGCGCCGCAAGCGCTGGGTCGTCACGCGCATCGTCCAGCGGGCGAAGGGAGTCTAGTCATGGTGCAGATGCGTTCGATTCTCGACGTGGCGGACAACTCCGGCGCGCGCAAGATCGCCGTCATCAACCCGATCGGCGGATCGGCCGGCCGGTACGCGCGCATCGGCGACATCGTGACCGCGTCGGTGAAGGAAGCGACGCCGGACGGCACGGTGAAAAAGGGCCAGGTCGTCAAGGCGGTGATCGTGCGCACGCGCAAGGAGCTGCGCCGCCGGGACGGCTCGTACATCCGCTTCGACCGCAATGCGGCCGTGCTCATCAACAACGAAGGCGAGCCGATCGGGACCCGCGTGTTCGGGCCCGTGTCGCGCGAGCTGCGCGAGCGGCGGTTTATGAAGATCATCTCGCTCGCGCCGGAGGTGCTCTAGTCATGGCTCGGCTCGTGGCTCCGGCTATCAGGAAGAACGACAACGTCATCGTCACGACGGGCCGCGATCGCGGCAAGCGCGGCCGCGTGCTGCGCGTGCTGCCCGAGCAGGGCCGCGTGATCGTCGAGGGCGTGAATTTCATCAAGCGCCATACGCGCGCCAACCCGCAGAAGAACGTGCAGGGCGGGATCATCGAGCGCGAGGCGGCCGTGCATGCGTCGAACGTGCAGCTCGTCTGCCCGGAGTGCGGCGCGAGGACGCGCATCGGGAGCCGCCGGCTCGACGATGGCCGCCGGGTGCGCTACTGCGTGAAGTGCAAGGGAGCGGTGGACAAATGAATCGCCTGAAGGATCGCTACGTCGCCGACGTCGTGCCGGCGCTCCGCAAGGAGTTCGGCTACACGAACGTGATGGCCGTGCCCAAGATCACGAAGGTGGTCGTCAACATGGGCCTCGGCGAAGGGACGCAGAACGCGAAGATCGTCGAGACGGGCGCCGAGGAGCTCGGCAAGATCACGGGCCAGAAGGCGGCCGTCACGCGCGCCACCAAGTCGATCGCGCAGTTCAAGGTGCGCAAGGGCATGCCGATCGGCGCGATGGTGACGCTGCGCGGCGAGCGGATGTACGAGTTCCTGGACCGGCTGATCTCGATCGCGCTGCCGCGCGTGCGCGACTTCCGCGGTGTGTCGGCGCGCGGCTTCGACGGCCGCGGCAACTACACGCTCGGCCTCCGCGATCAGCTGATGTTCCCGGAGATCGACTATCTGAAGGTGGACAAGTCCCGCGGCATGAACATCTCGGTCGTGACGACCGCGAAGACCGATGAGGAAGCGCGGCGCCTGCTGCAGCTCATCGGGATGCCGTTCCGACAGAACTAGGATCAACGATGGCGACGACCGCAAAGACCGTCAAGGACCTGGACAAGAAGCCGAAGTACGCGATCCGCCGGCGCAACCGCTGCCGCAAGTGCGGCCGTCCGCGCGCGTATCTCCGGAAGTTCGCGCTCTGCCGTCTGTGCTTCCGCGAGCTCGCGCTGCGCGGAGAAGTCGCCGGCGTGATCAAGAGCAGCTGGTAGCAACGTTGGCCGTCAAGAGATAGCACGCAGAGGACGCAGTTATGACCGATCCGATCGCAGACATGCTCACGCGGATTCGCAACGCGGTGCACGCGCGCCATCAGCGCGTCGACATCCCCGCGTCGCGGTTCAAGGCGGAGGTGGCGCGCATCCTGGCGCAGGAAGGCTACGTCGGACAGGTGACCGAGGTCGCCGCGACCGACGAGGCGCCCGCCGTGATTCGCATCGCGTTGAAGTACGGCCCGCGCGGCGAGAACGTGATTTCCGGGCTCCAGCGCGTGAGCCGGCCTGGCCGGCGCGCCTATGTCAGCCGCGAGGACGTCCCGAAGGTGATGGGCGGCCTCGGCACGGCCATCCTGACGACCTCGCGCGGCGTGATGACCGGCCGCGACGCGGAGAAGGCCGGCGTTGGCGGCGAAGTGCTCTGCAACATCTGGTGAGGGGACGATGTCTCGTATTGGCAAAAAACCGATTGCGGTCCCGAAGGGCGTCACCGTCACGGTCCAGCCCGGCGCCGTCGAGGTCAAGGGGCCGAAGGGCACGCTGAAACAGCGCGTGCCGCCGGGCATCCTGTTCGAGGTCAAGGACGCGCAGCTCGTCGCGAAGACGGAGCGCGCCGATCCGGAGCTCGGCAAGTTCCACGGCCTGGCGCGCAGCCTGATGGCCAACGCCGTCGAGGGCGTGACCAACGGCTTCAAGCGTGAGCTCGATATCGTCGGCGTCGGCTACCGCGCGGAAGTGAAGGGCAAGCAGGTCGTCTTCGCGCTGGGCTACTCGCATCCGGTCGTGTTCGACATCCCGGCCGGCATCGACGTCACGATCGACAAGCAGACGCACGTCACGGTGACGGGCATCGATCGCCAGCTCGTCGGCCAGGTGGCCGCGAACATCCGTGGCTTCCGCAAGCCGGATCCGTACAAGCAGAAGGGCGTGCGGTACACGGGCGAAGTGCTGAAGAAGAAGGTCGGCAAGACCGGAGCGTAGGACAACGGCCATGAAGATTCGGACGAAGAAGGATCGACGCGATCGGATTCGGTTGCGGCAGCGCAAGCGGATTCACGGGACGGCCGAGCGGCCGCGGCTGGCGGTGTTCCGGTCGGTCGGGCACATCTACGCGCAGGTGATCGACGACATGGCCGGCCATACGCTGGTGTCGGCGTCGAGCACGGAGCCGTCGTTGAAGAAGGTGTTCACCGACAAGACGCGCGGCGGCAATTTGGCTGGCGCGACGGCGCTCGGACAGGTCGTCGCCGAGCGACTGCAGGCTAAGGGCATCACGAAGGTCGTGTTCGATCGCGGCGGCAATCTGTATCACGGCCGCGTGCGTGCGGTCGCCGACGCGGCGCGGAAAGCCGGACTGGAATTCTAGAGGATATATGGCGCACTCTCGCGAGAAGATCGACCCGTCGGAGCTCGAGCTCAAGGACACGGTCGTCAACATCAGCCGCGTCACGAAGGTCGTCAAGGGCGGCAAGAATCTGAGCTTCAGCGCGCTCGTGGTGATCGGCGATGGCCACGGCGTCGTGGGCTTCGGCATCGGCAAGGCGAAGGAAGTCCCGTCGGCCATCAAGAAGGCGATCGAGGCCGCGAAGAAGGCGCTCATCCGCGTTCCGATGGCGGGCACGACGATTCCGCACCCGGTGCTGGGCCAGTTCGGCGCGGGCGCGGTGCTGCTGAAGCCGGCGCCGGACGGCACCGGCATCATCGCCGGCGGCGCGGTGCGCGCCGTCGTCGAATCGGCCGGCGTCAACAACGTGCTGACGAAGTCGCTCGGATCGGCGAACCCGCACAACGTCGTGCGCGCGACGTTCACGGCGCTCGAGCTGCTGCGCGATCCCTCGTCGGTGGCGCGGCTGCGCGGCAAGGACGTCGAAGATCTCGTGGGCGCGGCGCCGGCCGGACACTGACGGAACTGTGAACTTCGAACGTGGAACGCTCGCTGAGTGCGAAGGGCAATGAAAACCGTTGGCAGGCGCAGCCGGTTCCTGTATTCGAAGTTCTAAGTTCGAAGTTCTAAGTTGAGATGGTCATGAAGCAACTAAAGGTGACGCAAATTCGCAGCGGGATCGGCTTCGACAAGAAGCAGACGCTGGCGTTGCGCGGGCTGGGGCTTCGGCGGATCCGGCACACGGTGCAGGTCGAAGACACCAAGGCGACGCGCGGGTTGATCTTGAAGGTACGGCACCTCGTCCAGGTGGACGAGCAGTAGCCGGAGAGGAACGGACAGCGATGGCTCTGAACAATCTCCGACCGCCGCGTGGCGCGAAGCGGCCCAAGAAGCGCGTGGGCCGCGGCCCCGGCTCGGGTCATGGCAAGACGGCGTCGCGCGGCAGCAAGGGCGCGAAGTCGCGTTCGGGCTTCCGCTTCAAGCGCGGGTTCGAGGGCGGCCAGATGCCGCTTCATCGCCGCGTGCCGAAGCGCGGGTTCCACAACCCGTTCCGCGTGGAATACGCGGTCGTCAATCTCGACACGCTCGCGGAGATCTTCGACGCGGGCACGGCGATCACGCCGGAGCTCTTGCACGAGCGTGGGCTCGTGCGCGTGCGCGACGCGCGCGTGAAGGTGCTCGGGCGCGGGGAATGCGGCAAGGCGCTGACGGTGCGGGCGCACAAGTTCAGCGAATCGGCGGTCAAGAAAATCGCCGCGGCGGGCGGCGCGACGGAGGTTCTCAGCTAGTCACACGGCAGCAGCGCCGGACCGAGCGGTCCGGCAGGCGATTCTATGGACAGTCTCAGAAACATCTTCGCGATTCCTGAACTGCGCAAGCGGGTGCTGTTCACGTTCGCCATTCTGGCCGTGTACCGGATTGGCGGGCACATCAACACGCCCGGCATCAACATCCAGGCGCTGTCGGAGTTGACGAGGCAGGCGGCCAGCAGCAATCTGTTTGGCCTGTACGACATGTTCTCAGGCTACAACCTGTCGCAGATGACAGTGTTCGCCCTGGGGGTCATGCCGTACATCAGTGCCTCGATCATCCTGCAGTTGCTGACGGTGGTCTGGCCGTACCTCGAGCGTCTGTCGAAAGAAGGCGAGATCGGGCGGCGGAAGATCACGCAGTACACGCGCTACGGCACGATCGTGCTGAGCGTCGTGCAGGCGCTGGCGATTGCGATCTACCTCGAGAACGCCGGTCAGGCCGGCGGGTTCGCGATCGTCGACCACCCGGGCTGGGCCTTCCGGTTCATGACGGTGCTGACGTTGACGACCGGATCGGTGTTCGTGATGTGGCTCGGCGAGCAGATCACCGAGCGCGGCATCGGCAACGGCATGTCGCTGCTGATCTACGCCGGCATCGTCGTCGGTCTGCCGCGCGGCGCGATGCGGACGTTGTCACAGCTCGGCACGGGCGAGGTCGGGCCGATCCGGCTGATCGCGCTGATTGTGCTGATGATCATCGTCGTCGCCGCCGTCGTGTTCGTCGAACGCGGGTACCGGCGCGTCACGGTGCAGTACGCGCGGCGCATGGTGGGCCGCCGGATGTACGGCGGCGCGAGCACGCACATTCCGCTGAAGGTGAACACGGGCGGCGTCATGCCCGTTATCTTCGCGTCGTCGATCCTGGCGTTCCCGCAGACGATGAAGCCGATGTTCGACACCGGCAGCGCGATGGCGGCGCGGTTCCCGACGCTCAGCCAGTGGATCGTCGCGTCGATCGGCCAGATCGGCATCGGCTACCCGCTGTACAACCTGCTGTACATCGGGATGATCATCTTCTTCGCGTACTTCTACACGGCGATCATCTTCAATCCGGATGACGTCGCGGAGAACATGCGGAAGTACGGCGGGTTCGTGCCGGGCATCCGGCCGGGCAAGCGCACGGCGGAGCACATCGATCTGATCCTCGCGCGCATCACGCTGTTCGGCGCGCTGTATCTGGCGGCGATCGCACTGCTGCCCGAGCTGCTGCTGACCGGCTTCAAGGTGCAGCCGATCCCGTTCATCGGCGATCGGCTGGATGCGATCGTGCCGCGGTTCATCACCGAAGGCATGAACATCCAGTTCTACTTCGGCGGCACGTCGCTGCTGATCGTCGTCGGCGTGGCGATGGACACGGTGCAGCAGGTGGAGTCGCAGCTCATCATGCGGCACTACGACGGCTTCATGAAGAAGACGCGCGTGCGCGGCCGTCGGAGCTAGGGCGTGCGGCTGGTGATGTTGGGCCCGCCCGGGGCGGGCAAAGGAACGCAGGCGGAGCGATTTGCGCGGGATCGGCGCGTGCCGCGGGTGTCGACGGGCGACGTGCTGCGTCAGGCACAGGTCGAGGACGAAGCGGCGCACCAGCGCGCGAAGTCGCTGATGGACGCGGGACACCTGGTCGACGACGACCTGGTGATCGGGATCGTGAAGGACCGGCTGCGGCATCCCGATGCGTCGGCCGGGTTCGTGCTCGACGGGTTTCCGCGGACGCTCGTGCAGGCCGAAGCGCTCGATCACCTGCTCGACGACCGCGAGCCGCTGGTGGTCGTGGACATCGAGGTGCCGGAGACCCGGCTGCTCGAGCGGCTGCGCGGCCGGCGGATCTGCCGCGCGTGCGGCATGCCGGCGGCGCCTGAAGCGGTCCGGTGTGCGCGCTGCGGCGGCGAGCTGGTGCTGCGATCCGACGACGACTTCGGAATCGTGCGCGAGCGGCTGCGAGTCTACGAGCGGGAGTCGCAGCCGATCGTCGAGTTCTACCGCCGGCGGCCGACGTTCCGGTCCGTCGACGGCGATCAGACGCAGGAGGCCGTGGCGAAGGACATCGCGGCGGCGGTGGCGTCAGTGGTGGGCGGCCGATGATCACGATTCGGTCCGACGCGGAAATCGAGCGGATGTACACCGCGAACCAGCTCGTCTCGGACGTGCTGGCGCAGCTCGAGTCCGCGGTCGCGCCGGGCGTGACGACGTGGGATCTGGACGTGCTGGCCGAGCGGCTCGTGCGCGAAGGCGGTGCGGTCCCGGCGTTCAAGGGGTATCGCGGGTATCCGGCGACGCTCTGCGCGTCAATCAACGAGGAAGTGGTGCACGGCATCCCCTCGAAGGGGCGCGCGCTGAAGGACGGCGACATCATCTCGCTCGACATGGGCGTGAAGATGGGCGGCTACTACGGCGACTCGGCCGTGACGGTGGCCGTCGGCGAGGTGCCGGCGCGGACACAGACGCTGCTGCGCGTGACGCGCGAGGCGCTCGACCGCGCTATCGCGCAGGTGCGCGTCGGCGCGCGGCTGTCGGATATCGGCCACGCGGTGCAGGCGTGGGTGGAAGCAAACGGGTTTTCCGTCGTGCGCGAGTTCGTGGGGCACGGGATCGGTGAGCAGCTGCACGAGGAGCCGCAGATTCCGAATTACGGACGGCCCGGACACGGCGTGAAGCTCGCGGCGGGCATGGTGCTGGCGATCGAGCCGATGGTGGCGATGGGCCGGCCGGAGACGAAGGTGCTCGCGGACAAGTGGACCGCGGTGACGCGTGACGGCAGTCTCGCGGCGCACTTCGAGCACACCGTCGCGGTGACGGCCAACGGGCCGCGCGTGCTGACGTTGCGCGCCGGATCGCCGGTCGCGTCGCAGGCTCGTTGAGGCCGCGGTGGCCGGCGGGCAGACGCGGGTCGTCGGCACGGTGACGAGGATCCTGCCGCGCGCGTTGTATCGCGTGGCGCTCGAGAGTGGCGCGACGGTGGTCGCGCATGCGGCGTCCGGGCTCGGGCGGAACTTCGTCCGGCTCGTCGTCGGGGACACGGTGACCGTCGAGATGAGCGCGCGCGATCACACGCGCGGGCGCATCGTGCGGCGGGGGTGAGAGGAACAACCGCTTCGATCCGGATGGGCGAAGCTCGAGGACAGGACGATGAAGGTCAGAGCATCGGTGAAGCGGATGTGCGACAAGTGCAAAGTGGTGCGCCGGCGCGGCGTCGTGCGCATCATCTGCACGAACCAGAAGCACAAACAGCGGCAGGGCTAGGGAACGTCAAACTTTGAACTTCGAACTGAGAACTTCGACATGAAGCTCTCGGGCTCGAAGGTCCAAGTTCGAAGTTCCAAGTTCGAAGTTCGAAGTTGACGGAGAGGCAGCAAAGATGGCTCGCATTGCAGGCGTGGATCTTCCGCGGACCAAGCGCGTCGAGATCGGGTTGACGTACATCTACGGCATCGGCCGGCAGCGGTCGAACAACATTCTCGGCGCCGCGGGCGTCAGCGGTGACATCCGTGTGAAGGATCTGTCCGAGGACGACGTCCGGAAGATCAGCCGCGTCATCGAGGAGCAGGGCCGCGTCGAGGGCGACCTGCGCAAGGAGATCTCGATGAACATCAAGCGGCTCGTCGAGATCGGCAGCTATCGCGGATCGCGGCACCGGCGGAACCTGCCGGTGCGCGGCCAGCGGACGCGCACCAACGCGCGCACTCGCAAGGGCCCGCGCAAGGGCGCGATCGCGAAGAAGAAGGTCGAGTAGGCAACGGCTAGCGAACCGAGGACGTGATGGCAAAGACAGCAGCACAGGACGGCGCGTCGGCGGAAGCCGGACAGGGGCCGGCGAAGAAGAAGAAGACGTTCAAGAAGCGCGGCGAGAAGCGCGTGGTGCACCACGGCTTCGCCCACATCCAGGCGTCGTTCAACAACACCGTCGTGACGATCACGGACGCGGAAGGCCACGTCATCGCGTGGTCGAGCGCCGGCGCGATCGGCTTCAAGGGATCGCGCAAGGGCACGCCGTTCGCGGCCACGCAGGCGGCGATCGCCGCGGGCAACGCGGCGAAGACCTATGGTCTGCGGTCGCTCGAAGTGCGCGTCAAGGGGCCGGGCGCCGGCCGCGAGTCCGCGATCCGCGCGCTGCAGACGGTCGGCATCGACGTGAAGTCGATCCGCGACGTCACCCCGATCCCGCACAACGGCTGCCGGCCGCCGAAGCGGAGACGGGTCTAACGCGCGTCAAGAGCATCGTCAACTTCGAACTTTGAACTTCGAAAAAGAGCATGCTGTTCAGTTCGAAGTTCTAAGTTCGTAGTTCGAAGTTCCGTAAGAGCCAGTCGCCGGCCCGCAGCTTTCAGACCTGCGGCGGGAGGCCGGTGACCAACTAACGCAGGTCTGGTCTCGCCGAAGCCCCGAAGGGCGGAGGCGGACGGCGAAAGGATCGTGACCATGTTGTGGAAGGGTTTTCAGCGGCCGAAGCGGTTGGAGTTCGAGCGGGAGACGTTGACGGATCGGTTCGGGCGGTTCTACGCGCAGCCGTTCGAGCGCGGATTCGGCACGACCGTCGGCAACGCGATGCGGCGCGTGCTGCTGTCGTCGATTGAGGGCGCGGCCGTGACCGCCGTGAAGATCGAGGGCGTGCTCCACGAGTTCTCCCCGATCCAGGGCGTCGTCGAGGACGCGACCGACATCATCCTGAACCTGAAGCAGGTACCGCTGAAGGTGCACACGGACCAGCCGAAGACGCTCGTGCTGCGCGTGACGAAGCCGGGCGTCGTGCGGGCGCGCGACATCGAGGCCGACGCCGACGTCGAAATCCTCGAGCCGGACGCGCACATCGCGACGGTCAGCGAGGGCGGCAAGCTCGAGATGGAGCTGCGCGTGCGCCGCGGCCGCGGCTACGTGTCGGCCGACAAGAACTTCGACGAGGATCTCGGCATCGGCTGGATCCCGATCGACTCGGTCCACTCGCCGGTGAAGAAGGTCAACTACGTCGTCGAGGCTGCACGTATCGGCCAGACGACCGACTACGACAAGCTGACGCTGGAAGTGCAGACCAACGGCGCAGTGACGCCGCGCGACGCCGTGTCGCTCGCGGCCAAGCTGATCCGCGATCACTTCACGATCTTCGTCGGGCTCGACGAGGCGTCGGATCAGCCGCTCGATGCGGCATCGGAGCAGGGCGCGGCGGCCGTCAACGAGAACCTCGACAAGAGCGTCGAGGAGCTCGAGCTGTCGGTGCGGTCGTACAACTGCCTGAAGAACGCCAACATCCGCACGCTGCGTGAGCTCGTCCAGAAGACCGAAGGCGAGATGTTGAAGACGAAGAACTTTGGCCGGAAGTCGCTGAACGAGATCAAGGACATCCTGGCCACGATGGGGCTCAGCCTGGGCATGCGCCTGGAGCAGGGCGGCCAGGAGTAGTAGGACGGAACCATGCGTCACAGAGTCGCATATCGCAAGCTGGGCCGCGTCACGGAGCATCGCATCGCGATGCTCCGCAACCAGGCCCTCGATCTGATCCGCCACGAGCGGATCCAGACGACGGTGCCGCGCGCGAAGGAGCTGCGCCCGTTCGTCGAGCGCATCATCACGGTCGCGAAGCGGAGCCTCAACGCGCCGGACGGCAGCAGCCACGCCGTCACCGCGCGCCGCACGGTCGCGCGCGACATCGCGGACCGCGAGGTCGTCGCGAAGTTGTTCGACACGATCGCGCCCCGCTACGCGGAGCGCGCGGGCGGCTACACGCGCCTGCTGCGGCTGGGCTATCGCCGCGGTGACAGCGCGGAAGTGGCTGAAGTCGAGCTGATCGGCAGCGAGTTCGATCCGAACGCCGCCGAGAAGGCCGCCAAGGCCGCGGAAGACGCCAAACCGAAGAAGAAGACCGTCGGCGGCCGCATCCGCGAAGCCCTCACCGGCCGCGGCAAGAAGGACCAGGACCAGGCCGCGAACGTGAAGGCCACCAAACCCGCGCGAGGCGCCGGTAAGAAAGTCACGACGCCGCGGAAGGCGGGGGGCAGTTAGACAGAACTTCGAACTGGGAACTTTGAACTTCGAAACACGGCAAGCCGGAGTATCGACGATGTCGATACTCCGGCTTTTTCGTGCAGGAGGTCTTTTTCAAAGTTCGAAGTTCAAAGTTCGAAATTGACGAGAGGACGCGGGCCGCGCGAAGCGCGAGGGCGTCCTCACTTGATCGCGTCCGCCAGCAGCCCCGCCGCGATTGCGTACGAGTGCGAGCAGTTGTAGTCGATGATGGCCTCGTAGTTGCGGTAGACGAGGAAGTAGCGCTTTGTGCCGCGGACGAGTGATGCATCCATCGTGGCGGCCGGCAGCGCATGACCGTTCGGGAGCGTGACGCCGAGCTTCGTCCATTCCGAGAGCGGCCGCGGCACCGTCATCGCGCGGATTGCGCGGCAGCCGCGCGTGCGCATCGGGACGTGACGGTCGATGGCCGTCAGCGTCTTGTGTGAGATCTTCACCTCGCGGCCCCAGCGTTCGCCGCGCGTCCATCCCGCCTGCGCCAGATAGTGCGCCATCGAGCCGAAGACGTCGGCCGGCGACGTCCAGATGTCGATCGTCCCGTCCTCGTCGAAATCGACGGCGTGCTTCAGGAAGCTCGACGGCATGAACTGCGGCTGGCCCATCGCGCCGGCCCACGAGCCGCTCATGTCCTCGGGCTTCACCAATCCGCGGTCCACCATCGTCAAGGCCGCGAGCAACTCGCCGCGGAAGATGGGACGGCGGTTGTCGTACGCGAGCGTGGCGAGCGCCTGAATCGTCGGATAGCTGCCCGTGAAGCGGCCGAAGTTCGACTCGAGGCCCCAGATCGCGATCATCAGCGGGCGCGGCACGCCGTACTTGGCATCGACGCGATCGAGCAGCGCGCGGTGGCGGACGGCCATCTCGCGCGCCGTCGCGAGCGTCCGCGGTGTGAGACGTTCGTGGACGTACGCGTCGAGGCTCTGAACGATCTCCGGCTGATTGCGATCGCGCGAGACGACGACTGAATCCGGCGTGAGGCCGGCGAGCGCGCGGTCGAGCGTGTCGGCCTTGATGCCGCGCGCCAGGGCCTCAGTACGAATGTCCGAAAGGAACGCGTCGAACGACGCGGCCGTCGAGCTTGGCGAGGCCGTGTCGTCGCCGGACGCGGACTGCGGCGTCACCGGCGACGAAGCCGTGAGCGCCGCGGCGACGAGCAGCGTGGAAACGAGTGAGACGAGCGGCACGGCTCCCATCATCGCAGGAACCGGCCGCGGGCGTCATTCCTCTTCTTCCTTCATCTCGCCGCGCTCGGCTTTCGACGCCGCGACGATCTTTGCGTGCAGGTGCGACGGCACTTCGTCGTAGTGCGAGAACTCCATGTGATACGCGCCGCGGCCGCCGGTGTGCGACGTCAGGATCTGCTCGTAGGCGAGCATCTCGGCCATCGGCACCGTCGCGCGGATCACGGTCGCCGCGCCGCGCGTGTCCATGCCGGCGATGCGTCCGCGCCGCGAGCTCAGGTCGCCCATCAAATCGCCGGCGAAGTCCGACGGCGTGTAGACCTCGACGGTCATCACGGGCTCGAGCAACGTCGGTCGTGCGCGACTCATCGCGTCCTTGAACGCGAGCCGGCCCGCCATCTTGAACGAGAGCTCGTTCGAGTCGACGTCGTGGTACGACCCGTCGACGAGCGTGACGCGGAAGTCGACGACGGGATAGCCGGCGACGTAGCCGCGGGCGCGCGCCTCTTGGACGCCCTTTTCAACGGCGGGAATGAACTGGCGCGGGATCGCGCCGCCGAAGATGTCGTCGACGAACTCGAAGTCCGCGCCGCGCGGCAGCGGCTCCATGCGGATCTTGCAGTCGCCGAACTGGCCGTGGCCGCCCGTCTGCTTCTTGTGGCGGCCATGCGCGTCGACCACGGCCGTGATCGTCTCGCGATACGGAATGTGCGGCGGTTTGAGCGTGACTTCGACGCCGAAGCGGCGTCGCAGCTTGGCGACCGTGACCTCGATGTGCAACTGGCCCTGGCCTGACAGCAGCAGATCGTGCGTCTGCGCGTCGCGCGTGTAGCCAATGGACGGATCTTCCTCGCGTAGCCGCTGGATCGCGGGGCCAATCTTGTCCTCGTCGCTGCGGCTCTTCGGTGCGATCGCGTACGCGAGCACGGGCTCGGGAAAGACGAGCGGCGGCACGCGCGCGGTGAACGCCCGATCGCCGAGCGTGTCGCCCGTGTGCGCATCGCGGAGCTTCGCGACCGCGCCCAGATCGCCGGCGGCGAGCTCCGGAACGTGCGTCTGCGTCTTGCCCTGGAGGGCGAGGACGTGGCCGATGCGCTCGTCCTGATCGCGCGTGAGATTGTGGATTGTCGTGTCGGACTTCACGACGCCGGACAGCACGCGGAACAACGTGATGCGGCCGGCGAACTGATCCGCGACGGTCTTCCACACCCAGAGGCCCAGCGGTCCCTTGGCATCTGCGGCAACGGACGTCGCATCGCCGGCGATCGTCGTCGCGGAAAAGGGACGCTCGGCGGGCGAGGGTGTGAAGGTGACGATCGCGTCGGCGACCGGCTGCACGCCGATGTTCTGCAGGCCCGACGCACAGAAGACGGGAAAGAGCGTGCCGGCCCTGACCGCGCGGCCGAGTCCCGCGATCAGCTCGTCCTGCGTCAGCGTGCCCGCGCTGAAGAACGTGTCCATCAGCGTCTCATCGGCCTCGGCGACCGCTTCGATGAGCGCGTCGCGCGCGGCGGCCGCGTCGGCGGCCAGCGCATCCGGAATCGGACCGGCGGTCATCGTGCCCGATCCGTTCGTCGCAAACGTTCGCGACGTCATCGTCACCAGATCGACGATGCCGGTGAACGATTTCTCTTCGCCGATGGGCCATTGGACCGGCACGCAACCGCGGCCGAGCGAGGCGCGCAGCGACTCCATCGTGCGCGTGAGACTGGCGCGATCGCGATCGAGACGATGACAGACGACGAGGCGCGGGAGGGAGAGCTCGGCGGCCGTTTCCCAGATCTTTTCGGTCGAGACCTGCACGCCGGCGACGGCGTCGACCACGACGAGGGCGGCGTCGACGACACGCAGCGCGGCGCGGGCGTCGCTGAGGAAGTTCCCGGCGCCAGGCGTGTCGATCAGGTTGATCTTGCACTGTTGCCATTCGCAGCAGGCCGGGGAAGCCGACAAGGTGTGCTTCCGCGCGATGGCTTCTTCGTCGTAATCGGTGACCGTCGTCCCATCGTCTACGCGGCCGAACCGGTTGACGGCCCCTGTATCGAAGAGCAGTGCGGACGCCAGTTGCGTTTTCCCCGCGCCGCTATGTCCCACCAGCGCCACATTCCGGATCGCTGCCGCGTCGAAGACCTTCATAAGGCACCTCCGGTCCGTCGAGTGCGAGAAGAGAAGATGGGCTGAGAATAGCGCTATCTGGTCATCGGATCATCTGGCGGTCGTGGGCCTACACCTGCTTGCCGCGTAGGGGCCGCCCTTGTGGCGGCCCCGGCCCACGCCGGGCGACCACAAGGGTCGCCCCTACTCGTATCTGAGCGCTTCGATCGGATCCAGTCGCGAGGCGCGGATGGCGGGGACCATGCCGAAGAAGACGCCGACGCCGGCCGAGAAGCCGATGCCGATCGCGAAGGCCCACCAGGGCAGGGAGATGGGGAAACCGCTGAACGCGTGGACGCCGAGGCCGATGCTGGCGCCAAAGACGATGCCGAGCAGCCCCCCGGCGGAGGTGAGAAAGATCGCTTCGAGCAGGAACTGCCACAGGATCTCGGTACGGCGCGCGCCGAGCGCCTTGCGGACGCCGATCTCGCGCGTGCGCTCGGTCACGCTGATCGTCATGATGCTCATGACGCCGATGCCGCCGACCATCAGCGCAATCGACGACAGCACGACGAGCGCGAGGAACGTCGCCTGGCTGATCTGATCCCAGAGCTGCAGGAACGCGTCCTGAGTCACCAGATCGAAATCATCCGGCTCGTCGACGCGCAGCCGGTGCCGTGCGCGCATGATCTGCTCGACCTCGTTCATCACCTGATCGCGGGAGACGCCGTCACGCGGGACGGCCGCGATCGTGGTGCCGCGCAGCTCGCCGCGGCCGGGCTCATTGGGCCGGATGCCGTACTGCTTGGCGTACGTCGTGAACGGAATGACGACGAAGTCGTCGGCGCCGACGTTGAAACCGCCCGGGCTCGGCCGCTTCGCCATCGTGCCGATCACTTCGTACTCGTCGAAGCCGATGCGCACGGACTTGCCGATCGGATCCTGGCTGGGAAACAGCGCCTGCACCGGCGTCTGTCCGAGCACCACGACGCGGCTGCGGCGCTGGACCTCCGACGTCGTGAAGAACCGTCCCGCGTCGAGCTCGAGCGCGTTGACTTGCGGCCAGCGGTCCGTCGCGCCGACCACGGCCAGCGGCTTCGTGCGCTGGTTGCGGTAGTAGATGCGCTCGCTCTGCGATCCCGGCCCGCCGCCGCCAATCGTGACGTCGACCGTGTCGAGCAGGTCCGACCCGCGCTCGAGCGCCTCGGCGTCGAGCGGCGTGACGTTCGGCCGCTTGATCAGCTCCTGGAACGTCTTGCCCGACGCGAAGCTCACGGCCGACATCTTGGTGACGTACACCGTGTTCGGACCGAGGCCGCGAATCAGATCGCGGAACGACTGATCGAAGCCGCGAATGAGCGCCGTCATGCCGACGATCGACGTGATGCCGATGACGATGCCGAGCACCGTGAGGAACGAGCGCAGCTTGTTGCCGCGCACCGTGTCCCACGACATCGCGAGGATTTCCGAGAAGAGGCTCCAGCGCATGATCTACTCGCGTCTCAACGCTTCGATCGGATCGAGCGCCGCGGCCTGCATGGCGGGATAGAGACCGAATCCGAGGCCCACGACGGCCGTCATGCCGATGCCGAGCGCGACCGACCACGGCTCGACGATGGCCGGCAGCGGGCTGACCTTGCTGATGATCCACGCGATGAGAAAGCCGAACGCCGTGCCGCAAATGCCACCGAACGTCGACAGCGTGATCGACTCGGTCAGAATCTGCCAGAGGATGTCGCGCCGCCGCGCGCCGAGCGATTTTCGCAGGCCGATCTCGCGCGTACGCTCGCTCACGACCATCAGCATGATGTTCATGATGACGATGCCGCCGACGACGAGCGACAGGCTGACGACGCCGATCAGGATCGCGAAGATCCCCGACGTCGCCTGCGAGTAGATGCTCATGAACGTGTTCGACGTCAGGATGCCGAAGTTGTCCGGCGCGCTCGGCCGCAGCCGGCGCTGCACGCGCAACGCCACGCGCGCTTCGTCCATCGCCGCATCGACGAGCGCCGGATCGGTGGGCCGGACCGTGAGATCGAGCGACTGCCGGATGCCGAAGATCCGCTGAAAGGCGATGAGCGGCACCACGACCCACTCGTCCTGCGACTGGCCGAGCAGCGACCCCTTTTTCGGCGCGACGCCGACGACGCGGAACTGCACGCCGGCGACGGCGAGCGTCTTGTTGGTCGGATCGAGCGCGCCGAACAGCCGATCCGCGACGCCCCAGCCGATGACCGCGACGTTGCGGCCGTTGTCGAACTCCGCCGGCGTGATGCCGCGGCCCGACTCGATCGTCGTCGACGGCAGCGAGTTGTATTCCTTGGTGACGCCGCGGACGGTGACGCTGTCGAGCGACTCCTCGCGGAACTTGGCGTCCGCGGACGTGCTGACCTCCGCCATCACCATGCCGATCGTCGAGCCGAAGTGCCGGATCGCGTCCGCGTCCTCCATCGTCACGCGCGGATTGCTCTCGGCGCGCTCGGCCTCGTCTTCGGTCTGGGTGAGGGGGCGGCGCTGGATCGAGAACGCGTCGGCGGCGAACTGCGATTGAATCGCATCTTCGACCGACGCGTTCAGGCCCTGCACGAGCGACACGACCGCGATGATCGACGTGACCGCGACGATGTTGCCGATGACGGTCAGGAACGATCGCAGCTTGTTCGCCCAGATCGCCTGGAGGGCGATGCCGGCCGCTTCGAGGAACCGGTGCATGAGGAGCGCCGCTTACTTCGCAGCCGTCCCCGCGGCGGCGGCCGTCGTGATCTTCACCGGGTCGCCGTCCTTCATCGTGCGCACGGACGCGAACGGACCGGTGACGACCTCATCGCCGTCCTTGAGGCCGTCGAGCACTTCGAAGTACTTCTCGCCCGCGATGCCGGTCTTGACAGGGACGAACGAGGCCTTGCCGCCTTTGATCAGGAATGCGCCCTCGAACTCCTTGCGCGTCTGTCCGGGCTTGAGCTCGGCCGGCGCGGTCGGACGCTTCGAGGTGGACGTGCCAGAGGCCGGCGGCGGCGTCGGAACGATCGCGCCGTGCTCGTCGACGACCAGCTCACGCACGGTCATTGCCTGGATCGGCACGCCGAGCGCCTTCTGACGCGTCGCCGTCGTGATGTCTGCGGTGCACGTGAAGCCGGGACGGACGTCCGGGATCTGGCCGTCGATCGTCACGACCACCTTGAAGTTCGTCGCGCGCGACGTCGTCGTGGACGTGGACGTGATCGGGCTGTTGCCGACTTCGGTGACCTTGCCCGTGAATGTCTTGCCGGGCATCGCGTCGATCGTGACCTTCGCGATCTGGCCGATCTTCGTGTACGGGATGTCCGTCTCGTCGACTTCGATCTCCGCCTGGATGATCGACAGGTCCGCGATCGTCAGCAGCACCGTGCCCGCGTTGTTCATCGTGCCGGTGACGACGGTCTCGCCCTCTTCGATGTTGCGCTTGGTGACGATGCCGTTGATCGGCGAGAGGATGCGGACTTTGTTCAGGTCGTAGCGCGCACTCTCGAGGCCCGCCTCTTCCTGCTTGATGCGCTGTTCCTGCGCGGCGATCGACTGTTCTCCCGACGTGAGATCCGCCTGACGCATCTGGACGTCGTTGCGGCCGCGATCGTACTCGTCGCGCGAGAGCAGGCCCTGCTTGAACAGGCCCTCCTGCCGGCCGAACGAGTCCTTCGCCTGCTGCAGCGCGACGCGCGTGCTGTCGACCTGCGCGCGCGTCTGCGAGAGCGTCGCCCGCGCCGTTGCCAGGCTGGCCTCGCGGCTCTCGACCGTGTTCTGCAGGATGCGCGGATCGATCTGCAGCAGCGGCTGGCCGATCTTGACGATGTCGCCCTCGTCGACGTCGAGATTGACGACCTTGCCGACCGTCTCGGCGCTGATGTTCACCTGCCGCTTTGCCTGAATCTTGCCGCTGGCGGAGACGATGGCCTCGAGGTCGTGACGCGCAATCTTCTCCGCCGTGATCGACGTCGTCGTCGTGCGATGGAACGCGAAATTGGCGTACGCGATGGCGGCGAGCACCACGACGATGCCGGCTCCGATCCAGATCTTCTTTCGTGTCATTCGTCTGCTCTCACGGGCGGCCACGGGGGGCCGCCCCTACGGTTGTCATTTGCCGGGCGGCCACGAGGGCCGCCCCTACGGAACAATTGCGCGGTGTTGACGCGTCGCAGGGGCGGCCCTTGTGGCCGCCCGCCGACGTCATCGTCCAAAGATCCTCGAGAAGCCGATGGCGAACGCCGCGACGATCGCGACATAGAGCGCGACGAGCGCGATGGCGATACCGCCGGCCTTGCGGCGATACAGGACGGCCAATCCGATCGCGCTCACCACCGTCTGCCACAGGGAGAAGAAGCTGAGCCCGCCGAGAATGTTGGCGAGCGTGCTGCCCGGATCGAGCATCGGTGCCAGCGCGCCGAGGTTGAACGGTCCGGCCGCGGTCTGTGTGCCCTGCATGTACTGAATCGGCGCCGAGACGACCGCGCCGAGCGCGGAGATCACCTGCGCGTGCGCGACGATGGCCAGGACCTGTTTGAACGACGCCGTCCCGCCGAGCAGCGCGTTGAAGATGACCCAGTAGATCGCGCCGAATACGACGGTGAAGAACGGAATCACGACGAACATCGAGCCGATCGTGATGTAGCCGCCGTAGTGCGCGCGCTGCTCCATCGCCGTATACGCCTCGGGCGTCATGGGCTGACCGGTGAAGCGCTCGACCTGCGTCGCCTGCATGTCGAGCGTCGCCTGCCGGCCGCGCTCGGTGAACTGCGGCAGACCTGTCGCGAGCCCCATGACGAGGCAGATCAAAAAGAGGATGCCCGCGGGACGCGGCGTCTGGACGACCGACTTGAACGTCTCGCCGGGCGAGACGACCATACCGATTGCGCGGGCGAACAGACCTTTATCGGGCACAGGGGCAGCATCAGGTTGAGCCATCGTGGATGCTCTCGCGGTAAGAGGGTGTACTCGGGAGTGCTGAATTGTAATCTTATCGCGCCCCATCCAATACGCAGCGAACGGATGTTCGGTTCACAACTGGCGCTGATACGCTCGTACCAATGCGCCCTTCACGCCCCTCGCTCCTCGTCCTGTTGGCGTTGACGCCCATTCTGGCCGCGCTCGCGCCTCGCGCCGCGTCCGCTCAAACCGTGCCCGTCGAGTCGGTTGGCGAGCGTGCGCTGGGCATGGGCGGCGCTTTCGTGGCCGTGGCCGACGATGCGACCGCTGTCGCGTGGAACCCGGCGGGGCTGGCGACCGGCCGTCTGGCCGGAATGACAATAGGGTGGCACCAGTTGCAGCTTGGTAATCAGGACGCGGCGCCTTCCCCAGGCGACCGCCGCCAGCGTGCGACGCTCACCAGCTTTGGCACCCTGCCGCTCGGGCTCTCGCTCGGCACGATCAACGTGTCCGAAGTCTTCACGGCCTCTGATGGCAGCCTCGCGACGAGAACATTCCACGCAAACGTCTGGGGCGTCAGCTTGCTCCAGACCGTCTTTCCCGATGTCGTCATGGGCGGAACCGTGAAGCTGATTCGCGGCGGGCAGGCGATCGCGCCTGTCGGCGCGTCGACCGCCGGCGACGTCCTGGCGTCGGCGAGCGACGCGGACATTGATCGTCACACAACGATGGACTTCGATCTGTCGGCGATGGCGAATGCCCCAAAGCTGCGGATCGGCCTGTTATTGAGGAATTTGCGATCGCCGCAATTTAGTGAAGACCCGGACGCCGGGCGTCCGCTCAAAAGACAAGGCAGATTCGGCGTCGCCTTCCTGCCGGTCGATGGCCTGACCCTTGCTATGGACCTCGACCTGAACACGGTCGACCTCATGGGCGGCCTTCGTCGCATGTGTGCCGTGGGAGGCGAGGCCGCGTTGGGCTCACGTCTCTCCGTCCGGTCGGGCATTCGCTGGAGCGTGAAAGGCGCTCACGACCCGATCGGCAGCCTCGGCGCGAGCGTGAGACTCAGTCGAGCGATCTGGATCGACGGGCACTACGCAGGCGGCAAGGACAGTGACGCGCGCGAAGTAGGCGTCGCGATGCGAGCGGGGTTGTGATCGTGCGGATCTCTTCATGGCCGTACGTCTTGGCGAATTGCTCCTGCGCGAGAAGCGCGTCACGCCCGTCCAGCTCCAGGAGGCGCTGAATCATCAGCGCCAGAATGGCGGACGACTCAGTACCAGTCTGGTCAAGCTCGGCATCCTGAGCGACGACGACATCACCGCCGTGGTCAGCCGCCATTGCGGCGTGCCGGCGATCAACCTCCGCGACTTCGATATCGACCCCGCCGTCGTGCGCCTCGTCTCGGCCGAGAGCGCGACGAAGTACAACGTCCTGCCCGTCACGCGATCCGGCACCACGCTGACGCTCGCGATGGCGGACCCGACGAACGTCTTCGCCATGGACGACATCAAGTTCATGACGAACCTGCACGTCGAGCCGGTCGTCGCGTCCGAGAGCGCGATCCGCGACGCGATCGCGCGCTACTACGCCAACGGCAATGGCAGCGCGGCGGGCGGCGGCGCGGCCAATCCGCAGAGCACGATGAAAGCGGCGGACCTGGCGAGCCGCGCGCTCGAAGAGCTCGGTACGCAGGACGACAACATCGAGGTCGTCGCCGAGTCCGAGGAGATCGACTCGGCCGCGCTCGAGAAGCAGGGCGGCGAAGCGCCGATCATCAAGCTCGTCAACGCGCTGATGCTCTCGGCGATTCAGAAGGGCGCGAGCGACATCCACATCGAGTCCTACGAGAAGGACATGCGGATCCGGTTCCGCATCGACGGTCAGCTCCACGCCGTGATGACGCCGGCCGTCAAGTTCCGCGATCCGATCGTCTCGCGCATCAAGATCATGGCGCGCCTCGACATCGCCGAGAAGCGCCTGCCGCAGGACGGCCGCATCAAGGCGCGCTTCGTCGATCGCGGCCGCAATCGCGACATCGACTTCCGCGTCTCGGTCCTGCCCACGCTGTTCGGCGAGAAAGTCGTCCTTCGTCTCCTCGATCCCGAAGGCCTCAAGCTCGACATGACGAAGCTCGGCTTCGACACCGAGGCGCTCGCGCGCTTCACGCGGGCGATCAAGAAGCCGTGGGGCATGGTGCTCGTCACCGGCCCGACCGGCAGCGGCAAGACGAACACGCTGTACTCGTCGCTCGCGCAGATCAACGACCCGAACGTCAACATCATGACCGCGGAGGATCCGGTCGAGTTCAATCTCCCCGGCATCAACCAGGTCCAGATGCGCGAGAACATCGGCCTGTCGTTCGCCAGCGTCCTGCGCTCGTTCCTGCGGCAGGATCCGAACATCATCCTCGTCGGCGAGATTCGCGACGGCGAGACGGCGGGCATCGCCGTCAAGGCCGCGCTCACGGGCCACCTCGTGCTCTCGACGCTCCATACCAACGACGCGCCGAGCAGCATCAGCCGTCTCGTGAACATGGGCATCGAGTCCTTCCTCGTCGCCAACTCCGTGAACCTGATCGCCGCGCAGCGCCTCGTGCGCCGCATCTGCAGCGAGTGCAAGGAGCCGGGCGAGCTGATGCCGAACCAGCTCATCGAGGCCGGATTCGGCCATGACGAAGCGCAGACGTTTCGTCCCCTGCGCGGCCGCGGCTGCGATCGCTGTGGCGGCTCGGGCTACAAGGGCCGCGTCGGCGTGTTCGAGGTCATGGAGATCAGCGAGAAATTGCGCGAGCTGATCGTCACCGCCGCGCCTGTGACCGAGCTCCGTGCGCTCGCGATGCAGGAAGGCATGCTCACGCTGCGTCAAAGCGGCTTGCAGAAAGTGCGCGAAGGCTTGACCACGATCGAAGAGGTCGTGAGGGAGACGATGTGACGGAGCCCGCAGCCCCGAGGATCACCATGAATCTGCCCGATCTGCTCAAGGCGACGATGGAGCTCGGCGGATCCGACCTCCATTTGTCGATTGGCTCACCGCCGCAGGTGCGCGTCGACGGCCATCTGCGTCGTCTCGAGCTGCCCGTGCTCACGCCCGACGTCATCAAGTCGCTGTGCTACAGCGTGCTGACCGACGCGCAGAAGAAGAAGTTCGAAGAGGTCTGGGAGCTGGACCTCGCGTTCGGTCTCCGTGGCGTCGGCCGCTTCCGCTGCAACGTCTTCAATCAGAAGGGGGCGGTCGGCGCGGTCTATCGTCTGATCCCCGAGAAGATCCGCCCGCTCGACGAGCTGGGCCTGCCGCCGGTGCTGTCCGAGCTCGCCGACAAGCCGCGCGGGCTGGTGCTCGTGACCGGCCCGACCGGCAGCGGCAAGTCGACGACGCTCGCGGCGATGATCGATCGCATCAACCTGTCGCAGCCGAAGCACATCCTGACGATCGAAGACCCGATCGAGTACCTGCACCATCACAAGGTCGCGCTCGTCAACCAGCGCGAGCTCCACGCCGACACGCAGAGCTTCACGCTCGCGCTCCGCGCCGCGCTCCGCGAAGACCCGGACGTCGTGCTCGTCGGCGAAATGCGCGACCTCGAGACGATGGAAGCCGCGATGAAGCTGGCCGAGACCGGCCACTTGACGATGGCGACGCTGCACACCAACTCGGCGGCGCAGACGATCACGCGCATCATCGACGCGTTTCCCGCGCACCAGCAGGCGCAGATCCGCACGCAGCTCTCGCTCGTGCTCGAGGGCATCGTCTGTCAGGCGCTCCTGCCGAAGGCGAACGGCCAGGGGCGCGTCGCCGCGCTCGAGATCCTCACGGCCACGCCCGCGATCCGCAATCTGATCCGCGACGACAAGATCCATCAGATCTACGGCACGATGCAGGCCGGCCAGGAGAAGTTCGGCATGCAGACGATGAACCAGTCGCTCGCGCGGCTGGTGGAGAAGCGGCTCGTCTCGCGCGAGACCGCGTACAACGCGTCGTCGAATCGCGACGAGCTGACGTTGATTCTCGATCGGGGCGCGCCGGCGGTGGCGGCGGCGCCGGCGTTGGCAGGGGCCGGAGTCCGCCGGCCCGTTCAGGGAGTGGGTCGATGACGACATTTGCCTGGGTCGGCCGGACGCGCAACGGCCAGATCGTCAAGGGTGAGCGCACGGCGGAGACGAAGGAAGCGCTGACCGAGTCGCTGCGCCGCGAGCAGATCCTCGTGACGCAGATCGCCGCGGCGGCGAAGAAGGAAGGCAAGGGCCGCCGCATCAACGCGAAGAGCCTCGCGATCTTCACGCGACAGTTCTCCGTCATGATCGACGCGGGCCTGCCGCTCGTGCAGTGTCTCGAGCTGCTGTCGAAGGAAGAGCCCGACAAGCGTCTCGCCGGCGCGATCGAAAAAGTGAAGGTCGACGTCGAGAGCGGAGCCGCGCTGGCCGACGCGATGGGCCGACGGCCGTACGCGTTCGACTCGCTCTACACGAACATGGTGGCCGCTGGCGAAGCGGGCGGCATCCTCGACACGATCCTCAAGCGGCTCTCGGTGTTCATCGAGAAGCAGGCCAAGCTCGCGTCGCAGGTCAAGTCGGCGATGATCTATCCGGTTGCCGTCCTCAGCATCGCGCTCATCGTCGTGATGATCATTCTGTGGAAGGTCATCCCGACGTTCACGGCCCTGTTCGAGGGCCTCAACGCCAAGCTGCCGCTCATGACGCGCGCCGTCATCTTCGCCAGCAAAGAGCTCATCGTCGCGATGCCGTTTCTGATCGTCGGATCGATGGCCGGAGCCTACTTCTTCCGGCGCTATTACCAAACTGTGAACGGCCGGATGCGCGTCGACCGGACGCTGCTAAAGCTTCCGATCCTCGGTCCGATTCTGAGGAAGATCGCGGTGGCCCGGTTCTGCCGGACCCTGTCGACGCTGCTCAGCTCCGGCGTGCCGATTCTGGACGGTCTGGACATCACGGCCAAGACGTCCGGCAACGCCGTGATCGAGGGCGGCATCCAGCAGGTGCGATCGAAGATCGAGCGCGGCGAGTCGATCGCGCAACCGCTACGAAGCACGGGGCTGTTTCCGCCGATGGTGGCGCAGATGATCGGCGCCGGCGAGAGCACCGGCGCGCTGGACACGATGTTGGGCAAGATCGCCGACTTCTACGAAGACGAAGTCGACGTCGCGATTGCCGGCATGTTGACGCTGCTCGAGCCGATCATGATCTGCTTTCTCGGCATCATCGTCGGCGGCATCGTCATCGCGATGTACATGCCGCTGTTCGACTTGATCAGCCAGATGTCGTAGCACGGCGTCTGTATTCAGGAATGTGTGGCAGGCACGCGGGCTGTGATCCCGGGCCGGCCTCGAACAGGATGCGGGGAAGGACGGACGGGGGACAGACCCCGGGAACTCAGCGGCACACAAGGAGTTAGCGGTACGATGGCCTTGTGAACCGGTTCTGGTACCCGGGTTGCTATGTGGAGCATGCGCGGCCCGAGGATGGATGCGGAGCAGCCGAAGAGATTTGGCCGCGATTGAAGGACAGGCACTTACATTTCAGGGATAGGGAGTAGAGCACACATGAAGGGCAAATCAGAGCAGGGCTTCACGCTCATCGAGCTGCTGATCGTCGTGGCGATCATCAGCATCATCGCGGCCATCGCGGTGCCGGGCCTGCTGCGCGCGCGCATGACGGGCAACGAGACGTCGGCGATCGCGTCGCTGCGCACGACGACGTCGTCGCAGGTGTCGTATTCGGCGGCGTGCGGCAACGGCGCGTACGCGTCCAGCTACGACATCCTGGCCGACGCGCCTCCGGGAGGCGGTCAGGGGTTCATCTCCGCGGAGTTCAACCAGGCTGATCCGATCGTGAAGAGCGGATACAACCTGGAGATGGTGGCCGGCACGGCCGGCACGTCCGCGGTCACGGACTGCAACAGCCAGGCGACGGACGCGGGCTTCTACGCGACGGCGAAGGCCGTGGCGGTCGGGTCGACGGGCACGCGCGGCTTCGCGGTCGACGAGAACATGACGGTGTTCCAGGATACGGCTGGCGTGCAGGATCAGGTCCCGACGCAGCCGCTGACCACCGCTGGCACGGTCTCCCCGATTCAGTAGCTCTTCGTTCGGGCAACACGCGAGGCTCGGCCCGGCCGTATGTGCCGGACCGGGCCTCGAACGTTGTACGGCGCTTCGCGCCGCACAACGTTCGATCGCGCTATCTCGCTATCTCCCTACCGCACTATCTCGATCTGGCTATCGGGTCATCTGGACATCGGGTCATCTGGCGACCGGCAGCCCGTAGCCTGTAGCCCGCAGCCCGTAGTACAACTTGTCCATGCTTCTTCGCACCCGCATCTTCGCTGGGCTGACGCTCGTCCTGGCTGCTCTGGCGCTCGCGCCGCTTGCCCGTGTCGTCGCGCAGGGCACTATTTCTGCCGAAGCGCAGGCGAACTTCGCGCAGGCGTGGGCACAGCAGCCGCGGGTCGATCTCGGGATTCCTGCCGCCGGAGCCAAGGTGGTCGTCGTCAAGTTCAACGACTATGAGTGCCCGTCGTGTCGGACGTCCGAGCAGATGTATCAGCCGATTTTCGACAGGCTCGCGAAGTCCAATCCCGGCGCGGTCAAGTACGTCGTCAAGGATTGGCCGTGGAACTCGCTGTGCAACTTCAACACTGCGTCCACGATTCCGGGGCACGAGGCGTCGTGCAATGCGTCGGCGGCCGCGCGCATGGCGAAGGCGCGCGGCAAGGGCGACGAGATGATCGCGTGGCTGTTCGCCAACCAGGGCACCACGCCGGCCGCCGTGCGCGATGCGGCGCAGCGCATCGCCGGCGTGACGAACTTCGATGCGGAGTACGCGCGCGTGCTGCCGGAGATTCGTCGCGACGTGGCCGACGGCGGCGTCCTGCGCATCAACTCGACGCCGACCTATTTCATCAACGGCGTGCGCCTGGGCGAGCCGATCCGGCCCGAGTACTTCGAGCTCGCACTTAACCTGGACCTGAAAAAGTAGCCGTCCCAAGCAGAAGGTTCACCATGGAGCCGTGGAGGGCATGGAGAGGACGACGGATCGCACGACCTGGCGCGCCGCTTTCAGCGGCGACGCGTGATGGAGCGCCTCGCAGATATGAGCGCGTTGGAAGGAGAAGTTGCGCGCTCATA
>DASZVJ010000176.1:0-22405 GCA_035547155.1 Vicinamibacterales bacterium
CGATCGCCTGCGCTTCGTCGCCGAGCGCGCCGAGCTGGGCGAAGCGCGCGAGGCGCTCTTCGCCGTGACGATTCCCGAACGGCCCGGCGCGTTCCGCGAGTTCTGCGCGACGATCGGACGGCGCGTCGTCACCGAGTTCAACTACCGGCTCAGCGGACGGCGTGACGCGCACATCTTCGTCGGCATCGCCACCGAGTCGCACGCCGACGCCGAAGCCATCGGCGCACTGCTCCGCGCGAAAGGCTATGCGACGACGGACCTGACGGACAACGAGCTGGCGAAGCTGCACGTGCGACACATGGTCGGCGGCCGCAGCGCGGAAGTACGGCACGAGCAGATCTGCCGCTTCGAATTCCCCGAACGTCCAGGTGCGCTGATGCGTTTCCTCGAGCAGCTCGGCGGCCGCTGGAACATCAGCCTCTTCCACTACCGCAATCATGGCGCCGACTTCGGCCGCGTGCTGGCGGGCTTCGAAGTTCCGGCTGCCGACGACGCCGCGTTCGGGGCGTTTCTCGACACGCTCGGCTACGGCTACCAGCGCGAGCGCGGCAATGCCGCGTACGAGCTGTTTCTTTCGTAGGGGCCGCCCCTTGTGGCGGCCCCGGCGCGCGACGATCTTCGGGCGCCCACAAGGGGCGCCCCGACGACCGAGTGAACAAGACGGCGCCTGAATCTGAATCGGCCGTAGGCGCCGCCCTTGTGGCGGCCCACGATCGGCAGACCGCGGACCGCGGCCTGCAGCCCGTTATACCTGTCGAAACCCCACGCGCGTGTCACGGTGCGCGACACGCGTGTTTCCGCCGAAAGTCGCGTCGTTCCGTCGCACACGCGCGTTCGAGCCCGAAATCACGGCCGATCGCGTGCCGTTTGGACTACGATGCTCGGACATCACGCGTCCACGCGCGCATCGATCGCGAAGGGCGGACGCACGGATCGAGCGAGCAATCATGGCGAAGACACGACGAGCGAAGACGACCGAGATCGAGACCGATAACTACGGAGGCGGCGGTGCGACCGGCACGTCGCAAGGTGCCGCCGGCGTCGTCGCGTGGGACAAGCGGCAGCGCGCGAGCGGCGCCTCGAAGCACATCAAGCCGAGCTATCAGGACGAGTCGCATGCGCCCCGGCGCGCGACGCTCGACAAGCTGAAGCTGCCGTCCTACTGCCTCGGCGATCTCTGCGCGGCCGACGTCAAGGAATATCTGAAATACAGCGACACGATCCTCATCCCGAAGGCGTCGCTCGAGCAGCACGGCCCGCATCTGCCGCTCTACTGCGACTCGATCTCGAGCACCGAGGTTGCACGTCGCGCGGGTGAAAAGGCCGGCATCCTCTACACGCCGACGCTGTGGCTCGGCTACAGCCCACAGCACATGAAGGCCGCCGGATCCGGCGCGGGCTCGATGACGCTGCGCGTCGAGACGTACCTGAACCTGCTCTACGACATGGGCCGCAGCCTCATCCATCACGGCTTCAACCGGATCATCTTCGTCAACGGTCACGGCTCGAACGTCAAGGTCGTCGATCCCGTGCTGCGCAAGCTGCGCAACGAGACGGGCGCGCTCATCGCGTACTACAAGCCGTACGCGGAACGCTATCTCGGCATGCTCAAGGACGTGCTCGAAGGTCCGACGGAGGAGACGCCGGGCTGGCACGCGGGCGAGCTCGAGACGTCGCAGTGCCTCTGCCACAACGAGAAGATCGTGCGCATGGATCGCGCGGTCATGGACCAGGCGCACGCGCCGAAGTACATGACGAAGGAATGGAAGAAGAAGGACGGCATGCCCGACCTCGAGTTCCAGGGCTATCAGTACTTCAACATGCCGTTCGAGCACGACGAGTTCACCGACAGCGGCATCATGGGCAATCCGTTCCGCGGCGCCGCCTACAAAGGTGAGATCGCCTTCAACCGCTTCGCGAACCATCTGATCGACGCGGTCCACGAGTTCGAGCAGGTGAAGCTCACGGTCAAGAACCGCGACTGGACCGCGGGCAAGACGATGGGCGACTGACGTGATGCGGCGCCTTCGATGGTCGATCGCCGCGAGCGCGTGTCTCGCGCTCGTGTGGCTCGCGCCCGCTCAGTTCGCGCGCGCGATCGCGCGTGATGCGACGGCAGCCGACGCGCAGGCGCCTGCCGCAATTCCCCGCCCAGAGCTGCCGCGTCCGGACTTCGCACGTCAGGACTGGCGCACGCTCAACGGCCGCTGGGACTTCGCGTTCGATGACGACGATCGCGGCCTGCGCGAGCGATGGTTCGACGGTGCGCACGCGTTCTCTCGAACGATCCTCGTCCCTTACACCTTTCAATCGAAGCTGAGCGGCATCGCGGATACGGCGTTCCACGACGTCGTCTGGTATCGCCGATCGATCGCGGTCCCGGCCGAGTGGCGCAATCGCCGCGTGCTGCTGAACTTCGGGGCCGTCGACTATGAGGCGACCGTCTGGGTCAACGGCGAGCACGCCGGCGATCACACGGGCGGACACGTCGGATTCTCGCTCGACATCACCGATCACCTGAAGCCCACCGACAACGTCGTCGTCGTGCGCGTCTACGATCCCGGCACCGATCGCACGATCCCACGCGGCAAGCAGTACTGGCAGCCGGCGTCCGCATCGATCTTCTACACGCGCACGACGGGGCTATGGCAGCCGGTATGGATCGAAGCGGCCGGCGCCACGCGGATCGCGGCCATCCGCATCACGCCGGACATCGATCGCGCGCAGGCCACTATCGCGGTCGATCTCGCATCGGCATCACAAGCAACGACACCGACTCGCGCGCCGCTCACGCTGCGCGTCACGGCGACGCTCGACGGCGTCGTCCAGGCGTCGTCCGAAACGACGATCACGACATCGAGCGCGTCGGCCGTGCTCGCGCTGCCGAACCAGCGTCTGTGGTCGCCGGATCGCCCCACGCTCTACGACATCAAGCTCGAGCTCGTCTCGAACGGCGCGGTGATCGATCGCGTCGACAGCTACTTCGGCCAGCGGAAGATCGCGTTTCACGACGGCCAGATGTATCTGAACAACGCGCCGTACTTCCTCCGCTTCGCGCTCGATCAGGGCTACTGGCCCGAGAGCGTGCTGACGCCGCCGTCCGACGAGGCGATCCAGTACGACATCAAGATGACGAAGGCGTTCGGCCTCAACGGCGTGCGCAAGCACCAGAAGGCCGAAGATCCACGCTTTCTCTATTACGCCGACAAGATGGGCCTGCTCGTGTGGGGCGAGATGGCCAACGCGCAGGAGTACAGCCCTGAGTACGCCGCGCGGTTCACGCGCGAGTGGCAGGAGATCGTCGCGCGCGACTACAACCATCCTGCCATCGTCGCGTGGGTGCCGATCAACGAGAGTTGGGGCGTGCCGCAGATCCTCACGAACGCCGAGCAGCAGGCGCACGCGAAGGCGCTGTATCAGCTGATCAAGTCGCTCGATCCGACGCGGCCCGTCGTCGACAACGATGGCTGGGAGCACACGAGCGACACGGACATCCTGACGCTGCACGATTACGCGCGGACCGGCGATCTGCTGGCGAAGAAGTACGAGAGTCTACGGACCGATCCGTCGCACATTCCACGCAACGGCCGCGACGCGCTCGTCTTCGGCGCCGCGTACAATGGCACGCCGTTCATGCTCACGGAGTTCGGCGGCATCGCGTACCGCATCGGCGCGCCTGGAACGGCGAACGAATGGGGCTACAGCGGCATCGAGACGTCGCGCGAGGCGTTCCTCGCGCGGCTCGACGGCCTCGTCAAGGCGATCCGTCAGAATCCCGTCTGGGCCGGCTTCTGCTACACCCAGCTCACCGACGTCGAGCAGGAGATCAACGGGCTGATGACCTTCGATCGCAAGCCCAAGGTCGATCCCGACGAGTACCGCAAGATTTTCGCGCAGTGAACGATGCGCCGCGCGGTCATGCGCACCACCGCGCATCGCCGTGCATGCCACATTAAAGATCAGACCACTTCGCGTCGATTGACGCTGCATGGGCGCCGCCCATCGCATCCTGTTCGTGGACGACGAGGCCAGCATCCTGGACGGGCTGCAGAACCTGCTGCACAAGCAGCGGCACGTCTGGGACATGGTGTTCTCGCAGGGCGGCGAGGCCGCCCTCGCCGAGCTCCAGAAAGCGCCGTTCGACGTCATCATCTCCGACATGCGCATGCCGGGCATGGACGGCGCGACGCTGCTCACCGCCGTCCGCGAAGCCTATCCCGACGTCGCGCGCATCGTGTTGTCCGGACAAGCCGAGCGTGAGTCGCTCGTACGCGCCCTGCCGGTCGCGCATCAATTTCTGAGCAAGCCGTGCGACGGCGACGTCCTGCGCGTCGTCATCGAGCGCGCGTGCCGGCTGCAGAAGCTGCTGCGCGACGAGTCCATCCGCAAGGCCGTCGGCAAGCTCGACGCGCTGCCGTCGGCCGCGCACATCTATCGTGAGCTCACCGAGGCGCTGTCGAATCCCAACGTCGGCCTGGCTGATGTCGCCGCGATCGTCGAGCGCGATCCGGCGATGTCGGCGAAAGTGCTGCAGCTCGTCAACTCCGCCTATTTCGGTCTCGCGAAGCGCGTGACATCGATCGCGCAGGCGATGGTCTTTCTCGGCTCCGACACGATGAAGGGTCTCGTGCTGACCTCGCAGGTCTTCTCGATGCTCGAGACGCAGCCGCTGCCGGGCCTGTCGATCGACGATCTCCAGCAGCACTCGCTGATGACGGCGCGTCTCGCCAAGCGTCTCGTGTCCAGCCAGCGCGTCGCTGATGATGCGTTCACGGCGGCGCTGCTGCACGACATCGGTCAGATTGCACTGGCTGTCGGCGTCCGCGATCGCTATGCAGAGATTCTGCGCGACGCTCGCTCGAGCCTGCGGCCGCTCCAGGAGCTCGAGTACGAACGGCTCGGCGTGTCGCACGCCGAGGTCGGCGCGTATCTGCTCGGCGTGTGGGGACTGCCCTTCTCGGTCATCGAGGCGGTCGCGTATCACCATCGTCCGAGCGCCGTCGAAGCCGGCGATCGCGAAGTGATCGCGGCGGTGCACGTCGCGGACACGATCGTCGAGGCCGGCGATTCGGCCGATCCCGGTGCCACGACGGGCCTCGATGTGGCGTTTCTCGATGCGAGCGGCTGGGCAGCCGCCGTACCCAAGGCGCGGGAATGGACGGCGACCGCGCGCGCCGCGTCTGGCGAATCGGCGCCGTTCCGCCGCGGACCTCGCGGTGCGTCGACCTCACGAGGCCACTGATGCCACCGGAACGCCGCCGCGGGCGGGAAAAGAACCTCAACATGCCGTACGCACTGTTCGTCGACGACGAGGCGAGCATCCTCGACGGCATCTCCATGGCGCTGCACGGACGCGATCTGCGCATCCTCACCGCCGCGACGCCGCACGCGGCCTTCGAGCTGCTCTCGCGCGAGCCGGTCGGCGTCGTCGTCAGCGACGAACAGATGCCGGCGATGTCCGGCACGGAGTTCCTGACGGAGGTGCGGCGCCGGCATCCGGAAGTCGTGCGCATGGTGCTCAGCGGGACGATGGATCCACGGACGATCTCGCGGGCGGTCAACGAGGCGGGCGTGTTCCGCTATCTGCTCAAGCCGTGCACGCCGGCGGATCTCGGCTTGGCGGTCGAACAGGCGCTCGAGGCGCACGTCGTGCACAAGTCCGGCGCACAGCCGAAGCGCCGCGACGTCGACATCGACGAAGCGCTGAAGCGGCTGCATATGGTGATGCAGCCGATCTACGCCAGCCGCGGCGGTGAAGTGTTTGCGCACGAAGCGCTGGTGCGGCTGCCCGAAGACATGCACGCGAGCGCGGGCGATCTGCTCGATGCTGCGGACGCGAGCGGGCGGCTGTGGGAAGTCGAGCGCGCGATTCGTGCGAGCATCGCGAGCGTCATCCAGACGCGGCCGGGCGGCAGCAGCCTGTTCGTCAATCTCCATCCGCGATCGCTGCTCGATCCACAGCTCTACGCGACGCGCGATCCGCTCGCGCCGCGCGCCGATGCCATCGTGCTCGAGATCACCGAGCGCGGGTCGCTCGAGGAAGTCGACGATCTCCGCCAGCGCGTCACGTCGCTGCGCGCGCTCGGCTATCGCATTGCAATCGACGACATGGGATCCGGCTATTCGGGTCTGACCGCGTTCACGACGATCCTGCCGGATTTCGTGAAATTCGATCGCGAGCTGATCCGCGCGATGCACAGCACGCCGTCGAAGCACAAGCTCGTGCGATCGATCGCCGCCGTCTGCCGCGAGCTCAACATCACGACGGTCGCCGAAGGCGTCGAGGATCAGAACGACCTGCTCGCCGCGCGCGAGATGGGCTGCAACCTGCTGCAGGGCTATCTGCTCGGCCGCCCGGCCGAGGCGTTCTGCACCGTCGCGTCGTCGCTCTGCGGACCGACGAAGGTGAAGACGGCGTGAATGGGTCGGATGGGCGCGAGCCGTCGTGGCTCCGCGACGCGCGACGTCCCGCGAATGCCATCAAGAGATGGCTGCGCGGGTTTTCTCACACACGCCTGCTCGATCTCGCCCCGGCGTTGGGAGAAAAGCAGATCGAGAATTGCCAACTGCTGAGCAACCGGTTCGCGATTCTCGAGAGAATGAAGACGGGCGGCGTGGTCGCGGAAGTGGGTGTGCAGACCGGGACGTTTTCGCGTCGCATTCTCGAGACGTGCGCCCCCGCCAAGCTGCACTTGCTTGACATCGATCTGCGCAGCCACTCGATCGGCGAGAAGTTCAAAACGGAAGTCGCTTCTGGCGTCGTGGAGCTGCACGAGGGAGATTCCTCGTCGATCCTTCGGGCCTTTCCGGACAACTACTTCGATTTCATCTACGTCGACGCCGACCATAGCTACCAAGGGGTCAAACGAGACATCGCGGCCGGAGCGTCGAAGGTCAAGCGCGATGGATTTCTGCTCTTCAACGACTACACCTACTGGTCTCCCGTCGAGAACGTCACGTACGGCGTCGTTCGGGCGGTGAACGAGCTGTGCATCGAAGACGATTGGGGGATGGCCTATTTTGCGCTGGCAAACTACATGTATTGCGACGTGGCCCTTCAACGCCGCAACACGCCGCCGGAAAGCTGAACGAACCGGACGGCCACGGTCTAGAGTTGCCGCAGTACCTGGCTCGGATCGACTGACGTCGCGAGCCGCGCAGGACCGAACGACGCGAGCAGCAGCACCGTCGCCATCGATGCGATCAGCAGACCGATCGCGCTGATGCCCAGGCGCGGCATCGCGCCGACGACGTGTGCCGTCGAGATCAACATCAGCGTCCCGAGCAGCACGCCGCCGCCGACTCCTACGGCGGCATGAGTCAGGCCTTCGCGCAACGCCATGTGCACGACGCGCCACCGCGGTGCGCCAAGGGCCATGCACACGCCGAAGTCCCGAGCTCGCCGCAGCGCTGCGTACGACACGGCGCCGTACAGCCCCATACACGCCAGCCACCCCGTGAGCAGGCAGCAGATCCCGAGCACGACGGCGCTGAACGGTTGTGGATAACGCCGTGAGACCACGTACGACGCGACGCTGGATGCATCCGACACGACGAGGGCGGTGTTCGTGCGACTGACCACGTCCTGCAACGTCCTGATCGACGAGGCGTCGACATGCGGACTGCGAAGCAGCGCAAAGTTTGCGCCAGGCCACTGGCTGATGGGCGTGTAGACCCATGGCGTCACGTCGCCCTCGGACGCTGGCGTCCGCACGTCGCTGACCACGCCGATGACCGTCATCCATTCCGTCGGCGCGGTCGTCGACGACGGGGCCGAAAAGGCCATCTGCTTGCCGATCGGATCGTCCGGCCACAGGTGTCGCGCCACAGCAGCCGAGATCACTGCCTCCCGACTCCCGTCTGCAGCTTCAGAGCCGTCGAAGAAACGCCCTCGCAGGAGCGTGAGACCCAACACGTCTTTGTAGCCGGCCGATACGGCGCTCTCCGCGATCGTGAGCCGATTGATGAGCACACCATCCCGTGGAACAACCCAATTGGTGAGAGGCGCGAAAGGCGTTGCCGACGAGACGGCGACTCGGCTGGGACCGAGCTCACTCAAGCTCGCGAGAATACGCGCGGTGGCGACGCTGCTGTCACGGAACGCCGCCCGCAACGTGGACGCGTCTTGCCGGCAGGCAGACGGAAAAGGCACGCTGAATCGCACGTAGGCCATGCGATCGACGTCATAACCAGGTGCCGACCGCTCGACGCTCATGGCGCTCACGGCCACGGCCGCAGCGATCATCATGACCGCCGTGGTGAGTGCCACCTGCGGAACGATGACGAGTGCCTGATGCCTCAATCGCGGCATCGTGGCCGATCGCGTGCCTGGCTGCGTCCTCGATGCGCCTGGTCTGCAGTGATAGGCCGGCAGCGCGGCCGACACCAATCCAAGCAGCACGCACGTGACGCTGACGAGCGCAGTCGTGGCGCGGCTTCCCGTTGCCGCAATGAGAGCCCCCCGCAACGGCGCAGGCACGGTGGCCTCGAAGGCTCCGGCCGCCGCCTGCATCAACAACGGCGCGATGACCGCTGCCGCGACGCCGATCATGAGCGCTTCGATCAGCACCACGCGCGAGGCGCGCCATGGTGTCGCTCCGAGCGATGCACGGATCGCGTCATCCGGTAAGCGCCGCACGACACGCAGCATCAGCAATCCGGACAGATTGATCAGCGTGACCGCGAGCAGGACCGTCGCGAGACCGAGCGTCAACAATGCGATCCGCCCGGCGCCGATCCGCGTTCGATCGGTGGGGATCGCAAAGCTCGGCGTCGACGAGACTCGCATCGATCGGCCAGCCGATCGTCCCGGCACGTCGCGCTCCTGCATCGCGCGCCACACCTGCCAGCTCGCGGCTTCGGCCTGCGTGGGCGTGATCGTCGGCGACAATCTGGCGACGCCGGTGAACACCCACTGCGTGGACAAGTCGATGTCGCACGCGTAGTCCCTGACCCGTGGCGTGACGGGGACCCAGTAGTCGATCTGCTCAAACGGGCTGGCGAGGTGCGATGCCGCATCTGGCATCACGCCGACGATGACATACGAGGGTGGTGAGCCGCCGACGTGTACGCCTTGTGACGCCGGATGCAGTATCAGCGTCGTTCCCAGCACACTGTTCGCGCCCGCGAAGACTTGACGCCACAGACGTTCGCTGATGACCATCGCTGGACTGGCGCTCGGTGTGTCGTCGCTCGGATCGAGCGCGCGTCCGACGAGCGCGTGGAATCCGACGACGTCGAAGTATCCGCCGGAGACCATCTCGCCGACGAGATCCCTCGAGCCCGTGCGCGGACTTCGTCCTCGATCGCGACTCTCATACGCCAGCTTCTCGAAGATGTCGCGGCGGCCTTGCAGCACGGACACGGCTTCTCGGGTGATGCCGAGGGCCAGGCCATGGTCCACCTGATCGACATAAACGAGCCGAGTCGAATCGTCGACAGGCGGCGTCCACGCCGCGAGCGAGGCGACATTGAACAGCAGTCCAGCCACGGCTGCGGCGGGCGCCACGATAAACACGGCCGTCAGCGCGAAGCGCCGCTCGCGAACGAGTGCCCGCAGGATGTATCGCAGTGGTGAAGACCGCACGGCGCATGGTCGCCACGGTATGTCGTGAAGTCAATCTCATTCAGGGGCGGCCACAAGGGCCGCCCCTACGACAGACGACACGCAATCCGTCGCCCGCAGCCCGTCCGCCTTCGCCGAAGGCTACGGCGGACAAGTAGCCCGCCCTACGTCGTCACTCCCGCGTCGCGACTGGTGTGCCGCGCGGCGATCGCGCGCCACTGTGGGAGCTTTGCGGAAAGACCGGCCTGATCGAGGAACGCGAGATCGATGCGCGGGTCGGCGCGGGATTCGTCGGCGGCCTCGGCGAACGCTTCGCTGACATGCACGGCGGCGAGCACTTCGCGCGGACCGCTCGTCACGAGCGACGGCTGGTGGTGATACGCGACCGCTTCGACGATCGGGAACGGCAGCCCCCACAGTCCGAGCAGATACGCGCCGACGGCCGCGTGCGTGACGCCCAGACGCTCCGTCTCGACCTGATCGATCGGCCGTCCGGTCTGACGCACCTCGCGCCGCACCTCTGCGAACTCCACCGGCATGCCGAGTGCGAGCACGACCTGACCGATGTCGTGGATCATCGCGGCGGTGAACGACTCGTCGATGCGCACGGGATCGGTGACGAAGTGGCGCGCGAGCTGCGCGGTCAACTGTGCGTGCCGCTGGAACTCGTCGAGCGAGAAGCCCGGCATCTGCACCGACGGCAGCGCGGCGAACACGTGCGCGCCGAGCGTCAGCCCTTTCAGCAGATCGACGCCGAGGTACATCACGGCCTGCTGCACGGACACGACCTGCCGGCTCAGTCCGAAGAACGGCGAATTGACGAGCTGCAGGACCTTCACCGCCATCGCGGTGTCGCGCTCGACGATCGCGGCCACGTCCTGCCACGCGACGTCGCTCTGCGCGAGCGCGCGCGCCAGCTCCCAGTACGCGCCCGGCGCCGACGGCAGCCGATCCAGCTGTCCGGCCGCGCGCCGAATCGGCTCGTGGCCGAGCAGATCGCGCAGCGCGCACGTGCGCTCCAGCGCCGCGCGCAGCGTGTCCGCCTCGCACGGCTTGCTCAGGAACTGGTGCGCCACCGACAGCGCGCGCACCATCGCGGCGCGCTCCGCGTGCCCCGACAACACGATGCGGACGACGCTGGGATAGCGGGATTTGACGTGCAGCAGCAGCGTCGCGCCATCCATACCGGGCATGCGCATGTCCGACACGATGACGTCGAACGGCGCCTTCTCGAGCTCGACGAGCGCGGCGTCGCCGCTCGTCACGAACACCATGTCCCAGACGTGCCGCTGCCGGCGGAACAGGTTCCGCAACCCTTCCAGCACGTGCTCTTCGTCGTCTACGAACAGAATGCGTTTCGTCGCCGTGGTCATGCCGCCGACTCCGCGTGTCGCGCCGGCGAAATAGGCAGGCGCATGATGAACGTCGTGCCGCGGCCGAGCTCCGTGTCGAACGTGATCTCGCCGCCGTGTGTCTCGACGATGACCGACCGCGCGATGGCGAGCCCCTGGCCCGTGCCGCGGCCGACCTCTTTGGTGGTGAAGAACGGATCGAAGAGCCGTCCCTGAATCGCCTCCGGAATGCCGCCGCCCGTGTCCGAGATGGCGATCACGGCCATGTCCTCGTCCTGATACGTCCGCACGCGGATGCAGCCGCGCCGGTCCGTGCCCTTGACGACGTCCCCGATCGCATGCGCGGCATTGACGATGATGTTGAGCACGGCCTGGTTGACGTCGCCGCCGTGACAGGTGACGAGCGGCAGATCGCCGAAGTCGACCTCGACGTCCGCGACGTACTTGTACTCGTTCCGCGCGATGACGAGCGTGCTCTGGATCGCCTGATTGAGATCGACCGAGGTCATCTCCTTCTGATCCGGATGCGCGAACTCCTTCATCGATCGCACGATCGTCGCGACGCGATCGAGGCCCTCCAGCGACCGGTCCAGCGCCTTCGGCACGTTCTCCATCAGGTACTCGAGATCCGCCGACGCTTCCGCTTCTGATGCTTCCTGTGCCGCCTCCATCGAGGGCTGCCCATCCAGCACCGAGCGATGCACGATCTGATAGCGCCCGACGAGCGACGACAGATCCGCCATCGCGTCCTGCACGAAGTGCACGCTGTCGCTGACGAACTGTACGGGCGTGTTGATCTCGTGCGCGACGCCGGCGGCCAGCCGGCCGATCGACTCGAGCTTCTGCGACTGGTGCAGGCCGGCCTCGAGCTTCTTCTGTTCGGTGATGTCGAGCATGACGCCGCGGACGATCGGCGGCTCGTCGCGCTCGTCGCGATGGACGCTCATGACGCTGCGCGCGTATCCGAGCCGATCGCCGGACGCGTGCACGCGGAAGTCCAGCGCGAGATTGCGATCGGGCTCCTCCGTCTCGACGAGCGCCTCGATCTGCGCGCGCACGTGCGCGCGATCGTCCTCGTAGACGAGATCGAGGAACGACGTGCCGCCGAGCAGCGTCTCGGCATCCCAGCCGAAGATGCGCGCGGCCTGCGGCGAGATGTACGACAGCGTCAGCGACGCGCCGTCCATTTCCCACGGCACCGCGTGCGTGCTCTCGACGAGCATCTTGTAGCGCGCGAGGCTGCGGTGCAGCTCGGCCGTGCGCGCCTCGATCGCGGCCTCGGCGTGCTTGAGCTCCGTGATGTCGCGCGACAGGCCGAACGTGCCGACGATGACGCCCGACTTGTCCCGCAGCGGCATCTTCGTCGTCGTCACCCAGCGCTCCTGGCCGTCGAGGCGGAGCTCGCGCTCGGTCTTCGCGATGACGGGCGATCCGCCCTGGATGATCCGGCGCTCGTCGAAGAGCGCGGTCGACGCGTGCTCGGGCCCGAAGAAATCCGCGTCCGTGCGGCCGATCATCTTCGCGGGATCGGACAGACCGACGCGCTCGGCGAGCGATCGGCTCGCCTTCAGGAAGCGCGAGTGCTCGTCCTTGAAGTAGATGCTGTCCGGGCTCGTGTCGAGCATCGCGCGCAGCAGCTCGCGCTCGAGGTGCAGCTGCTCTTCGATCACGCCGCGCTCGGTGCCGTCCCAGAACACGCACTGCACGCCGACGACCACGCCGCGCGCGTCGCGAATCGGCGTCTTCACGACCTGGATGAACGTCTTGCCCGCGGCGGACTGGTGCGTCTCGAAGATCGCGGACGTCTCGCCGGACTCCATGACGTGACGATCGTCGGCGCGATACTTCGAGGCGAGCTCGGCCGGATAGAGATCGAAATCGGTCTTGCCGAGAATCGACGCGCGCGGCAGACCGACGGTCTGACAGAAGCGCGCGTTGACGAACGTGAAGCGGCCGTCGCGATCTTTCTGCAGGATGTTGTGCGGCAGGCTCTCGACGAGCTGACGATAGAACTCGAGCGACGGCTCCTGACGCATGTCAGGCGCCGAACGAAGGTCGGGCACGGCAGGCATCCTTTCGGCGACGGAGCGTCCGCCCGTTCGCGGCGCGCACGAAGGAGTAATCGGCAGAATCGCTCGAAATCGAAGATCGGAAATTGCGCGCAGATCAGCGCAGAACGGGCCGTCCCCTGGCCCCGCGGTCCCCGCCTACCGTCTTTCGTCGAGGAACCCGAACGTATAGATCGTCCCGTCGGTGGCGCCGACGTAGACCTGGCCCATGGCGCTCCAGAAGCTGCGCTCGAACGCCGGCGACGTCATCGCGCGCTGACTGTTCCAGAGAGCTTTGCCGTTGCTGCCGTCGTACGCGTAGAGCACGGCGGGACGTCCAGCGGCGGTCGCGCCCGTCTGTGCGGCGCGTCCCGTCGATAGCGCGAATACGACGCCGTTGACGATGATGGGCGTCGCGGGTGACGTGAGATTCGTCGACGTCCATCCCGGCTCGACGGCGATCGCGCCAGTGCTGTCGTCGACCTTCAGCGCAAGGACACCGCCCGTCGTAATCGCGCCATTCGCCGCCGGCGCACGCAGATCGGTCGCGGGACGACCGGCGATCGACGCGAGCAGCCATCGCGTGCCCGACGGATCGGGAGCGGCCGCGGTGATCGCGCCTTCCTGCCAGGTCGAGAGCGCTTCCGTGGCAAATCGCGCGTTTGCGGCGAGCACTGGACGCGAGGCGTAGAGCGGCACGGTGTGATCGCCGCCGCCGAGCATCGACGTATCGAGCAACAGAACCCGCCCGTCCTTCGTGGCCGCCGCAGCGACCTCGGTGTCCTTGTAGCGGAAGATCGTCGGACCCGTGACGAACTCGGTGCCGCGCTGCGTGAACCAGTCGCGCACCTGCAAGGTCTTCGGATCGAGCGCGACGATCGCGTTCGCGTATCCGCCTGCGCTCGCCTGTCCTGCACCGACGGCAACGATCAGCGACCCCTTCGACGTGAACGCGACGTTGCCGACGACGCTGCCGCCGTTGGTCATCCACGAGACGACGGGCTTCGTCGCACTATCGAGATCGATCGCCCAGACGCCGCTCGCGTTCGACTCGCCGCAGCCGCCGCTCGTCGCGGTGTACAGCATCGTGCCCACAGCGATCGCATCAGACCATCGCGCATTCGCCGGCAGGAAACGCGCGGGCTGCTGGATGTCCTTGCCCGACGGGAGTCCGAGCACGTGCAGCATGCCGTCGCTCGACACGGCGTACACGACACCCGACGGCCGTCCGTAGCCACTGCCCGGCCCGCCGCCATCGGGTGCGCCGGGAATGCCGGCGTTCGCGACGGACGGCTGATTGCCGCGTGCGGGAGGCGGAGGCGGGGCCGGCGCTTGTCCGCCGCGCGCCGCGCCGGGCGCGCCGGCTGGCGGTGTGCCGCCATTGCGCGCAGCGCCAGGTGCCGCAGCGCCACGTCCCGGTCCGCCCGTGCGCGATTCCACCGGCACGCCTTCGCCGGGCTCGCCGAGCAGGCTGCGATAGCCGCCGCCGCGCGGCGGACCGCTCGCGCGCGGCGTGAACACCGGCGGCGCCAGCGTGACGATGCGCGTCGCGGCCGCCGTGATGCCGCCGGGACACGCGGCCGTCGCCGTCGGCAGGTTCACATCGAAGTGGCGCTGCCAGACGACGTAGCCGGTGTCGTTGTCGAAGGCGTAGATGTTGTTGGAGCTGCCGGCGACGACCGACATCGGCACGAACAGCGTGACGCCGTTGGCCGTCACGCCCTGGAACAGGCCGTTCGCCTGCCGCACCTGATTGTCGACCTTCGTCTTCCACTGCAGCTCGAAGCCCGGCTTCGACAGCGTGTCGACGGAGATTGCGCCGTCGACACGAATCCACGAAGTCCGCTGCGCGTCGCCAGACGCGGTGAGCCACTCGGCACCGCCGCGTCCGACTTGCGCCCACGCGATCGCGCCAGCCAGCACGCAGGCCAGCGTCACGGCGAGAGAACGTCTGATGTCCATGTGATCTCCGGCTTCGTTATCGCTTGACGCCAAAACACCAGAGCGTGCCGTCGAACGTCGCGAGATACGCGCGTCCGTTGGCGATCGTCAGTCCGCTGAAGTGATTCCACGAGGTGATCTGCGTGCCGCTCGACCAGAGCGTCGCGCCGGTCTGCCCATCGAGCGCGTAGAGCGTCGCGTACGTCGAGTTGGGAATGCGGCGGCCGGGGCCGCTGCTGAGACCGCCGCCGTAGCGGCCACCGCCATAGCGCGCGCCGCCGGGATCGTCCCACGCGGCGTCCTGTACCGTCTGCGTCGCGTCTTCACCAGACGAGTAGGCGAACACGACGCCGTTGGCGATGACGACTTCCTCCGCCAGGTTCATGTCGGCCGAGAGCCACGCGGGCGTGAGTTGCCACTTGCCCGCACGCTGCTCGACTTTGTATGCGCCGACGCCGCCGTGCTCCGGCCGGCCGTGCTGAATGGGCGGCGTGAACTCCTTGCTGACCGGCCCCCAGAACGGCACATCCAGCCACTGCGTGCCGGCGGCGTCCTGCCACGCGCCGAGCGCGCCCCACACGCCGCGGCCGTCGAACGATCGCGCGTCGTTGCAGAGCAACGGCGTCGTGTAGAGCGACGTCCGGTGATCCTCGCCGCCGAGCGCGTCGCGGTCGAGCATCCACATGCGGCACTCCTTGCTCGTGCCGACGAGGAACTTGCGCCCGCGATAGTCGAAGAGGATTGGCGTCGTGTTGACGTCGAGGTCCCGCCGCCACAGCCAGTTCGCATTCGGCGCCGCGAAGTAGTCGGCGAGCTGCAGCTGCTTGTTCGCGTCGATCTTCACGGCGACGATCGCGTTGCCGAGATTGCGCGTCGACGGGCTGAACTGACCGTCGCCGGTGCCGAGATAGACGGTACCGTCGGCCGCGACCGACGCGCCACGGCGTCCCCACAATCCGCCGCCAGCCGGAATGAACGTGCTCGCGCGCTTGGTCGCGAGATCGTACGAGTAGAACGAGTTGATGACGCCGCCGCAGCCCTGGGCGCTGGCGGTGTAGATGACGCCGTCGCGCAGGTTGAGCGCGTACGGCTTGCCGCCGCCGGGCACGAACTTCTCCGGCGGCGCGACGTCCTTGCCGTCTGCGGCGTTGATCTGACGCAGCCGTCCATCCCACGACACCGCGTAGACGACGTACGTCCCCGGCGACGTCTGTGCCATCGCCGGCACCGCGGTCTGTCCGCCCGGACAGAGCGTGTCGGTCGACGGACCGCGCGGCGGCATCTCGTTGTCGAAGTGCGTGTGCCAGATCTGCGTGCCCGTGGCCACGTCGATGCCGAACAGATCGTCGGTGACGCCGGCGACGATGCCGATCTCCTTGGGGCCGTCGGCGGTCGTGACGCGCTCGGCGATGAGCGGCGCGAAGAGGTTGTGCATGGCGCGCGGCGTGCTGTCGAGCTTCACCGTCCACAACAGCGTCATGTCCTTCACGTTCGACGTCGTGAAGATCTTCTCGTCACGAACCCAGCCGGTCCGCTCGTTGTCGACGCCTTCGGTGAGGAAATCCGTGGCCCAGACCGTCGCACTGCCACACAGGATCAGTGCCGCGATCAGCGTTCGTGCTCGCATAGCGTCCCCTTCTGGTGTGCGCCGATTCTACGCCCGATGATGCGTCGCGCGCGTGGCGTCACCATCGCGTGTTCTTCGGCGGTCCATAGCCCAGCTTGCCGGGATTCATGATGCCGTCCGGATCCCACGCGTCTTTCAGCGCCTGCATCAGCGCCCAGCCGTCCGGTCCGTACTGCTTGTGCATGAATCGTCCGAGCTTCAGTCCCACGCCGTGGTGCTCGTTGACGACGCCACCGTGCGCGAGCCCGACTTCGGTGCAGACGTCCCAGATCCGATCGTGCAGCGCGAGCGCTTCGGCCGGATCGTCGGGCGCCTGCTCGATGTAGAAGCGGTCGTACAGCATCGTGCCCCACTCGTAGAAGTGCGAGAGATGACACGTGTATCGCGCGCCGTAGGACTTGAACGTTTCCTCGACGGCCTGCTTGCGCGCACGGTAGATCGCGGGGATGTCGCGAAAACGCGCCACCGTGTCCGTCGTGCCGTAGACGAGCGGCGGCTGCGGCAGCTTGCCTTTCTTGTACGGCTCGTACTTGCCGTCCCACCACGTCTGGCCGGCCGACGGTCCGAGTGATGTGCCGCCGGCCTGCTCGCACAGACGCGTGATGGCGCGTGCTTCGTAATCGGTCAGCTCTTTCGCGCCGTCGACCATCACGATCATGAGCGTGCCGATGAACGGCGTGCCGACCCACTCGGCGAGCTTCTTCGAATCGCCTTCGTCGTAGAGCCGGATCACGGCCGGACGCAGGCGGTTGATCATGATGCGGCGTCCGGCTTCGATGCCCGCGAAGATGTCGGCGAAGCTGAACGAGAGGAACTGCCGCGTCTCGGGCAGCGGATCGAGCCGCATCGCGGCCTGCGTGATCACGCCGAGCGTGCCTTCCGATCCCACGAACGTCTGCAGCAGATCGCTGCCCGACGCGTGGCTCGGCACCGGCAGCGTCTTCATGACGCGTCCGGGCGGCACGACGACTTCGAGCTGCAGCACCTGATCCTCGGCCTTGCCGTACTTCGTGCTGACGACGCCGGAGCCGCGCGCGGCGATGAAGCCGCCGACCGTCGCGCCCATCGTGTACGAGCCGGGATAGTGCGCGAGCGTGAGGCCGCGCGTGTTCAGCTCTTCTTCGAGCGTCTGTCCGGCGATGCCGACTTCGGTCGTGACGACGAGCGACGTCTCGTCGATGTCGACGATCGTCGTCATCCGTCCGAGATCGACGGAGATGCCGCCGTAGAGCGCGAGCGTGCCGCCCTGCGTGCCCGTGCCGCCGCCGCGCGGCACGATCGGCACCTTCCACGTCGACGCGATGCGGACGATCTCCTTCACTTCCTCCGTCGAGCCCGGACGCACCGCGATGTCGGCCGCGGGCAGATCGAGCTTCTTGTAGATCAGAAAGCGCGACATCCACGACCAGTCGTGCGCCTGCGCCTGCAGCTCGGCCGGGTCGGCGGAGATGTGCTCGGCGCCGACGACGGCGGCGAGCTCACGATAAATGTGTCCGCGCAGGTACGACGCGCCGCTGACACGATCGACGGGCAAAGACGGTTTCACGGTCAATTCACTCCTTGTGCGCCATCATCGCCACGAACCGTTCCGCGACGAGCCGCGCGAACTCGGCGTCGTTCACGTGATGCGGATGCAGCGACAGCGGGATGTCCGGCCGCACGTGCGCGCGCAGCTCCGCGACGAACCCGGCGTCGGCGTCCGGATCCCAGAACAGGCCGCCGGGCACGTTCGGGATCGACAGACCTTCGGTCGGCACCATGATCGCGACGGGCGCGGTCGCTTCGTTCAAGCGCTGCGCGAAGCGGCGGCCGATCTCGCGCATCTCGTCAGCCGACGTCCGCACGAGCGTGAACTCCGGATTGTGAAAGTACTCCGGCCGTCCTTTGAGCGATGCGGGAATCGAGTCCGCGCGGCCGTGCGTCGCGAAGTCGATGCCGCCGGGCACGACGACCTGCGGCAATCCCAGGCGTCCGATCCGGCGCAGACGATCCGGTCCCGCATCATGGAAGCCATGCTGAATCTCGCCGCTGAGCTCGTTCGTCGTGAAGTCGATCACGCCGTCGAACAGGCCCTGCTCGGCCAGCTCTTCCATCGCAGGACCGCCGACGCCGTTCGCATGGAAGATCACTGCCTCGTAGCCATGCCCCGCGAGCACGTCCCGCACCGCCATCACGCCCTTCGTCGTCTGTCCCAGCATCGTGACGGCGATGCGGCGCTGACCGCCTTGAATCTCGAGCACGTGCCCGTCGCGCACCATGCCGGCGAGCGCGGCTGCGACGTTGTCGAAGATCGTCGTGCTGATCGGGTTCAGGCCGAGGATGTCGATCACCGAATGGATGACGATGATGTCCTTGGTGCCGATGAGGGGACCGAACTTGCGATGACCGGAGGCGATGGGCGTGACGATGATCTTGGGCACGCCGATGGGCAGGCCCATCATCGCGCTCGCGCCGAGCACCGCGCCTTCCGCGCCGCCGAGTGTCGCGACGCCGTGCAGACGGCCGTCCGCGTAGAGATCGTGCGCGAGCCGGCGCAGGCCGGCGAGCATGCCGTGGACGGCCTTGCCGCGGCTGCCCGCTTGACGCAGCGCGTCGATCGTCGTGCCCGAGAGGCGCGCGATCTCTTCACGCGTGACGTCGGGCACGATGTCGAGCGGCTCGCCGAGGATGCCGGAGTCGGCGACGATCGTGCCGACGCCGAGGTGTTGAAGCCGATCGCGCAGATACGCGATTTCGGGGCCCTTCGTATCGAGGGTCCCGATCAGCAGAACCGTGGACACGTCCCCTCGTCCCCTGGCCCCTTGGTCCCTTGGTCCCTTGGTCCCTTGGTCCCCTACATATGTTTCCGCAGCGTCTTGACCGTCTCGTCGACGAGCCAGGAGTAGAACTCGTCGGAGAGATTGCCGGTGCCGTGGTCGATCATGAACTTCAGCTCTTCCGGCGACAGCTCGACGTGGCCCTGTTCCATCGCGTTCTTGTACGGATTGGCGGGCGTGCGATCGACCGGCGCGACGAACTCGACGGTCAGCGCGCCGTCGTAGCCAATCTCCTTCAGCGTGCCGATGATCTTGCCCCAGTCGAAGGCGCCCATGCCGCAGGCCATGCGGTTGTTGTCGGCGACGTGGAAGTCGTTCAGCCGCGTGCCGGCCTTGCGGATCGCGCCGAGCATGTCCTTCTCTTCGATGTTCATGTGGAAGGCGTCGAGACAGATGCCGCAGTACGGACCGACGGCTTCGGCGAGCAGCAGCGCCTGATCGTGCCGGCTGAGGAAGTACGTCTCGAAGCGATTGAGCGGCTCAATCGCGAGACGGACGCCTTCTTTCAGCCCGTGCTCGTAACACTGCTTCAAGCTCTCGATCGCCCAGCGCCATTCCTCGTCCGGTGATGCCTCGGGCGTGAGCTTGCCGACGGTGCACGGCACGATCGTGATCTCCTGGCCGCCGAGCTCCTTGACCATCGTGATCGTGTCCGTCACGTACTTCACGGACATCGCGCGGTTTGCCTCGTTGGCGGTGAGCAGGTTGCGATCGCCCATCATCAGCGTGACGCTGCCCCAGCAGGTCAGTTTGTGATCCTTCAGCAGCTTGCCGACGTGCTTCGTGTCGTACCGCTCGGGCTCGCCGCTGATCTCGATCGCGTCGTACCCACATTTGGCCAGACGCGCGATCGTGACCTCGATCGGCTCAGCTCGCATCCAGTTGTGCATCGCGACTTGCATCGGGAATTTCCTCCGGTGACGGGCGACGGGCTTGGGGCGGCCACAAGGGCCGCCCCTACAGCGTCTTTAAATACACGTTGCGAAACTCTACCTTCATTGGCGCGCCCATGTGGAGCTGGAAGCCGAGCCAGCCCTTCGCGGCACGCGCCGACGTGTCGTCGTCGACGAACAGCGCGCTGACATGGCCGTTCAGCACGTGAATCAGCACGTTGCCGCGCGCGAGGATCTCGAGCTGGTTCCAGTCATCCGGCTTGATGATGCCCTTGAGGGCATCGCTGTTCTCGAGCGCGGCCAGCGGACCGCGCGGGCCGGCGGCATCGGAGCCGAAATAGCCGAACGATCCGCGCAGCGCGAGAAAGCCGCGGCCCCGCTCTTCGTAGAGCTGGCCGGTGTACTGGTTCGCGTAGTCGATGTCGGCCTGATAGCCCTTGAGCACCCACTTGCCGATGTTCTGCGCGCCGCCTTCGGGCAGCTGCACGCTGCGGTACTGCACGCCGCTGTTGGTCGCGTTGATGCGGTACTCGACCTTGAGATCGAAATCCGCAGGCTCGCCGCCGCGCCAGATCAAAAAAGTGTTCTGCGTGATCGGATGTTCGGCCGTGCTCTGACCGACGATCGTGCCATTCTCCGCGCGCCAGAACGTGGGATCGCCGTCCCAGCCGCCCAACGTCGTGCCGTCGAAGATCGATCGGAAGCCGGTACGATCGTCGTAGGCGATCGGCGTCCCGCCCTGCGGCGCGCCTCGACCGCCGGCGCGGCCCGCCGGCGCCTGCCCCGCTGGCGCGCCCGCGCCTTGCGCCGCCGTCCCCGCATCGTTCGCCGCCATCGCGAGCGCGGCAGCCACGCCGAACGCGAGCACCGGCACCCGGCACGCACGGAAACCTTCGACCAGCGCACGCGACATGTCACGCCTCCAGGCCACGCGTTTCAGATCCACTTGAAGCGGACACAGCGTCGCACCGACGCCCCATGCGCCGCAAGATCTGATTGATCGCGTTCTGCCGTGTGGAACGAATCGGCGTGTCAGGCCGATCGCGTCGGCCGTTTCGCCACGTCGAGCAGCGCGTCGTTCGGGTAGTAGTGATCGAGGTTCGCCGCGGTGACGACCTGATGCCGCACGAATTTTGCCGGCGGCGTCGGCCGCTGGTCGAGGATGTCGAGCGCCAGCGCGATCAGCTCTTCGCCGTAGCGCTCCGGAAAGTACGCGACCGATCCGATGAGCGGCGTGCGCGGCTGGCGCAGCTCGGCGCGTGCGTCCGGCTCCGCGTTCTGGCCGACGATCGCGCACGTAGCCGCGCGCCCGCATTCCTGGAACGCGCGCGCCGCGCCGAGCGCGCTCGAGTCGTTCAGCGCGCCGACGAGCACGCGCTTGCGATCCGATCGCTTCACATGCTGCCGCACCCGCTCGAACGCCAGCGTGAACTCGCCGTCGCCATCGATCGACACCACCGAGCACGTCGTCATCGCCTCGCGCAGCGTCTCGCGCAGGCCAGCGACGACGCCGTCGATGCGGCTGTGGACGAGCGATCCGGTGCGCGCGGCATCGACGAGCAGCACTTCGTCGACCTGGCCATCCCACCGGCTCTTCGCCCAGCGGCCAAGATAGTGGCCGGCGAGCAGACCAGCCTGATAGTTGTTCGCACCGTAGTACGTCGCGCCAGGATGCGGCACGTGCACGGCGATGAACGGAATGCCCGCCTGTACGTAGCGCGCCGAAATCGCGGCCGCCGCGGCCTCGTCGATCTGGAACTCGATCGCGAGATCGACCTTCTCCTTGATGAGCTGATCGGCGTTGCGCAGCGCCGTCTTCGCGTTGCGGCGGTTGTCGAGCGTGATCAGCTCGACGTCCTCGTTCTTGGCCGCAAGCACCAAGCTGTCCTGCACCGCACGCTGGAACGAGCTGTCGTGCCCGAGCGCCGCGTAGCCCACGCGATAGCGCTTGCGGCGGTGCATCTCCGACGTGAGCCGGTACCGGCTGTCGTCGACTTTCTCGACCAGTCCGCAATGCCGCAACGTGTGCAGCAGCCGGAAGCACAGCCCTTTGTTGAACTTCGTCCGCTCGACGACGTCGCGGAGGCGCAGCATCTCGCCGCGCGACCGGAACGCCCGCAGCACGTCGGCGGCGTGGACGACGGACTGAATGACGTAGGACTT
>DASZVJ010000177.1:0-10729 GCA_035547155.1 Vicinamibacterales bacterium
CGGCGTCGTCGCTCGATCGCCGCGCTCCGGCTCGCGTGCGCGCGCCGGAGCCTGCGTGTTCCAAGAGGGCGACGACGTCCGTGGCGCAGTCGTCTGCGGCGCGCGCGACCATCCGCCGTTCGTGCGCCAATCGGCCGAGCGGCCTGGCGAAGGTGCCGTCGACGCCGGCCGATCGCCGCCATCGCGTCGCGGATCGATCGCCCGGCCCGGCCGCGCATCCGGACGGCTGTCACGCACGAACGGATCGCGCGTTGCCGTTCGCGCGCCCGCGTAGGACGCACGCGATGAGGAGCTCGGCGCGCGCAGCGGCTGGCGATCGGCGCGCACACCAACGGCCGGCCGAATCGGCGCGCCGCGCCGTTCGACGAAGCGCGTGCTCGACGGGAACGCCATCCGGCTGCGGCTGTTCACGAGGATTCGCGTGCCGATGGTGCGCGTCACCGGAATCACCGTCCATGCGCGCCCGTATGAAGATCCGATGCCGATCGAGATGAGCGGCCGGTTGTTGTATCCGAGCGGGCACCAGCTCAGATAGCCCGGCGCATACGCCCACGACACCCATGCCGGCGCCCAGCGGCGATCGGGAATCCAGTACCAGCGCGTGTTGCGATAGCCCCAGCGGCCGTAGTGGTGCGTCGGCCAGGACCAGCGATCCGCGCCGACCCAGAACCACCCGAACGGTCCGACGTACGACCACGCGCCGGTGTAGTACGGCCGCCACGTCGCATCCACGCGCGGATACCAGACGTAGCCGTACGACGCGTCCATCTCCCACGTACCGTAGCGATCGAACACACCACCGTACGGGCGAACCTCTTCGGGCAGATAGCGCGCGGACTGCTCGCCGACGCGATCCTGCCAGAGGTTGTCGGCCCAGCGATCGAACTCGTCCCAGGCCGCGACGCTCGTCACGTACGGCGCGGACGGTGCTGCGCTCGCAGACGCCGCCGCTTCGTATCCGGGCCGTACGAGCGTGCGGCCATACGGCGATCCGATCTCGGCGCTGCCGCGAACGACGGCAACGGTGACGCGCGCACTCGTATCGCTGAAGCCGTCGGTACTGACGCGATACTCGCCGGCCGCGCGGAACATCGTCGTCGTGCCGGCCGCATCGACGCGGAAGTCGACGGGCGCGTTCGTCGTGCGCACGAGCGTCAAACGCAGCCGTCCGTGCTGAAGACGAAGCAGTCCGCCGGATAACAGATCGACGGACGTCTGCTCGTCGACGTCGAGCGCGCTGCCGTCGGAAAACAGAATCTCGCTGCGGCCGCGATCGGTCACGAGTCGATCGCCCGCGAGCAGCGGGACGTTCTCGTCTGCCGCGTCGCGATGACCATCGCGCTCCAGCCACACGGCGCCATCGACGACGGCGATGTGGGCGGGGACGTCATCGGACCAATCGATGGCATCCGGCGACTGGTCGTCGTCCGAAGCGATCGGCGGGGGTGGCGTGGTGTCGTCGGATTGGGCCGCCACGGACATGGTGCCGGGCAGCAATCCAAAGGCAAAGATGAACCCGGCGGCAATTCCGGGCAATACGGATAGCCTGACTCGATGGGATCGGGTCATTGCACCCTCGGTCGTCAGACAGGCTTGGCAACCCGATGATAACAGGTCGGTTGAGCGCCACCAATGTGGTTTGTGTTGACAAATTAGGACTAAGATTTTTATAATCATTCGCACTAAAGTTCTTCACCGAGGGGAGACGTCATGAGCAAGATTATCGGGATCGACCTGGGCACCACGAACTCCGTTGTGGCGGTGATGGAGGGTGGCGAACCGGTCGTGATCACCAACTCCGAGGGCGGCCGGATCACGCCGTCCGTGGTCGGCTTCACCAAGTCCGGCGAGCGTCTGGTCGGCCAGGTGGCGAAGCGGCAGGCCGTCACCAATCCTGAGAACACCATCTTTTCGATCAAGCGCTTCATGGGCCGGCGCTTCGACGAAGTGTCGGAAGAAATGAAGATGGTCCCGTATCGCGTCGTCAGCGATGGCGATCGCGTCGCGGTGGCCATCTCGGCCGACGGCGACAAGAAGTACTCGCCGCCCGAGATCTCCGCGATGATCCTGCAGAAGCTGAAGCAGGCCGCGGAGGACTATCTGGGCCAGCCGGTGACGAAGGCCGTCATCACCGTGCCCGCGTACTTCAACGACGCGCAGCGGCAGGCGACCAAGGACGCCGGCAAGATCGCGGGACTCGAAGTCCTGCGCATCGTCAACGAGCCGACCGCAGCGGCGCTCGCGTACGGGCTCGACAAGAAGAAGGACGAGACGATCGCCGTCTATGACTTCGGCGGCGGCACGTTCGACATCTCGATCCTCGAGGTCGGCGAGGGCGTCGTCGAAGTGAAGTCGACCAACGGCGACACGCACCTCGGCGGCGACAACCTCGACCAGCGCATCATCGACTGGATCGTCAACGAGTTCCGCAAGCAGGAGGGCATCGATCTGTCGAAGGATCGCATGGCCCTGCAGCGGCTGAAGGAAGCGGCGGAGAAGGCGAAGATGGAGCTGTCGACCGTCCGTGAGACGGACATCAGCCTGCCATTCATCACGGCGGATCAGACCGGGCCGAAGCACCTGTCGCTGAAGCTGACGCAGGAGAAATTCGTGTCGCTCGTCGAGGACCTGCTGCAGAAGACGGTCGGTCCGACGAAGCAGGCGCTGGCAGACGCCGGCGTGAGCCCGCAGAAGATCGACGAGGTCGTGCTCGTGGGCGGCTCGACGCGCATCCCGCGCGTGCAGCAGATCGTCAAGGAGCTGTTCGGCAAGGACCCGCACAAGGGCGTGAACCCGGACGAAGTCGTCGCGGTCGGTGCGGCGATTCAAGCCGGCGTGCTCTCGGGCGAGGTCAAGGACCTGCTGCTGCTCGATGTGACGCCGCTCTCGCTCGGTATCGAGACGCTCGGCGGCGTGATGACGACGCTGATCGGGCGGAACACGACGATCCCGACGAAGAAGAGCGAGGTCTTCTCGACGGCGGCCGATGGCCAGACGAGCGTCGAGGTTCACGTCGTTCAGGGCGAGCGGCAGATGGCGCGTGACAACCGCACGCTCGGCAAGTTCCATCTCGATGGGATTCCGCCGGCGCCGCGCGGCGTGCCGCAGATCGAGGTCACGTTCGACATCGATGCGAACGGCATCGTGAACGTCCAGGCCAAGGACAAGGGCACGGGCAAGGAACAGAAGATCACGATCACCGCGTCGAGCGGCTTGTCCAAGGACGAAGTCGACAAGATGATGCGCGACGCCGAATCGCACGCGGCCGAAGACAAGCAGCGGCGCGAGGAGGTCGAGACGCGCAACAAGGCGGACCAGGCCGTCTATGCGGCGGAGAAGTTCGTCAAGGACTCGGGCGACAAGCTCGAGCCGGCCGATCGGCTCGCGATCGAGTCGGCGACCAACGACGTCAAGAAGGCGCTCGAGTCGAACGACGCGAAGGCGATCGATCGCACGCTGGATGCGCTGATGCAGGCGCAGCAGAAGGCGGCCGAGCGTCTCTACAAGAACGCCGGCGCACCGGGTGACGGCGGCGCGGCGCCTGGTGGCGGCGCGACTTCCGGCAACGGTCACGCCGACGATGTGATCGACGCGGAAGTGGTGGAGGAGAAGAAGTAGGTTCCCGATGTCGCTCTACACCGTGCTTGGCGTGTCCGCGTCGGCCTCCGAGGCCGAGATCGAGCGGGCGTATCGACGGCTGGCGCGCCGGTTCCATCCGGGCATCAATCCGGGCGATCGCGTCGCCGAGCAGATGTACGAGCAGATTCAGGAAGCCTATCGCGTGCTGGGGGACGCCGAGCGGCGCCGCGACTACGATCGCGGCGCCGCGGCGCCCGCCGTGCGCGTCGACGCGGCGGTCTCCTTCGAGGGCTTCGATTTCTCGTCGCCCGCTGAAGGCGCGCTCGCCGCGACATTCTCCGAGTTGTTCGCCGGCGTCTTCCAGCACGCCGCGCGTGAAGCGACGACACCGACGACCGGCTCTGATATCGCGCTGGCGGTGACGGTGCCGTTCGAGGACGCGATGCGCGGCACCAGCACGTCGGTGTCGGTGACGCGTCAGGATCGCTGCAACGCGTGCGGCGGCATTGGCCGCGTCTCGCGCGTGGCGAGTCTCTGTCCCGGCTGCGGTGGGGAAGGCGTGCGCCGCTGGGCGCGTGGGCACATGGTCTTCACGCAGCCGTGCGAGATGTGCGGCGGCGAAGGACGCGCGGTCAGCGAGCCATGCCGCAACTGCCGCAGCGCCGGCCTCGTGTCGAAGACGGAAGTGATCGCCGTGCCGATTCCGGCAGGCATCGAGTCCGGGACGCGCGTCGCAGTGCCGGGACGCGGACACGCAGGCGCGCTCGGCGGACCCGCGGGGGATTTGTACGTGACGATCGACGTCGCCGATCATCCTTATCTGCGGCGCGACGGCCGCGACTTGCACGTGACCGTGCCGGTCGCCGTTCACGAGGCCGCGCTCGGCGGCGTGATCGACGTGCCGGCACTTGGCGGTCTGCATCGCGTGCGGATTCCGGCCGGATCGAACAGCGGCCAGCAGGTGCACGTGCCGGGCGAAGGCGTTGGCGCGGCGCACGCCGGCATGGGATCGCCGGATGCCGGCGATCTCGTCGTCACACTGCAGATCGTCCTGCCGGCGCGGCTCGACGATCGATCGAAAGCGTTATTGCGGGAATTCGGGCGCTTGAATGCGGACGACGTGCGGCGCGACTGGCTGCCGCCGGCCGAGCCCGCGGGCGCCGGCGGCCAGAGGGCCGAGTGAGTTGACCATGCCGACGAAACGGACGGGCACGGGGCGCGGATACTACATGATCAGCACCGTTGCCTCGAAGTACAACATCCATCCGCAGACCTTGCGGCTCTACGAGCGCGAAGGGCTGCTCAAGCCGTCGCGCACCGACGGCAACACGCGGCAGTACTCCGACGAGGATCTCCAGGATCTCGAGACGATCCTCGCGCTCACGCGCGAGCTGGGGGTAAATCTCGCGGGCGTCGAGATCATCCTCAACATGCGGCGCAAGATGGATCGCATGCAGCGCGAGGTCAACGAGTTCATGCAGTACGTCAAAGGCGAGCTCGCGCGCGGCCTCGGCGATTGGGAGCAGCGTCTGGATACCGCGCTCGTGCCCGCCAATCCCATCGCGAGCACGAAGGACGACGCGGCGAAGACGGACGCGTGAAGAGGGGACGAAGGGACCACGGGACCAAGGGACGAAGCGTGTCGCCTGTAGCCCGAAGCCCGCAGCCTGTTCTATTCTGTTCGCGACATGGCTTGCCCAGAGTGTGACGGGACGGGATGGCGACCGATTGCGGGAGACGCGGCGCATCGCGTCGAGCGCTGCCGGTGCTGGCAGGACAACGTCTCGTCGCGTCTGCTCGCCGACGCGCGCGTGCCGCCGCGTTACGCGCGCTGCGATCTCGACAGCTTCGTCGTCTATCCGAACGAACGGCTCGTCGCGGCCGTCGCGCGTGCGCGCCGATTCGCGGAGACGTTCCCCGCCGTCACAAAAGGCTTGTGCCTGATCGGGCCGCCGGGAATCGGCAAAACGCACATCGCCGTGTCCGTGCTGCGCAAGGTCGTCACGGAGAAAGGCGCACGCGGGCTGTTCTATGACGTCCGCGAGCTGTTGAAGACCATCCGTTCGACCTACAACCCCGTCGTCCGCACGGCCGAGATGGACATCCTGCGGCCCGTGATGGACGCCGATCTGCTCGTCCTCGACGATCTCGGCGCCGAGAAGCCGTCGGACTGGGTCGAGGAGACGATGAACCTCATCGTCAACACGCGCTACAACGAACGGCGCGCGACGATCTTCACGACGAATTACGAGGATCTGCCCGACGAGACCGAGCTCGAGTCGCTCAAGGTCCGTGTCGGCTACCGCCTGCACTCGCGGCTGCACGAGATGTGCGAGTTCCTCGAGTACGACGGCGGCGATTACCGGATGCTGCCGACCAACGGCGGCGCCGACGATCTCGAGACGCTCTGGAAGCGACGTCCGCGCGGCCGCCGCGCGTTGCCCGTCCGCGCCAAAGGCCCCGCCGAGATGCGTCATCCGCAGCAGCCGGTCGAGGCAAAGATCTCGCGAGAGATCCGCTGGCCCGGAGGCAAGGCGGGCCGATGATGTCCGTCGGGGCAGATAGCCCGATAGCTCGATGCCAGATAGCGCGTTAGCGCGATAGTGAGATAGCGCGATACGGCGTTCTTGTCCATGCTCGGCCTCTATCTGCACGTTCCCTTCTGTCAGGCGATCTGCAGCTACTGCAATTTCAATCGCGGCCTGTTCGACGCGTCGCTGAAGACGCGCTACGTCGACGCGCTCGAGCGCGAGATCGTCGATGCCGGTGACGGGCGAGCGGCGGACACGATTTTCTTTGGTGGAGGCACGCCGTCGCTGCTCGAGCCGGACGAGATCGCGCAGCTCGTCGGCGCGTGCCGATCCGCGTTTCACGTCATGCCGGATGCCGAGGTCACGCTCGAGGCGAATCCCGAGACCGTGTCCGTGTCCCGCATGGCCGCGTATCTCGACGCGGGCATCACGCGCGTGAGTATGGGGGCACAGACGTTCGACGCCGAACAACTGCGACGGCTCGGCCGGATCCATACGGCCGAGCGCATCGTAACGGCCGTCACGGACGCGCGCAGGGCCGGCGTCACGAATCTGAGCCTCGACCTGATGTTCTGGCTGCCCGGCCAATCCCGGTCGTCATGGCTCGATACGGTCGACCGCGCGATCGCCCTCGAGCCGGATCATCTGTCTCTCTACCTTCTCGAGCTCTATCCGAACGCTCCGCTGCGCGAGGCGATGGCCCGCGCGGCCGCCAGCGGTGTCAAAGGAACAGGAGACTGGGCCCAAGCGGCCGACGACGAAGCGGCGGACATGTATCTCGAGGCGTTCGAGCGGCTCGACCGTGCCGGGCTGCGGCAATACGAGATTTCGAATGCGGCGAGGCCCGGCCGTGAGAGCCGGCACAACCTGAAGTACTGGACGTCGGGCGCCTGGCGTGGATTCGGCTGTGGCGCACACACCACACTCGACGGTGGCCGCTGGCACAATCTCGCGTCGACGATCGAGTACATCGATCGCATGGCACAGGGGCGCGCGGTGGCGTCGAGCTTGCGTACGTTCACGGCGGTCGAGCGCGTGCAGGAGGCGTTGTTCACGGGCCTGCGCCTGACGCGAGGCATCGAGCGCTCGCCGTTTCGTGCGCGCTACGGCGTCGACCCGTGGGAGCGGTACGGCGCATCGTTGACGACGCCCATTGAGGCGGGGTTGATGTGGACGACCGGCGAGGCGTTCGGGTTGACGCGATCGGGCATGTTGATGGCCAACGAGATTCTCGCGACGTTTGTGTAGAGGATGGGGAAGACAGGCGGGCGCGTGAGGCATCGCGCCGAATCGGCTCCCGCGTTGTGATAAGGGTACGCTACAGTATGGAACCTTTTGGGAAGTTTGCCCGGCGGGCAGGGAGGCATTTCATGAACGTGTTGGGAAGCGGGTCGGCGTCGAGCCGGCGCACGATCGTAGCGGGATTTCTGGCGGCCGTCCTCGGAGCCGCAGTGACAGCACAGGCACAGCAGGCTCCGGCTCCTGCCCCGGCCGCGCCGGCTCAGGCCGAGCCCGCGCCTGCCCCTGATGCCTTCAAGTTCACGAGTGATGCGGCGTTGGTGGTCTGGGTCGTCAAGGGCGACAAGACGGCTGATTTCGAGTCCGCGTGGGGCGAAGTGCTCAGCAAGCTCGCGGCCAGTGGTAAGCCGGATCTGAAGAGCGTCGCCGACAGCATCAAGCTCTTCAAAGCCGACGGTCCGGCGACACCGGAGGGCGTGACGTATTTCTTTGTGATTGACCCGGTGGTAAAGGCGTCGACCTATAATCCGTCGACCTTGCTCTACAGCTCGGGCATCTACGAGCGCGCGCAGGCCGACGAGGTCTTCAACAAGATCAACGGCGCGATCAATCCACAAGGCGGTATCCGTCCGATTGCGCTCGCCGGAGTGCACGCGAGTGCAGCTCCAGCGCCGGCCGCGCCGGCGCCCGCGCCTGCGGCTCCAACCGCGCCTCCAGCGCAGTAACCGGATTCCGAGGCGGACGGCCGCCCGGTCACGAAGCACATGACGGGACGCTTCATCCCTGCGATGAAGCGTCCCGTTCGTTCATGGGGAGGCGACGTGTCGCGCGTGCTCGCTACGGTTCTGGCCGGCGCACTGCTGGCCTCGTCCGCTGTCGCCGCGCAGGCGCCAACCTCTGCGGCCCGGTCTCCGGCCTCGCCGGACTACGTGTTCCCAGCCGGATCCGCGCTGTTGTTGTTCTACGTCAACCGCGCGCACACGACCGACTTCGAAGCCGTCGCCGCGCGCATCTCGCAAGCGCTCGACGCGAGCGCCGATCCCGTGCGCCGGCAGCAGGCCGCCAGCTGGCGGATGTTCCGCTCTCAGGACTCAGTCGGTGACGCCGTCGTTTACGTCTTTCTGCTCGACCCTGTCGTGGCCGGCGCCGACTACGATCCCGTCCGGTTGCTGAGCGAAAGCCTGCCCGCCGAAGTCCAGCCGCTCTACGAACAACTCAAAGCGTCGGTCATTCGCGTCGAACGTCTGGCGCTGGCGAAGCTGCGGTAATTGCGGCCGGGCGGCCACAAGGGCCGCCCCTGCGCGGGCTACGGGCGACAGGCTACGGGCCACGACATCACCGCGGCCATCGTAGGGGCGGCCTCCCGTGGCCGCCCGGAATCAGAAACTCAAATTCGCGCCGACGTAGAACCGCTGCGGGTGCGGCTCGATCGGCTCACCACGCAGCGAGAAGACGCGATAGTCCACGCGCATGCGGAGCGGACCGACGAGGCCCAGCTTGATCCCGCCGCCGATGTTGGTGCCGAGATTCGTCTCGCTCGCCTCGCCGAGGCGCTCGCGGAAGAATCCGCCGCCCGCCGTCAGATAAATCTGCGTCTTCGACGTCGGCGTTTGAATCAAGCCGTTGATCATGCCGGTCTTAAGGCCAGGCGCCGCATCCGTCGGGTCTTCACTCGCGTTCGCGTACTCGAGCTCGAAGCCGATCACGAGCAGGTTGAGGCCGAAGGCAAATCCCTTCACGCCGTGCGCAGCGGGTGTCGGCGACACACCCCAGAACGCCGTGACGTCCGCGCGCGCGGGCGAAGCCGTGGCCACGAGCAGCACGGCGGCAGACAGGATCGGAACGAAGATGCGTTTCATGCGTGCCTCTCTCACCCCGCTGGCCCCATGATACGTTTCCCGCGTGCTCCCGGACAGCCTTTCATGGACGTCACGCGGCCAGCTCGATCATGTGGGCATTGCGACCGCGTCCTTGTCCGAGTCGCTGGCATTTCTGCGCGATGTGCTGGGGCTGGACGCTGAGGCCGCCGAGGACGTGCCCGAGCAGCAGGTGCGCGTGCAGTTCGTCGGCCGCGGCCACGCGCGGCTCGAGCTGATCGAGCCGACGTCCGAGGCGTCGCCGGTGGCGATGTTTCTGCGCACGCGCGGGCCTGGCCTGCATCATGTCGCCGTGCGCGTCGCCGATCTCGACGCGACGCTCGTGGATCTGCGCGCGCGAGGCGTGCGGCTCGTCGACGAGCAGGCGCGGCCTGGCGCGCACGGCTCGCGCGTCGCATTCATCCATCCGTCGGCCGCACAGGGCGTGCTGGTCGAGTTGATCGAGCGAAGGTAGGCCGCGCGTGCGTCTTGGCGACTTCGAGCTGACGCCGCTCAGCGACGGCACGCTGCGGCTCGACGGCGGCGCGATGTTCGGCGTCGTGCCGAAGACGCTGTGGGAGCGTCGCGCGCCGGCCGACGCGCTGAATCGCATCGTTCTAGGTATGCGGCCTCTGTTGATCCGTACGCCCTCGCAGATCGTGCTCGTCGACGCCGGCGCGGGCGACAAGTACGCGGAGAAGGCGCTGGCGATCTACGGTCTCGACGCGCGCGATCAGCTCGACGCATCGCTCGCCGCTGCCGGCGTCACGGCGGATCAGATCGATCTCGTCATCGCGTCGCATCTGCACTGGGACCACGTCGGCGGGCTGACGCGGCGCGAAGGCGATCGTCTCGTGCCGCGCTTTCCACGCGCGCGGCACATCGTCCGGCGCGGCGAATGGGACGTCGCGACGCATCCGAACGCGCGCATCCAGGCCAGCTATCTGCTGGAAGACTTCGTCCCGCTCGCCGACGCCGGGCTCGTGGACTTCATCGACGACGACGGCGACGTCGCGCCGGGGATCAGCGTGTGGCAGACGGGCGGTCACACGCGCGATCATCAGATCGTCCGCATCGAGTCGGGCGGCCGCGTCGCGATCTTCATGGCCGATCTGATTCCGACCGTCGCGCACGTCGATCCCGCGTGGATCATGGGCTACGACCTCTATCCGCTCGACACGTTCGAGGCGCGCGAGCGCTGGTTGCCGGAGGCGGCCGCGGGCGAGTACGTTATCTTCTTCGAGCACGATCCGGTCATGCAGGCCGGCATCATTCGTACGGAGCGCGGCCGGTATCGCGTGGAACCGGTCGAGCCGTGAACGTCCGCCGCCATCCCGCCACTGACCTTATGTCCCAGCTCGCACAGATCGGCATCATCGGCGGCAGCGGCCTGTACGACATGGCCGAGCTCACCGATCGCGAAGAACGGCGCGTCGAGACGCCCTTCGGCGATCCGTCCGGCCCCTACGTCCTCGCGACGCTGCGTGGCCGGCGCGTCGCGTTCCTCGCGCGTCACGGCGCCGG
>DASZVJ010000178.1:0-12925 GCA_035547155.1 Vicinamibacterales bacterium
TCGTCGACGCAGCATCCGTCCGAGACGCAGGACGTTGTCGCGCGCGTGCTCGGCCTGCCGCGGCATCGCGTCATCGTGGAGTGCCTGCGCATGGGCGGCGCGTTCGGCGGCAAGGAAGTGCAGGCGAACGTGTATGCGGGCGTCGCGGCGCTCGGCGCGTGGAAGACACGGAGGCCCGTGCGCGTGCGGCTGACACGCGAGCTCGACATCGCGCTCACTGGCAAGCGTCATCCGTACCTCGCGCGGTATGTCGCCGGCTTCAGCTCGGACGGTCGCATCCAGGCGCTGCGGCTGCGTCTCTGGTCCGACGGCGGCTGGAGCCTCGATCTGTCCGAGCCGGTGATGTGGCGCTCGCTCTTCCACTGCGACAACGCGTATCACTTGCCCGCGGTCGAGGCGATTGGCCGCGTCTGCCGCACGCACAAGACGTCGCAGACCGCCTTTCGCGGCTTCGGCGGCCCGCAGGCGATGGTCGTGATCGAGGAGATCCTGTCGCGTGCGGCCGCGCGTCTGTCGATTCCGCCCGACGCGATCCGCGAGCGCAACTTCTATCGCGAGGACGACACGACGCACTACGGCCAACGCGTCGACGACGCCGATCGCATCCAGACGATCTGGTCGAGCCTGAAGGTGAGCAGCGCGTTCGAGGCCCGTCGTGCGGAGATCGATCGCTTCAACGCGGCGCATCCGCACACGCGGCGTGGACTGGCGATCACGCCCGTGAAGTTCGGCATCTCGTTCACCGCGACGTTCTACAACCAGGCCGGCGCGCTCGTGCTCGTTTATCGCGACGGCAGTGTGCAGGTGAATCATGGCGGCACGGAGATGGGGCAGGGTCTGTTCACCAAGATCCAGCAAATCGCCGCCGATGCGCTGGGCGTGCCGCTCGATCGCGTACGGCTGATGTCGACGCGCACGGACAAGGTTCCGAATACGTCCGCGACCGCTGCGTCTGCGGGCACAGACCTGAACGGCGCCGCCGTGCTCGACGCGTGCCGGCAGATTCGCGATCGGTTGCTGCCGGTCGCGGCGACGGCGCTTGGGTGCGACATCAAGGGCGTCACGTTCAATGACGGGCGTGTCACCGGCGCGGGCAAGGTGATGACGTTCGCGGCGGTGTGCGACGCCGCGTACGTGCAACGGATTCCACTCTTCGCGCAAGGTTACTACCGGACGCCGGATATCTACTTCGATCGCGCGACTGGCCGCGGCAAGCCGTTTCACTATTTCGCGTACGGCGCCGCGGTCGCGGAGGTCGAAGTCGACGCGTTCACCGGCGCGTACCGGTTGCTGCGTACTGACATCCTGCAGGACGTCGGCGATTCACCGTCGCCGACGATCGATCGCGGCCAGGTCGAAGGCGGATTCGTGCAGGGCGTCGGCTGGCTCACACTCGAAGAGCTGCTGTGGGATGACCACGGTCGCGTCGCCACCGGCGGCGCGTCGACCTACAAGCTGCCGTCGTGGTCCGACGTGCCCGAGATCTTCCGCGTCGATTTCCTGCCGCGCGCCACGCAAGCGAACGTCGTCGCCGGCAGCAAGGCCGTCGGCGAGCCACCGCTGATGCTGGCAATCGCGGTGCGTGAGGCGCTGCGGGACGCGATTCGCGCGTTTGGCGACGGACCCGATCCGCCGCTCGCCAGTCCGCTGACGGCCGAGCGCGTCTTCTTTGCGGTGCAGCACGTGCGGGCGGGACACCCGATCCGCGCATGACGGGCGCCGAGCTGATCCGCTCCACGATCTTCCACACGACCGGCGATCCGTACCGCGACTCGCAGACGTTCGTCGCGATCGACGATGGCGGCCTGCTCGTGCGCGACGGCCGCATCGCCGCGTGCGGCGACTTCGCCGCGGTTCGCGCCGCCCATGCGGACGTGCCGGTGACCGACTGGCGCGGCGGGTACGTGCTGCCTGGGCTCGTCGACACGCACGTCCACTTTCCGCAGCTACGCGTGATCGGTCATCTCGGCGGCTCGCTGCTCGACTGGCTCGAGCGCGCCGCGCTGCCGGAGGAAACGCGCATGGCCGACGTGACCTATGCGCGCGACACGGCCCGCCGATTCGTGCGCGCGCTCGTGTCGCACGGGACGACGACCGCGTCGGTGTTCGGCGCGCACTTCGCACCGGCAACGGCCGAGCTGTTCGACGCCGCCGAGGTCATCGGCATGCGCATCGCGGCCGGACTCGTGTTGTCGGATCGACGGCTGCGGCCGGAGTTGCACACGACCGTCGAGACCGCGTATCGCGAATCGACGACGCTGATTGGTCGCTATCACGGGCACGGGCGCGCGTTGTATTCCGTCACGCCGCGCTTCGCGCTGTCGGCGTCGGAGGCGATGCTCGAAGTCTGTCAGACGCTGATGCGCGAGCAGCCGTCGATTCGCTGTCAGAGTCACATCAACGAGCAGCGCGACGAAATCGGCGCGGTCGCGACGCTGTTCCCATGGGCAGAGGACTACCTCGGCGTGTACGAGCGCTTCGGCCTCGTCGGCGACCGCACGATCCTCGCGCACGACGTGCACGCGACCGCGTCGGAAATCGAGCGTCTCGCCGACAGCGGCACGACGGTCGCGCATTGTCCGGCGAGCAACGCCGCACTCGGCAGCGGCATCTTTCCGTTCCGGCGGCATCTCGAGGCCGGAGTACGATGCGCGCTCGGCACGGACGTGGGCGGCGGTGTCGGTTTCGGTGTGCTGAAGGAGGCGCTGCAGGCGTATCTGATGCAGCGATCGGCGCCGGAGCCGATGGTGCTGACGCCGCCGCATCTGCTGTATCTCGCCACGCGTGCGGGGGCCGAGGCGCTCGGGCTCGCGCATCTCATCGGTGATTTCGAGACGGGCAAGGCTGCCGATCTCGTGTATCTGCGTCCGCCTGAGGACTCTGTGCTCGCCGATGTGCTGCGCGGCGCGCGTGATCTCGATCGCGTGCTGTCGGCGCTCATCACGTTGGCCGGCGCCGAGTCGATTCGAGACGTGCGTGTCGACGGCGACGTCGTGTATCGATCGGAGGTCGCATGACGATCGGCGAGCTCAATGCGCTCGATCGTCTCGCCTTCGTGGGCGTCGCCGGCGGCGTGTTCGAGCACTCGCCGTGGGTCGCGGAGCGGGCGTGGCGCCGCCGGCCATTTTCGAACGTCGGCGAGCTGCACGATGTCATGGTCGAGGAAGTCGCCCACGCCACGCGCGCCGAGCAGATCGATCTGCTGCGTGCGCATCCGGATCTCGGCACGCGCGTTCGCATGAGCACCGCTTCGTCGGCGGAGCAGGCGGGCGCCGGGCTCGACCGCCTCTCCCCAGAAACCTACGAGCGGCTCATGCGGCTCAATGCGGCCTATCGCGCGCGATTTGGATTTCCATTCATCCTCGCGGTCAAGGGCGCGACGGTGGACGACGTGCTGTCGGCCCTCGCGCGCCGAGTCGATGCGGCGGCGGAAGACGAATGGACGGAAGCGCTGGCGCAGGTCGCGCGCATCGCGCGCGGGCGGCTGGACGGCATCGTGCAGTAATCAGAGCGAGGTTCACGTGCAGCACTTCGTGAGCGGACTGAAGCGGCACTACTACGGCAAGGGCGACGTCATCGTCTATCGCCTGAATCGGGACGGACGAACGGCGGCGGGGCAGAGTCCCGTGTTCGGCGCCAGTGTGACGATGCTCATCTACGGTGACGCGTTCTGGCCGACGTACGCGCACGGCGACAACACGGGCCTGATCGCCACCGACTCGATGAAGAACTTCATCCAGCGCGAGACCATGGCTTACCCGGGCGGCGATCTCGAGGGCCTCTGCCGGTTTCTCGGCGAGAAATTTCTGGACCGCTATCCGCAGGTCGAAGGACTCCAGATCTCGGCTGACGAGATTCCGTACGCGCGTCTCGGCGAAAGTGTCGCGTTCGCACCGGCCGGCCCTGAGCACGCGACGTGCCGGATCGAGCTGACGCGCGGAGACATCGTCGAGGCGACATCCGGGCTGAAGGGGTTCAAGACCGTCCGGCTCGGCGGCAGCGCGTTCTACGGCTTCGTGCGCGACGAGTACACGACGCTGCCGGATCTGCACGATCGGCCGCTGCACATGTGGCTCGATCTCGAGTGGCAGTACGTCGCGCCGGATCTCGCCTTCAATGACGGCCGGGCGACGCGGCGTGTACGCGAGATTGTTCTCGACGTGTTGCGGACGTTCGAATCCGGCAGCATCCAGCAGGTCATCTATCAGATCGGCACGCGCGTGCTCGCCGACGTGCCGTCAATCGGCGTGGTCGATCTCGAAGCGAACAACCGGACGTGGGATACGATCGCCGAGCGCGGCGCGGAGCTGGGTGTCTACACCGACGCGCGTCCGCCATATGGATGTTTGGGACTGAGATTGACGCGCGAGTGACGGCACTCGTAGCCCGTAGCCCGTAGCCCGTAGCCTGATATGGCCCGTCTCACCACTCACGTCCTCGACACCGCCCACGGCGTGCCCGCCGCTGGAGTGGCGATCGACGTACATCTCGTCAAAGGCGACATCCGGACGCTCGTCGCGACGGCCACGACGAATGCAGAAGGCCGGTCGACCGCGCCGCTTCTGACCGGCGACACCATCGAGGTCGGCGTCTACGAGTTGACCTTCCACGTCGCGGACTACTTTCGCCGCGCGGGTGTCGTCCTGACTGCGCCACCATTTCTCGGTGACGTCGTCGTACGCATCGGCGTCGCCGACGCGCACGGGCACTACCACGTGCCGCTCCTCGTCTCACCGTACGGCTACAGCACGTATCGAGGTACCTAGTGTTCGAGGCCGAGGCGCGTCGCGTGATCGACTGGTGTCGCGTGCTGGCGGCGCACTCCGAATCGCCTGCGAACATCACGCGCGTCTGCCTCTCGGATCCGATGCGGCTCGTGCATCGCGATCTCTCTGCGTGGATGACGCGTCTCGGCATGACGACGTCGATCGATGCCGCCGGCAATCTCCGCGGCGTCCGTCACGCCATCCCGTCGTCCCCTGGTCCCCTGGTCCCCTCATCCCCTGGTCCCCTGGTCCCTCGGTCCCTTGGTCCCTTCTATCTCGCCTCCCATCTCGACACTGTTCCGGACGCCGGCGCGTTCGACGGTGTGCTCGGCGTGATTTGGGCGCTGGCGGTCGTCGAGAGTCTGCGCGACACGCCGCTGCCGTTCGACGTCGAGGTCATCGGCTTCTCAGACGAAGAGGGCGTCCGCTTTCGTACGCCGTTCATCGGCAGCCGCGCGCTCGCCGGCACGCTCGATGACGACCTGCTGTCATGTTGCGACGCTGCCGGTGTGTCGCTTCGTGACGCGCTCGTGCGATTTGGTGCGGATCCGAGCCAGCGCGATCGCGCGATCGCGCCGGCGAGTGCCATCGGCTATCTCGAATGTCACATCGAGCAAGGGCCGGTCCTCGAGCATCTCGAGCGACCGCTCGCCGTGGTCGATCGGATCGCGGGTCAGACGCGCGCCGACGTGACGTTCGTGGGCGCCGCGCGCCACGCCGGCACCACGCCGATGTCACTGCGTGCGGATGCCGTCGCTGCGGCCGCCGAATGGATCGGCGCTGTGGAAGCGGAGGCGACACGCGTGGATGGAGCCGTCGCGACGTGCGGTCGTGTCGAGGCGTCGCCAGGCGCGGTGAACGTCATCGCCGGATCCTGCTGCGTGTCGCTCGACGTTCGCCACGCCAGTGACGACACGCGCACGGTGTTGGTCGAGACACTGCGCTCGCGCGCGCAAGCGATCGCCAGCCGGCGCGGCCTGCACGTCGAATGGACGACGCGCATGGACCAGGCGGCCGTCGCGATGGACGCGTCGCTGACCGCAGAGCTCGTGCGGGCCGTCGAGTGTTGCGGTCACATCGCCGCGGCCATGACAAGCGGTGCGGGACACGACGCGATGATCGTTGCCACCCGCATGCCGGCTGCCATGCTGTTCGTGCGCAGCCCAGGCGGTGTGAGCCATCATCCCGACGAGCGCGTCGTCGAAGGCGACGTCGCAGCGGCGATCGCCGTCGGCCGTGAGCTCCTGCTCGGCCTCGCGCAGAGGCTCGCATGAGCACCTGCGTCATCCGCGGCGGGCTCGTCGTCACGTCCACCGGCGCTCGTGACGCTGACGTCCGGATCGACGGCGAGCGGATCGTCGACGTCGGCGAAGATCTGCCGGGCGGCGGCGTCGAGATCGATGCGCACGGTCTCGTCGTGATGCCCGGTGTCGTCGACGTCCACGTGCACTTCAACGAGCCTGGGCGGACGGAATGGGAAGGCGCCGCCACGGGGAGCGCCGCGCTGGCCGCCGGCGGCGGGACGACGTTCGTCGACATGCCGCTGAACTCGACACCCTGTGTGCTCACGGCCGAGGATGTCGATCGCAAGCGCGAAGCGCTCGAAGCGGCGTCGATCGCAGACTTCGGCATCTGGGGCGGATTGGTGCCTGGGCACGTCGACGATCTCCCGGCAATGGCGCAGCGCGGCGTCATGGGCTTCAAGGCATTCATGTGCGATTCGGGGCTGCCCGAGTTTCCGCGCGCCGACGATGAGACGCTGCGCGCGGGGATGATTGCGGCGCGCGCGCTTGGACTGCCGATTGCGGTACACGCCGAAAGCGAGACGCTGACGCGTGCGGCGGCCGCGCGGACGAGCGGCGACGACGCAGCCGCGTTTCTGGCGTCGAGACCGATCGAGGCCGAGCTCGAGGCGATCGCGCGAGCATTGGCGCTGGCGAAAGAGACCGGCGCCGCGTTGCACGTCGTCCACGTCAGCTCGGGGAAGGGCGTCGCGCTCGCGGCTGAGGCGCGTGCGCGCGGCGTCGACGTGTCGATCGAGACCTGCCCGCACTATCTGACGTTCACGGCCGACGATCTCGAGCGTCTCGGCGTGATCGCCAAGTGCGCGCCGCCGTTCCGGGATGCCGCCGAGCGCGAGGCCCTGTGGACCGCCCTCGCAGACGGCACGATCGACGTCGTCGCGTCCGATCACTCGCCGGCGCCGCCATCGATGAGGCCGTCCGGACAATTTCGTCGCTCGTGGGGCGGTATCGCCGGCGTGCAGTCGACACTCGCGGTGTTGATCGAGCGCGGCTTCCACGAGCGAGGCGTGTCGCTCGACCGTATTGCCGCGATCGTCGCTGCGATGCCGGCGAGACGGTTTAGAATCGGGCGCAAGGGCGCCATCGCGCCCGGCCGCGACGCCGACCTCGTGCTGGTCGATTTGGCGAAGACGCACGTCCTGCGATCCGAGGATCTCCGCCAGCGGCATCCGTCGAGTCCCTATGTCGGTCAGACGTTTCGCGGAATCGTGCGCCGCACGATTCGACGTGGCGAGACCATCTTCGCGGACGGGCACGTAGCGGCCGCGCGCGGCGGGCGATTTCTGAGGCCGGGCGGGAACGACATTTGCTGACGTTCGAAGTTCGAAGTTCGAAGTTTAGGAGCCCATGTGTCTGACGTGATCCTCACCGCAGGCGGCATGCGCTTCGCCGCGCGATTCGAAGACGCGACGGCGCCGCGGACGTGTGCAGCGCTGCGCCGGCTGCTGCCGTTCGTGTCGCAGATCGTGCACGTGCGATGGAGTGGCGAGGCCGTGTGGGTACCGATGGGCGACATGGATCTCGGCCTGACGTTCGAGCAGCCGACGTCGTATCCGAGCCCCGGCCACGTCCTGCTCTATCCCGGCGGTGTGAGTGAGACGGAAATCCTCATCCCGTACGGCGCGACGCACTTCGCGAGCAAGGCCGGCACGCTGGCCGGCAATCACGTGCTGACGATCACCGAAGGGCTCGACCAGCTGCGGCCGCTCGGCGAGCGGACGTTGTGGCAGGGCGCGCAGCCGCTGCGCATCGAATTGGCCTGATCGGCATTCCTCGCGGGAGGACTCGTGGACATCGACGCTGAGCTCGACGCCGCACTCGACCGTCTGCCCGCTGAACGTCTGCCGGTGCTGCTTCGCACGATGCCGAAAGCGGAGCTGCACATTCACATCGAGGGCTCGCTCGAGCCCGAGCTGATTTTCACGCTCGCCGCACGGCACGGCCTGCCGATGCCGGCGCCGACGGTCGATGCGCTTCGCGCGAAGTACGCGTTCACCGATCTCCAGAGCTTTCTCGACATCTACTACGCGGGCGCGAGCGTGCTGCTGACGGAAGAGGACTTCTTCGATCTGGCGTCGGCGTACTTCGCGCGCGCGGCCGCCGATCGCGTCGTGCGCGCCGAAGTGTTCTTCGATCCGCAGACGCACACGTCGCGTGGCGTGCCGTTCGAGACCGTGATGCGCGGGCTCGAGCGCGCGGCGGCCGACGCTGAGCGTACGCACGGGATGAGCGTGGCCTACATCCTGTGCTTTCTACGGCACCTCAGCGAGCAGGACGCCTTCGATGTGCTCGACGAGGCCGAGGCGCATCTGGCGAATTGGCCGCGCATGATCGGCTTTGGGCTCGACAGCAGCGAGCGCGGCAATCCGCCGGAGAAGTTCGCGCGCGTGTTCACCCGCTGCCGCGCGCTCGGCCGGCACATCGTCGCGCACGCGGGCGAAGAAGGGCCGCCGGAGTACATCCATGCGGCACTCGACGTGCTTCGCGCCGAGCGCATCGATCACGGCGTCCGGTGTCTCGAGGATTCGGCGCTCGTCGAGCGTCTCGTGCGCGAGCGCATCCCGCTGACCGTCTGTCCGCTGTCGAACTACCGGCTGCGCGTCTTCGATCGGCTGTCCGATCACAACCTCGACGCGCTGCTGCGCGCCGGTTTGTGCGCGACCGTGCACTCGGACGATCCAGCCTATTTCGGCGGCGACATCAACGAGAACTTCGTTCAGACCTTCGCCGCCAAGCCCGAGCTGACCGCGCGTGACGCGTTTCACCTCGCGCGAAACAGCTTCGCCGCCAGCTTCGCCACTACGGCCCAGAAAGACGCCTGGATTGAAGCCCTGCGCGCCTCGTTCCTGGCGGCGGCGGGGTAGACGTCGATGTAACATCCGTGTGACACGGCGGTCCCTGTCACCCGGCTCATGCTCATCGTCCTCGCCAACCTGGCCTACGTCCTGACGCTCATTGCGTTCGTCACTCGTGATGTCCTGTATTTGCGCTCGCTGCTCGTGGCCGCGCAGATCATCGTCGTCACGTACACCTGGTTCAACGGCGTTCACCTGATTTCCGCGTGGAACGCGTTGTTCGTCGTCATCAACTCGTACATGGTCGTACAGATTCTGCGCGAGCGTCGTGCGGTCGAGCTGCCGGTGGAGTTGCGTCCGCTGCACGAGCGTCACTTCGCCGCGTTGTCGCCGCAGGAGTTCCTGAGGCTGTGGAAGCAGGGACGCCGGGAAACGCTGCGGTCGGGCGATCGGCTCGCGCGCGCGGGACAGCGCCCCGACTCGCTGTACTTCATCCTCACCGGCCAGGTGCGCGTCAGCCGCAATCACGCCAACGTGTTCGAGCTGCCGGCAGGATATTTCGTCGCAGAGATGAGCCTGCTCACCGGCGAGACGGCCAACGCGGACGTCGACGCGATTGGCGACGTGGAAGTCGTGCGCTGGCCGACGAAGGATTTGCGTGACGTGCGACAGCGCAATCCGTCGCTCTGGACGAAGATCCAGTCCGTCATCGGCCACGATCTCGTCGAGAAGATCCAGCGCACGGAGCGGCGCGAGGCCGCGTCGTAAACGACGGCGCTCAGCGCACGTCCACGTACGTGCGGGCCGATCGGCCGGCGGTGTCTCGAGCCACGATGACGTGACGGCCGCGCGCGAGCGGCCAATGCAGCCGGCCGTCACGTACGTCGCGGCCGACGAGCGTGTCGTCGACGAACCAGTCGAGCGGACCCGGCGCGCCGCCGCGCGCAGCGAGCGCGAGCGTCTGGAACTCCGGCCGCAGCGTCGGATCGAGCAGGAACAGCGCGCCGCCGAGCGGACGCGTGATCGTCAACTCCTCGTCTCGTGTCGCGGAGACGAGCGTGACCCGCGCGGCGCTCGCCGGACGCGCATCGATCGCCGGCGCGATCGGCGCACGGACGAGCAGCCCCTGGTCGCGCGCCCACTCGCGATACACCTCGGGAAACACGGTGACGAGACCCTCGTCGCTGGCGTGATGCCACGTGCATGCCTGGCCGGCGGACTCGTTCGGCAGCCACTCGGTCGTGCGCGTCGGACACGCGTCCGTCGCGCGCAGGCCCGACATCGCGCAGATCTCGACGCGATGGAGATCCGCCGGCGGCGCGACGATCGGCTGCGTGTCGCCGATGGGCAACGCGCCGCGCGCGTGCTCGACGGCGGCCAGCATCACCGCGTGGAAAATCGGCCCCGCGCCGGTCACGCCCGACGAGCCGCGCAGCGGCCGCCGATCGAAGTTGCCGACCCAGACGCCGACGGTGACGTCGCGCGTGTAGCCGATGGCCCAGTTGTCGAAGTACGACTGCGACGTGCCCGTCTTCGCCGCGACGGGAAACGGGAACTCGAGGCTGCCGCCGCGGCCGAAGATGTACGACCGCGCGTCGGCGTCGCTGAGAACGTCCGTGATCCAGAACGCGGTCCGATCCGAGATCACGCGCTCGCTCGCAGCGGGCGCGTCGATCGTGCGGCCGTCGACGCGCCGGATCAGATGTGGCGCAAGCGTCTCACCGCCGCGCGCGAGCATCGCGTACGCGGCGACGAGCTCGTCCAGCCGCACTTCCGCGTTGCCCAGGGTGATGCCGACACCGTAGTGATCGGCGTTGCGATCGAGCGTCGACAGGCCCGCGCGGCGGAGCAGCCGTGCGACCGTCGACACGCCAATCTCCGACGCGAGCGCAACCGCGGGCACGTTCTCCGATCCCGCCAGCGCTGCTCGCGCCAGCAGCGGGCCGCGGAAACGGCCGTCGTAGTTGCGCGGGCTGTAGAGGACGCCGGCCGTCGCGGTCTCGAACTGCGACGGGACGTCTGGCAGCGCACGCGCGGGTGTGACGCCGCGCTCGAACGCGGCCGCGTACGTGAACGGCTTCAACGCCGATCCCGGCTGCCGAGGCGTGACGACGCCGTCGATGGTGCCGCCGTGCGCGGCATCGAAGTAATCGCCCGAGCCTTCCCATGCGAGCCACTCGCCAGTGCGGTTGTCGAGCACGGCGACCGCGACGTTCGTGGCCTGATGCCGCGCGAGGTCATCGCGCTGCGCGTCGATGATGCCTTCGACGGTCCGCTGCAAGTCCGCGTCGAGCGTCGTCTCGATGAAGGATGGATGAAGTGATCGCGCGTCGGCCAGGGCGCGTGCGACGAAGTGCGGCGCGAGCCAGGCCGCGCGTTCGCGCGTGAGCGTCAGATGCTCGGCCGTGGCGGTCGTGTAGTCCTGCGGCGGCAGCCAGCCGCGCGTGTGCATCACGCTGAGGATGCGCTGCTGCCGCGCTCGCGCGCCGTCCGGCGATCGCCACGGATTGAAGCGGCTCGGCTTCTGCGGCAACGCGGCCAGAAACGCCGCTTCGGCTGGCGTGAGCGTGCTCGCCTCGCGTCCGAAATAGGCGCGCGACGCGCGGCCCGCGCCCTGCACCTGATTGCCGTAGGGCGCGAGGTTCAGATAGAGCGCGAGGATCGCGTCCTTCGACAGACGATGCTCGAGTCTGAGCGCGACGACGGCTTCGCGCACTTTCGCCCGCCAGCCGTGCGCCGCGACGCCGCCGTTGCGCCGCGCCAGCAGGAGCTTCGCGACCTGCTGCGTGATCGTCGATCCGCCTTCGACGATTGCGCGCGCGCGAAGATCGCGGATCGCCGCGCGTGCCGTCGCGATCGGGTCGACGCCGGGATGCCAGCGGAAACGCACGTCTTCCGCGGCCAGCGTCGCGTGCGCGAGGACAGTTGGAACCGCGGTCGCGTCGATGGCCGCCGTCCGCACGCCGCTCGCGGATCGCGCCTCGTACAGCCGCTCGCCGTGGCGATCGACGACGACCGTCGACGGGTGCGTCTCCTCGTCGAGCAGGCCGGAAGGCAGCGGACCGCAGCGGAGCCAGACGAGTCCACCGAGCACGGCCGCCGGCACGCCGTACCGCAGGACGCGACGAAGGCGAGAGCCGATCCTCATCGGATCTCGATCGACGCTGCGTCTGCGCGGCCGTGCACCTCGGGCGCGTACATCTGTTCGGCGGTCGTGCCCGCGGCACGGAACGTGCCGTTCGTCGTCGCGCGCACGAGATACGAGAACGTGTGGCGGCCGGCGCTGAGCCGCGTCGCAAAGAGCTCGACGCGGTCGTCGTACTTGTCGACGTGATCGAACCCGTCGCGCTCGAACCACCAGCGCGGGTCCGTGTCGGGCCCTGTTGAGACCGACGCGTCTCGCGCGAGATCGGAGGCCGTCGTGCGGAAGAAGCCGTCGACGGCTTCGACGCCGCCCGGCAGCGGATCGGCGATGGCGACGTACCGCCGCTCCTGCGGCAGCGTAATCGTGAGCGTCACGCGGATCAGATCGCCCGCGTTGAACGTCGTCGCCGCCGGGCTGTCGGCGTTCTCGACGAAGCGCTCGTAGCGCCGGTCGACGTGGAAGCCCTCGTCCGCCTGCGCGAGCGGCTCGGTCGGCGAGTACTGCAGCCGCGCGGTGTAGAACAGTCGTCCCGTGCCAGCGCGCGAGAGCGCGAGATCGCGCTCGGCGCCGGCAGGCACCTGTCGCAGGAGATCCGGCATGGCGAGACGCACGTCCTGCGTGGTCGTGGATCGCCCGCGGAAGGTGGCGGTGCCGACCGTGCGTGAGCCGATCGCGACGGTCGCGGTCATGTTCGGCTCGTCCCGCTCGAAGGCGCGGTAGTAGGCGACGAGCGACTCGAGCGCCGCCGCGTTCTCCTGCGTGTTGCCCCAGCGTCCGTTCGTGCGCGCGGCGAGCAGCCAGCGGACGAGACGAGGCACGAGCTGGGGATCGTCGCCGCGCCGCACGAGACCGTCGAGCACGAGCGCGGTCGATCGCGCGTTCGTGCTCCAGATCCAGACCAGCGTGTCCGGATCG
>DASZVJ010000179.1:0-36023 GCA_035547155.1 Vicinamibacterales bacterium
GTGCTCTTCGCGCGCACCGACCGCGCTGTCGGTGAGGAACACGAACGTGCCGCCGCGCACCAGGCCGCGCACGGCGTGATACGTGTCGATCCACGCGTCACGGCCAGCCGCGGCATCGAGCTCGGCCCGCGGCGGCCGCAACTCGACAGACACGACGGGGGCCTTCAACAGGGCCTGAACGAGCGCGGACATCCCACGAAGTATAGCGAGCGGGACACGCGACACCGCGCTGGTCTATCCACACGACGCCCCCTTGATGGGCAGATAGCCCGATGACCCAGATGATCCGCAGATGGTCCGACAGCCCAGATGCGAGATAGTGCGTTAGCGCGATAGTGAGATAGCGCGATACAGCGGCTTTCATCGCCGTTGCCATAACATGGACGGCTGATGGCCACTGCTCTCGCTGCGCTGATGGCGCTGCCCGCCGTCGAGCTGGCGCCGCATCGCACGCCCGTCGATCGGCTGGCGCGCCTCGAGCGCGCGCTCGGGCCCGAGTGTCCGCGGCTGCTGATCAAACGCGACGATCTGCTGTCGTTCGCGCTCGGTGGCAACAAGGTGCGGAAGCTGCAGATGCTCGCGGCCGAGGCGCAGCGCGCCGGCGCCGACACGCTCATCACGTGCGGCGCCGTGCAGTCGAATCACGCGCGCGTGACGGCCGCGACCGGCGCCGTGCTCGGCTGGCGCGTCGTCCTCGTGCTGAGCGGCGATCCGCCGGCGCAGCCGACGGGCAATCTCGCGCGAGACATCGTCTTCGGCGCGGACGTGCGCCTCATCGCGGATCGTGCGGCGCGGCCCGCGATGATGGACGAGGTCGCCGACGAGATGCGCCGCGCGGGCCGGCGGCCGTTCGTGATTTCGCTCGGTGGCTCGACGCCGATCGGCGCCGCAGGCATGGCGCGCGCGATCGCGGAGCTCAGCGCCGACAGCATCAGGCCGGACGTCATCGTTCACGCGTCGTCGTCGGCCGGCACGCAGTCCGGTGTGACCGCCGGCTGTGCGCTGTTCGGCCTCAAGACGCGGGTACTCGGCATCAGCGTCGACGAGCCGGCCGAGACGCTACGCGCGAACGTCGAACGGCTCGTGAGTCGAATGGCCGCAGAGCTCGGGGCGCGGGCGGAGACGTGGCTCGGATCGCATCCAATCGACGTCGACGACAGTCAGGTTGGCGACGGCTACGGCATCGCGACACCGGCGTCGGAGGAAGCGTTAACGCTCGTCGCGCGAACCGAGGGCATCATCCTCGATCGAGTGTACGAATCGAAGGCCATGGCCGGTTTGATCGCGCGCATCCGCGACGGACGTTTCACCAGGGATCAGACGGTGCTGTTCTGGCACACAGGGGGATTGAGTGAATAACGACGCGAACGGGTTGTCGCTGACGTGTCTCGGTGCCGCGCGGACGGTGACCGGATCGAAGCATCTGCTGCAGGTGGACGGCCATCGTATCCTCGTCGATTGCGGGCTGTTCCAGGGCTTGAAAGCGCTTCGCGAACGCAACTGGCAGGCGCTGCCGGTCCGCGCGGACTCGATCGAGGCCGTCGTGCTGACGCACGCGCATCTCGATCACTGCGGGTATCTGCCTCGGCTCGTCAGTCAGGGCTTCAAGGGCCGGATCTTCTGCACGCCGGCCACGGCGGAGCTCACGCGCATCGTGCTCGCCGACGCGGCGCACCTGCAGGAAGAAGACGCCGAGCGCGCGAATCGCAAGGGCTACACGAAGCATCACCCCGCGCTGCCGCTGTTCACGACGCAGGACGCCGAGCGCGCCATGACGATGCTGCAGCCGGTTGGATATGACCGAGTCATGCCCGTTGCACCCGGCATCTCCGCGTCATTCATGAATGCCGGGCACCTGCTCGGCTCCGCGTACGCGCGCGTGCACCTCGATTCGCGCGGCAAGACGATCCTGTTCGGCGGCGATCTCGGCCGCTACAGCCGGCCGGTGCTGCCGGATCCAACACCGGTCACCGAAGCGGACGTGCTACTCGTGGAATCGACGTACGGCAACCGTCTGCACGAAGCGGACGATGACGGATCGCGAATCGCGGCGATCATCACGCAGACGGCCGCACGCGGTGGCAAGGTCATCATCCCGGCGTTCGCGCTCGGCCGCGTCGAGGAGTTGCTGTACTGGGTGCGGCGTCTCGAGGACGAGAAGCGCATTCCCGTGCTGCCCGTCTACGTCGACAGTCCGATGGCGTCGGCCGTGTTGCAGGCGTATCGCAGCCGCCTGGAGGAGCTCGATCCGGAAATCGCGCGGACGCCGGCCAACGCCGCGCACGCTCGCGCCGAGCGCAACCTCTGCACGTTCTGCACGGCGCGGCTGAAGGTCGTCTCGACGATTCCCGAGTCGCGCGCGGTGCAGGAATCGACCGATCCGTCGATCGTCATCTCGGCGAGCGGCATGGCGACGGGCGGGCGCGTGCTGCACCATCTCGCGCGCGCGTTGCCCGATGCGAAGAACACCGTGCTGTTCGCGGGCTATCAGGCGGCGGGCACGCGCGGCCGGCAAATGCTCGACGGCGTGCGCACGACCGTCATTCACGGCCAGGAGGTTCGCGTTGCTGCGCAGATCGAGGCGATCGACTCGATGTCGGCCCACGCCGACGCGAACGAGATCATGCGCTGGCTGAAAAATTTCACCAAGCCGCCGGCGCTGACGTGCCTCGTGCACGGCGATCCCGAGCCGATGGATGCGCTGAAGGCGCGCATCGAAAAAGAGCTGGCGTGGAACGTGCGGACGCCGAATCACTTCGAGCGCATCGATCTCTGACACCCATGGCCCGACGCTACCTGCTCGAACAGATCGACGACGCGGCGGTCGTCCAGTACTACGCGGACGGGTTCGATGCGCTGCCGGCCGATCAGAAGATCCTCGCGTGGCACCTCTATCAAGCGGCGCTCGCGGGCCGCGACATCTTCTACGACCAGCGCTATCGTCATGCGCTCGCGATGCGCGACGTGCTCGAGGCGATACTGACGCACGTTCGGGCCGACGAGCCAGGGCTCGCCGAGACGGTCGCCGAGATTCGCCGGTACACCAAGCTCTTCTGGATCAACTCCGGGCCGCACAACAACATGACGGCGCGCAAGTTCGTGCTCGCGTGCGACCGCGCCGCGTTCCGCCGTACCGCGCACCTCGCGCACGAGCGCGTCGCCGTCTTTCCACTCGGTGACGACGAATCGCTCGACGCGCTGCTCGATCGGCTCGACGGCCCGTTCTTCGATCCGGACGTCGATCCGATGGTGACGTCGAAGTCTCCTGAATCCGGAAAAGACATTCTGTCGGCCAGCGCGAACAACCTGTACGACGGCGTCACGATGGCGGATCTCGAGGGATTTCAAGAGAGCTTCGGGCTGAACTCGCGTCTCGTCAAGCGCGACGGCGCGCTCGTCGAAGAGGTCTATCGATCCGGCGGCCGCTACGGCGAGCAGATCACGCGCATCGTCGATCATTTGCGATCGGCGCTGGCCTACGCGCCGCCGCCGATGCGCAAGGCGCTCGAGGCGTCGATCCGCTTCTATCTGTCGGGCGACGATGCCGATCGCGTCGAGTACGACATCGCGTGGGTCGCCGACAAGGACTCGCCGATCGACACAATCAACGGGTTCATCGAGAACTATCTCGACGCCCGAGGCGTGAAGGGCGCGTGGGAGGCGCTCGTCTTCTACGTCAACGCTGAGAAGACCGAGAGCCTGCATCGGCTCGCGGAAGCCGCGGCGTGGTTCGAGGAGCGGATGCCGTGGGATCCGCAGTGGCGTCGCACGGACGTCGTCGGCGTGACGGCGCGTGCGATCGACGTGATCGTCGAGACCGGCGAGGCCGGCCCGACGACGGCGATCGGGATCAATCTGCCGAACGATCAGCGGATTCGCGAGCAGTTCGGCAGCAAGTCGGTGTCGCTCGCGAACATCAACGAGGCATACGAGAAATCGCTGCCCTCGAGCTATCGGCGCGAGTTCTGCTGGTCGGAGGAGGAAGCCGCTCGCGCAGAGCGATGGGGCGCACTGGCGAGCGAAGTCACGACGGCGATTCACGAAGTGCTGGGTCACGGGTCGGGCCGCGTCGCCGAGCGGCTCGAAGGGCAGCCGCAGCTCGCGCTGAAGGAGACGTACTCGTCGATCGAGGAATCGCGCGCAGATCTCGTCGCGCTGTATTTCATATCGGAGCCCCAAATCGCCGAGCTCGGCCTGCTGCCCGCCGAACATCAGGACGAGATCGTCCTGGCGGAGTACGAAGCGTACGCGCGCAACGCGCTCGTGCAGCTCCGGCGCGTGAGACAGGGCACGACGATCGAAGAAGACCACATGCGCAATCGGCAGATGATCGTGCGGTGGCTGCTGGCGAACACCGACGCCATCGACGTCCGCGAGCGCGAGGGCAAGACGTACTACGTGATGGTGGATGCGGCGGCGTTCCGCGAGGGTGTCGGCCGCCTGCTCGCCGAAGTGCAGCGCATCAAGTCCGAAGGCGACTACGACGCCGCCATGGCGCTCGTCGAAGAGCACGGCACGCACTTCGATCCGGCGCTGCGCGACGAGGTCGTGCGCCGCGTCGATCGCCTGAACCTGCCGTCGTACACGGGCTTCGTCCAGCCGCGCCTCGAGCCAGTGATCGACGATGACGGCCGCATCGCGGACGTGCGCATTTCCTATCCCGAGGACCTTGAAACCCAGATGCTCGAATATTCGAGCCCGCGTCGGGCGATGGCGGCGGCGATGGATCGACAATAGATGCATGCTCGTCGTTCGCCGCGCGCTCGTCGTCTGGCTGTTCGTCGTCAGCGCGTGCGGCCCGCGCCCACCGCAGTCGTGGCTCGGCAGCAGCGAGACGATCGCGCCAGGCGTCGAGCTGTACCGCAGCGCCGACGAGACGCTCGTCGAGAACAACGGGCCGATCGCGATCTGCCTGCTGAAGCTCGATCTGACGAAGGTGCAGCTGTCGAGCGCGTTGTCGAACGAGGAAGTCCTCGACGCGGAGTCCGTCGCCGACATCGCGAAGCGTCACGACGCCATTGCCGCCGTCAACGGCGGTTTCTATCGGACGAACGGCGAGCCGCTGGGCTTGCTCAAGGTCGGCGGTGAGCTCGTCAGCGACAGCAGCGCGCTCAAAGGCGTCGTCATCATTCCCAAGCCAGGGCATCCGCCGTCGCCGCTGATCTTCGATCAGCTCGCGGCGAAGATGATGCTGACGTTCACGGCCGACGGCCAGGACTGGTCCGTGCCGATTGACGGCGTGGACACGACGCGCGAGCGCGGGAAGTTGATGCTCTATACGCCCGCGTATCACGCCGACACCGACACCGCACCGACCGGCACGGAGTGGGTGCTCGACGGCCGGCCGCTCCACGTGACGCAGATGCGGCCCGGCGCGGGCCGGACGAAGATTCCGCGCTCGGGCGCCGTGCTGTCGTTCGGCGGCACCACGTTGCCCGCCGCGCTGACCGCGCTCACCGAAGACGTCGCCGTCACGCTGACGACGACATGGCGAAGCACGCGGGGCTTGCCGGCGGCGACGTTCGACACGGCGCCCGACATCATCGGCGGCGCCGGCCTGCTTCGGCACGACGGCGTCCCTGTCAGCGATTGGAAGGCCGAGGCGCTCAACTCTGACACCTTCACGGCGGCCAGACATCCGCGCACGATGATCGGCGTCGACGTGCACGGCCGCGCCTGGCTCGTGACGGTCGACGGCCGGCTGCCGAATTACAGCATCGGCATGACGTTCGCCGACCTGCAGCGGCTGGCGACCCGGCTCGAGCTGACGGACGCGCTCAATCTCGACGGCGGCGGATCGACGACGATGGTGGTCGGCGGTGCGGTCGTCAACAAGCCGTCCGATCCAGGCGGTGCGCGCCCCGTGAGCGATGCGCTGATCGTCACGAGCCTGGGACGGGTAGAATGAACGCCGCATGAACGAGCTGTATGCACAGTTGTGCCGCTACGACACGCAGGCGTGGCGGAAGGCCGTCGAGACGCTCGCGGCGGAAATCCATCCCATCGATCGCAACGCGACGCGCATCTGGTTCGCGTTCTATCCGCTCGATCTGTTTCTCGCCCTCGAGGCGTCGTCCGAGGATCCTGCCGCGACGGCACGCAAGCTCGGGCTGATGGGGAACTGGCGGCTGTCGGAACAGATCGACACGTCGCACCGGTTCCTGTACGCGCATCGCTACTGGCCACAGGTCAAATCGGCCGTGCAGCACGCGCCCGCGCCGTGGCCCGACGATCTCGCCGCGCTCGTCAGCGCGATTGCCGAGTCGGCCGCGCGCACCGCGCGCGTCGATCGCGAGTTCCTGCTCGGCATCGGCGCCGTCGCGCTGATGACGCTCCGGCAGGCCGGCCCGGACGCGTTCGCCGCCGCACCAGGCAAGATCCATCTGTCCGAGCGCGCCCGCGCCCTGTCGCCGCACCAGGTGATGACGCAGCGCACGCGCGACGACTGGCAGGGGGTCTTCGGATTCCTGCGCGGCCTGAAGAAGCAATGGACGGTCCGATTCGATGAAGGCGATCCGGATGCGGCGTTCACGTTGATCGACGGCCAGGAAATCGCGACCGCCGCGCAGACGGACACGCGCGACTATCACTCGCGCGATCCGCGCTGCACGCCGAACGAAGGGCCGATTCCCGTGGAATGCCGGGCTGCGTCGTGCGGCACGTGCTGGGTGGGCGTCATTGCCGGCGCCGAGAAGCTGTCGCCCGTGGTCGATCGCGACGAGCGCCGGCGGATGAAGGTGTTCGGCTATCTGGATTCGCCGGAAGAGCAGCCGCTAATCCGTCTCGCCTGTCAGGCGCGCGCGCACGGCGCGGTGACGATCGTGATTCCGCCGTGGAACGGCGTCTTCGCTAGTTGCTACCGTCGAGAGGTCTGAGCGACGCGAGCTCGCGATCGATACGATCGCGAATCTCCTGAATCTCGTGCTCGCTCTTGGCGTTGCGCAGATCCTCAATGGCCTTCTTCACGAGCGACTGGCCCAGCCAGTTGGTGAACGCGAACTGCAGCGTCTCCATGGCCGTGATGCCGCCGGAGCTGTTCATCTCCTTCGGCGTGACCATATTGAGGAACTCCGAGTGCGTCATCGGATTGCCTCGGCGCGTGGGGCCGTTGATGAAGTCGTAGCCGTTCATGAAGTCCCGGAAGTCGGTCTGTTTCGCGAGAATCTTCACGTAGTACCGCAGCTGGTTGTCGTCGAGCTTGAGCGTTGGTGAGGCATCGAGCGCGCGCTTGATGCGCGTGAGATCGGCCATGGTGACGGTCGGGGCGGGCGTGGCCGGCGTGCCTTGGATGGCCGGCGACTCAGCCTGGCCCGAAGCGGCGGCCGCCCGCTCGCGGGCCGATGCCGGCGCGGCAAGAAAGGCGGCGATCATGGCCACCACCGTGATCAGGCCGATACGGCGGGCGTCAATCTTCATCACATTCATAGGACGCTTCGTCGACGCGCGCAGTTGACCGAGCAAGGGATGTACCACGCCGTCTGCCGGCGATCAGTGCGCTGGCGTCAGAAGGGGCGCCAGATTGGCCCACGTTTCGCCGTCGAGCGCAGCCAGCGTCCGGAGATACAAGTCCACGTCACCCGCATCGAATGACGACCGCACGGCCGTCGCCGCAGCGGCGATGCGCTCGGCCGAGGGCGCGGCGAGCGACTCGTCGGCAATCAGGCCGTTCTCGTGCGCGATGCCCAGCGCGTCGAGAAACGCGGCCATGAGCGGACGCTTGACCGCGAAGTGGTAGGCGATGAGCGCGCGCGTGGCAATTGGGTCCGAGACGTCGCCGACCTGCGCGAGATGCTTCGCCCGGCGCTCGATCGACAGGCCCTGCAGCGTCTTCGGCCTGAAGTTCAGACGCCGCGCCAGCATCAGCAGAGCTTCGGCGTGCTGCGTCTGGATCTCTGCGGATTCCGTGTCGCGCCAGAACGCGTCGGCGGCCGCCACGCGCTTCTCGACGGGCATTTCCTTCCACAAACGGGACGGACGATCGGACATGGGCAGGATCTTAGCAGGCCGCCGCGTCGTGTGCCGGCACGTCCGTCCGGCGCGCATATACTTGCCTGTCCATGTTGGATCGCCCGTCAGACCGGCTGTTCACGCCGCGATTCTTCATCATGTTCGGCTACACCTTCACGGTGTTCGCGTCGGTGTTCCAGCTCCTGCCGACGGCGCCGTATCGCGTGCTCGCCATTGGCGGCTCGACGGCCGTCGCCGGCTTGTTCCACGGCTTCCTGACGTTCTCGTCCGCCAGCTCGGGACCGATCACGGGCGTGCTGAGCGATCGCATCGGACACCGGCCGGTGCTGATCACCGTGTCCCTGATTCTCTCGGTCTTCTCCGTCAGCTATGCCTTCATCAACGAGTACCGGATCATGCTCGCCGTCGTCGTGGTGCACGGGATGATCTGGTCGGCGCTGCTGGCGGCGTCCGGCGCGTACATGACGGCGACGATTCCGGAGACGCGCCGCGCCGAAGGTCTGAGCTATTGGGGGCTTGCGACGATCCTCGCGACGGGCACGGCGCCGATTCTCGGCTTTTGGGTCTACCGGCACGGCTGGGCCGCGCTCTGCTTCGAGATGGCGGGGCTGAACATCCTGATGGCGGTCATCGCGTGGATGCTGCCGGACGATCGCCGCGAAGCGGGTCATCAGCCCGGCGTCTGGACGGATCTCTCGCTGCGGCCTGCGAACATCCGCGCGTTCGTGCGCGCGCACGTCGAATGGCGCGTGTTCTGGCTGTCGATCACGACTGGCGCGATCACGTTCGGCTACGGCGCGCTGACGAGCTTCTCGGCGCTCTTTGCCGACGAGCTTGGCGTCTCGCCGCGCAGCCTGTTTCTCTCCGTGATGGCGGTGGCCGTGATCTTCGGCCGCCTGGCGATTGGCCGCGGGCTCGACAGCATCGGTCCGCGCCGCGTCCTGCTGCCGTGTCTCGTCGTGCCGTCGATGGGATTGTTCGTGCTCGCGACGGCGAACGGCGCGTGGACGATTGCCGCGGCGGCATTGATCTTCGGATCCGGCTTCGGCCTGATGCAGCCGTCGTACACGTCGTATGTGCTCGCACACGTGGCGGCGCACCGGCGCGGCGCCGCGTTCGGCGCGATGCTCGCGGCGTTCGATACGGGCATTGGATCGGGCGCGTCGCTGTTCGGCGTCATGAGCCAGGCGTTCGGATCGCGCGTGGCGTTTGCGGCCGCCGGCGTTCTAGCCGCATTGTCGATGCCGTATTTCGTCCTGGCCGAGCGGCGCCTGGGGTTTCTCGCGTCGACGAGATAAAGACACCGGAAAAACAAAACCGGGTTTCCTCGACTCGCGTGGAAACCCGGTTCTTCGTGCGACCGGGCTCCCTCGACGCCTCGAGAAGCCCGGTCTTGAGCGCTTGTGCGATCGCTAGACGACCGCCGCTTCGGGCCTGTGGTGCGACGTCTGAGACTGACGGCGCGACTGACCCTGATGGTCGTGCGACGAGCCGTGGCGGCGCGTGTGATCGGTCACACGGCGGCAGGCTTCGCGGAAGCGAACCGCGTAGCCGTGCGCTTCCGGGCTGTCGATTGGCGGCAGGCGCTGCCACGCGGCCTGCGCATCGCGGACCGCATCGGCTGCCGCGCGCGACTTCGACTCTTCCGCGCCGCGTCCGCCCATGGCGTTGCTCGCGAGCGCCGATCGCAGCTTGGCGGCCAGCAACTCCGCTTGTGACAGATTCGCGGTCTGCGGCTCGTCGACATCGGCTGCGAGCCCTTCGACTCGCAACACGAGCTTCTCCATCTTGTGGAGCACGGTAGCTGGATCGAGATCGGTGCCGGCAAAAGATTCCGGACGCTTCGACAGCAGCTGTCCGAGCGCATGCTGCCAACGTTCGACGAGCGCTTTCATCCCGGGCACAGGCACCGGCACGCTCTGGCTCCACGTCGCGCGCACGCGCTTGACCTGATCGCCGAGATCGGCCGGCGCGTCTTCCAACGCCGCCAGCGACTCGAGCTCGACGACGATGGCTTCGCGCTCGGCGAGCTTGGCCGCGAGGCCGATTTCATGACGATGGTGGTAGCGCTCGAAGAACCGATCCGCGGCGGCGCGGAAGCGCGTCCAAATCGTCTCGGACTTGTTCTTGCGCACCGGACCGATCGTCTTCCACTCGGCCTGCAGACGCTTCATCTCGGCCGCAGCCGCATCCCAATCGGTGGACTCGGCCAACGCTTCGGCTTGCTCGCAGAGCGCTTCCTTTTTCGCCAGGTTGTCGGTCCAGACCTTCTTGCGGTCGACGAGATCTTCGCGGCGGCGGGTGAAGAACGTGTTGCACGCGGCGCGGAACCGCTGTGCGAGCACGCGATCCTGATCGCCGGCGAGACGTCCGAGCGCCTGCCACGCGGCCTGCAATTCCTGGAAGCGTGCGGCCGTCTTCGCCCAATCCGTGGACGGCGCGAGCTGTTCGGCTTCGTCGACGATCGACGTCCGCTTCGAAGCGGATTCGGCCCGCTCGGCGCGGCGCGCGGCGAAGTAGACCTCACAGCGCGCGCGGATGAAGTCGGTCGCCATGCGGAAGCGATCCCACAGACGCTGTGCGTTCTGACGCGGAGCCTCCGCGACCTGCTGCCATTCGGCGTGCAGCTCGCGCAACGCGCGCGCCGTCGCGGCGAGATCCGACGTCTTGCCGGCCTCTTCTTCGGCCTTCAGCGAGGTCACGATGGCCTCGGCCATCGTGATGAGCTGTTCCTGACGCTGCGCGTTGGCGAAGCGGCGCCATTCGTCCAGCTCGCGGAGCTCGCGGACACGCGGGGCGATCGTTTCCTGCAGCGTGCGGAGCCCCGCCGCGGCGCGATCGAGATCGTGATTCGTGCCGGTCTGCGTCGCGGCGTCGAGTCCCGCGGTGATGTCGCGCATCAGACGCTCGCCTTCGCGGAGTGTGATCGTCTCGGCCTCGGACACGCGGCGCGCGCGCTCGGTGAGGCGCTGCAGATGCGTGAGCGCCTCCTGACGCGCCTTGCCCGCTTCGGCGTCCCGCGCGGCATCGCGCTCCGCCCACACCGCATCGACGGCCTGCAGGCGTGCGACGAGATCGGCAGCCGGCCGCGACGCCGTCTCGAGAGTGGCGGCAAGGCCGCGTGCCTCACGGCTGAGGGTCGTCCAGCGGGTGCGGGCCGCGGCGGCATCCTCGAGGGACGTCACGCCTTCGGCCTCGACGACCAGTGCGTCGAGCGACGCGCGGGTCTGCTCCACCTGGGCGCCCAGCTCATGCCGCTTCCGGCACGCGGTCACCGCCTTGGCGAATCGCTCCGCCAGTCGATCGGCCTCCGGGCCGTTGCCGACGAGCGGAAGCAGCGATCGCCATTCTTCTTCGATCGGAATCAACTGCGCGAGGACATCGTCGCCCTCGAGGGTCTCGACGCGCTCGCAGAGGGCGATGCGCGTGGCGATCGCCTCGGCGCGAAGGCGCAGGCGATCGGCCAGTTCCTCGGCCTCGCGATCGCGGCGGAGGAACGCAGCGTCGGCTGCGGCCGTTGCGCGCGCAAACCGGTCGACGGCCGCTTCGTCCGAGACGCCGAGCGCACGCCACGCGTCGGTCAGGCGCGCGAGCTCGGCGCGTCCCACCGCCGCGTCGGTGAGCTCCGGCAGATGTTCTACGGATTCAATCAAGGTGCTTTCGCGGCGCTGACGCTCGAGTGCGGCGGTCTGGCGGGCGGCTTCGGCGGCCTCGCGCTCCTGGATGATCGCGCGTGCGCGGCGGCTGACGGCTTTCTGATGGGCGCGGACTTCAATCGATCGCAGCTGCGTGAGATCCGTTTCCGGCGTCGCCACGCGCTCGAAGGCCGCGAGGGCCACATCGCGATGCTCGCCGTGCAGCGCGACATCGAGCAGCTCGTTGGCGTCGCTGACGCGCGCCAGCGCGGCGGCGGCCGTTGCTTCGTGCTTGGCGTGGCGCGCAATGCTGCCGAGCGCGCGCTCGTCCGTGATCCGCGCGAGAGCCTCGGCGCGGACAGCGTCGCTGGCTTCGCTCTTGGCGATGGTCGACAGCCGGCGGCCGTCGGTGAGCGCGCGAACCGCGTCGATCGCCGCAGCGCCCGCCTCGGTATCATCCGCTCCGGCCACACGGGACGCGAGCGTCACCAGCCGATCGGCCGCGCGGTCTCTGACCTCCGTGTCGGCGTCGCCGGCAGCGATTCGCCCGAGCGACGCGGCGTCGCTCACGACGACGACGGCCGCGCGTCTGACCTTGGCGTCCGGGTCCGTCTCGGCGAGCGCGGCCAGCTCGATCGGATCGTCGAGCTCCCGAATCGCGTCCAGGCGGACGGCAGGATCAGCGTGCTTCCAACGGGGTTGCGGCTTGAGTTTGTCGAGGAGGCCCATAAGGTCCGGGCCGTCTATAAGAAAAGGCCGTGCCGTACTGCGAACGTCCGGGTAGGGTGAGCTCGAGACCGACTATCTGATAGTCCCAGTGTGACTTGTACCGAAATCGGCCGCTCGACTCAGATGACAGGCGGGTAACTGAAATCCGGTCTTCTGAATCCCGAATCCAATGGACGGGAGAGGTACCTAACATGCCGCTGTGAAGGTCCTGTTGCGTCCAGACCTACAGGAGTCCCTCCAACCGGGTGACCAGGACGTCCAGCTGGTCGATGACCGCCTGGACGGTGTCTGGCGAGCTGAGATCGACCCCCGCGGCCTTGAGCAGCGTCATCGGGTGATCGCTGCCGCCGGCCGACAGCAGATCGAGATAGCGGCGCAGCGCCGCGTCGCGTGTGCCGGTCGCGGCGGTGATCTCGGCCGCCAGCTTCGCGGCCGACGCGAAGCACGTCGCGTATTGATAGACGTAGTACGGCGAGTTGAAAAAGTGCGGGATGCGCGCCCACGTGATGGGCGTGAGGTCTTCGAGATCGACGGCGTCGCCGTAGTAGGCGTCGAAGCGCTCCTTGTAGAGCGCGTTCAGGACCTCAGACGTAATCGGCGCGTCGCGCTCGACGCGCTCGTGGGCGGCCAGCTCGAAGTCGGCGAACAGCACCTGCGTGTAGAACGTGCTCGTGATGTTGTCGATGGCGTGCTGCAGCAGAACGATCTGCTCCGTCCGGTCCGTCGCCTGCGCGAGCAGATGCTCGAGAAGCAGGACCTCGCTCAGGGTCGACGGCACTTCGGCCACGAAGATCGTGTAGTCCGAATACACGAACGGCTGGCGCTCCTGCGACAGCATCGTGTGCATCGAGTGTCCCATCTCGTGCGCGAGCGTGAACACGTCGTCGAGCGTGTCGGCCCAGTTGAGCAGCATGTACGGATGGACGCCGTAGACCGGCGCGGAGTACGCGCCGCTGCGTTTGCCGTCGTTCTCGTAGACGTCGATCCAGCGCTCGCGGAAGCCCCGCCACATGCGCGCCTGATAGTCCGCGCCGAGCGCCGCGACGGAGGTGACGATGGGCGCGAGGACGTCGGGATAGGCGTAGCGCCGATCCCAGTCGACGATCGGAATCGAGAAATCGTACGGGTAGTAGCGATCGAGCTTCAGGGCGCGGCGGCGCACGCGATGATAGCGGCGGAGCGGCTCGGCGCCCGCTCGCGTCGTTGCGATGAGGTTGTCGACGACGGACCGCGGGATGTCGTTGCCGTGCAGCGCGGCATCGAGGGTTGTCGCGTAGCCGCGGGCGCGTGCGTGGAACCAGTCGCGCTGGCAGATGCCGTGATAGAGCGTGGCGTACGTGTTCAGCGTTGCCGCGTACGGACCGTAGTGGCCGAGAAACGCCGCGCGGCGATCGGGTTGATGGCGGTTCGTCGCGAGCACGGCGCGATACTGACCGTAGGACATCGTCACGCGCTCGCCCGTGCTGAGCGTGACCTCTGGAAACTTCGCGTCGGCCGTCGAGAGCGCGAGATAGGCTTCGCCGGGCGCGCCCGACAGCCGCGTCGATAGCGACAGCAGGCGCTCACCGCGCTCATCGAGCACGTGTTCCTGCTGGCGGAACACCTCTTCGATCGCGAAGCGATAGACGGCCAGGCTGGCGTCGGACGCCATCCACGCGCGAACGGTCTCGAGCGGCAGCGCCAGCAGCTCAGGACTGAACCAGGACGTCGCTTCCTGCCAGCGCGCCATCAGCGCCTGGACCTGCTGCTTCCGGGCGTTGACGTCGTTGTCGCGCTGGTCTTCGTCGTATTTGAGCGACGGATAGAAATAGACCTTGTACGCGAGCTGGCCGAGACGGTCGCTCAACTCGAAGGCTTCCCGCAGCCGCGTAGCGCCCTGGGCCAGCGTGCCCTTGAACGCCGCGTAGCGATCGATCAGCGCGTCGAGCTCGGCGCGGGCGCGGTCCCATTCGTCCCAGCTCGCGTAGATGTCGGCGAGATCCCATTTGTCGGCGTCGCGGATGTCCGTGCGTGCGCGCGGACGCGTCGTCTCTGGTGCGGCCATCACGCGATCATATGCGACGCCAAGGCCGTGCTCGTCGCGCGGGATTTCGCTACGCTGCGGCGGCAGTTGTTCGAAGTATCCACTCGGCCGCCGCGTCGAGAACGCGCTCGAGCGCGGTGCCGTCCCGATCCTGACGGGCGGGCAGCGCCAGCGAGTGATCGCCGCCGTCGACGAGGGACAGCGTCGCGCGCGGCAACCACGTGACGAGCTCTTTCATTTCCTCCGGCGATCCGAAGGGATCGCGCGAGCCGTGCAGGAACAGGATCGGACACGTGATCGACGGCAGATGCTGGTCGCGTCGTTGCGTCCCGCGGCCCGGCGGATGGAGCGGATAGCCGAAGCAGACGGCGGCGGCCGGCGCCGGTGTCAGGTCACCAGCAGCTGTGATTTGTGTCGCGATGCGGCCACCCATCGACTTGCCGCCGATGCAGAACGCCACGGCGCCACCGTGATCGGACGTGATCGTCCGCCACGCGTCGCGATACGCGGCCTCGAGCACCGGATTGCGATCCGGCAGCCGCCGCCCCGCGAGGCGATACGGAAAATCGAACGTCACGACTGTCACGCCGCGCGAGGCGAGGCCGCCACCCGTCCGCTGCATCCACGGATGATCTTCTCCGGCGCCCGCGCCGGGCGCGAGCGCGAGCACGGGCGCACGCGTGTCGGCCGCTCGATACGTCCGCATACGATCCGATTGTATCGGCCGGTCACGCCGCGGGATCGGCGATATGCTGCAATTCGCGGCCGCTATTTCGGCCGTCGAGGCGACTGCTGCGCGTTGCCCGTTTCGCCGTTGGAGTGGATCCATGAGCACGTCGCGCGTTGGATTGACGATCGGTTGTTGCGTGCTCGCGTTGAGCCTCGCGTGCGCGCGTAAGCCCGCCGCGCCAGCACAGACTGAGGCGCGCAAGTACCTGCTCGAGCGCGTCGACGATGCCGCCGTCGTGCAGGTGTACGCGGACGGCTTCGCGAGTCAGCCGCTGAAGAACAAAATCCTGATGTGGCATCTCACGCAGGCGGCGATCGCGGGACGCGACATCTTCTACGACCAGCAGTCCGCGCACGGTCTCGAGATGCGTGACGTGATCGAGGCGATCCTCACGCATCCGTCCTCGACGGACGAAAGCACGCTGCACGAGATTCAGCGCTATGCGAAGCTCTTCTGGATCAACAGCGGGCCGTACAACAACCTGACGTCGCGCAAGTTCGTGCTCCACTGCGTGCCCGAAGTCTTCCGCGCGGCGGTGAAAGGCGCGGCCGCGGCCGGCGCCGAGCTGCCACTCGCGCCAGACGAGACGGTCGATCAGCTGCTCGACCGCTTGCAGCCGATGTTCTTCGACCCGACGGTCGCGCCGTCGGTCACGACGAAGACGCCGCCCAAGGGAGAAGACATTCTCACGGCGAGCTTCAACAACATGTACTCGAACGTGACGCTGAGCGATCTTCAGGGCTTCAAGGAGAAGTACCCGTTGAACTCGCGGCTCGTGAAGCGCGATGGACGGCTGATCGAAGAGGTCTATCGCGTCGGCGGCCGCTACGACCCGCAGATCCGCGCGATCGTGGCCCATCTCGAAGCCGCGAAAGCGTACGCGGCCGAGCCGACCGCCAAAGCGCTGGACGCGCTGATGACCTGGTATCGCACGGGCGAGGCGAGCGATCGCAAGGCGTACGACATCGCGTGGGTCGCCGATCAGGCCTCTCCGATCTACACCGTCAACGGCTTCACGGAGACGTACGTCGATGCGCGCAGCGCGAAGGGCGCGTGGGAAGGCATCGTCGCCTACGTCAACGAGCAGAAGACCGAGCGGATCAAGAAGCTCGCCGCGTCGGCGCAGTGGTTCGAGGATCACATGCCGTGGGATCCGAAGTACCGCAAGGCTGGCGTGCATGGCATTACCGCGAATGCGATCGATGTCGTGAGTGAAACCGGCGACTCCGGACCCGTGACGCCGGTCGGCATCAACCTGCCCAACGACGAGTCCGTCCGCGAGCAGTACGGCAGCCAGTCCGTGCTGCTGTCGAACATCACCGAGGCGTACGACAAGGCGGCCGATCCACGCATGCGTTCGGAGTTCAGCTGGACGCCGGAGGAAGCGGCGCGAGGCGACAAGTGGGGTGAGCTCGCCGAGGAGATGCTGACGAACATGCACGAGGTGATCGGTCACGCCTCGGGCAAGGTCTCGGATCGTCTGGCCACGACGCCGCAGGTCGCGCTGAAGGAGTACTTCTCGGCGCTCGAGGAAGGACGCGCCGATCTCGTCGGGTTGTACTTCATCGGCGATCCCAAGCTCGCAGCGCTCGGCATTCTGCCTGCGTCGGATCAGGCGGACATCGCGCGAACCGAGTACGAGGCCTACACGCGCAACGCGCTGGTGCAGCTGCGCCGCGTGCGGCAGGGAACACAGATCGAAGAGTCGCACATGCGCAATCGTCAGATGGTCGTGCGCTGGCTGATGGCCAACACGAAGGCCATCGAAGAGCGCACGCGCGACGGCAGGACGTACGACGTCGTCGTCGACCCGGCGGCGTTTCGTGAAGGCGTCGGCCGTCTGCTCGCCGAGGTCCAGCGAATCAAGTCCGAAGGCGATCTGGCGGCCGCGCGGAAGCTCTTCGATACGTACGGCATCCACTTCGATCCTGCGCTGCGCGATCAGATCGTCAGACGCGTGGATGCGCTGAACGGACCGTCCTACGCGGGTTTCGTGATGCCGGAGCTGACGGCCGTCCGCGGCGCGGACGGATCGATCACGGACGTGACGATTGCCTATCCGCAGGATCTGACGAAGCAGATGCTCGAATATTCAGCGGCGACGAAGGATACACGGAACGCGTTTCTGGCGGCGGAGCGCGCGAGTGCGAAGTGACGCGGGCGGCTACGCTTTTCGATCAGCCGCGTTCGCGAGACTTCTGACGGCCTGGACCATCGACATCAAGCCCAGGCCTTTGCCCATCGAGATGTTCTGACGAAAGATGCGCTCGACGATGTCGGGCGTGACGGTGGCGATTTCTGCGGGAGGCAAGCCTGACAGCGTCTTGTCGAGGATCGTCGCCAGCGCCCTTGCCGACACGCCGGACGGATTCTCGACGGCGAAGTGCAGCTTCAACGTGCCGTCGGGCTGCCTGAGCGCCCACACGTACGCCTCGGACTCGCAGTGCGGGACGAGGTGCTCCTTCGCGAACGGCCGCGTCGCGACCTCGCGCGGGACTTCGCGGAACTGGTCCGCGTAGCTCAGCAGCAGGTTCGTGCGATCGGCGGGATCGTCGAACGTCGCGAACAGATCGAGGACGTCCTGGAGCTTGGCCGGCAGCGCCATGCGGGAAGCTATTTCTCGATCGGCAGCCCGACGGAGTTGCCCCACTCGGTCCACGAGCCGTCGTAGTTCTTGACGTCCTTGAACCCGAGCAGGTACTTCAGCGCGAACCACGTGTGGCTGCTGCGCTCGCCGATGCGGCAGTACGCGATCGTCGCCTTGTCCTTCTTGAGCTTGTTCGTCTTGACGTACAGATCAGCGAGCTCGGATGCCGTCTTGAACGTGCCGTCCTCGGGATTGATCGCGCGGGCCCACGGCACGCTCTTGGCGCCCGGGATATGCCCGCCGCGCAGCGCGCCTTCGTTCGGATAGTCCGGCATGTGCATGCGCGTGCCCGCGTATTCCTCCGGGCTGCGGACGTCGACGATCTGGCCCCTGCCTTTGACGTGCTTCAGCACCTGATCGCGGAACGCGCGGACGGGCTTGTCATTGCGCTCCGGCGCTTTGTACTTCGTCGGTGCGATCGCTGGCACTTCGCGCGTCATCGGACGGCCTTCCTTCTCCCACTTCAGCCGGCCGCCGTCCATGACGCGGGCGTTCTTGTGACCGAAGAGCTGAAACACCCAGAATGCGTAGCACGCCCACCAGTTGTTCTTGTCGCCATAGAAGATGACGGTCGTCTTCGGCGTAGCGCCGATCCGCGACATCAGCGCTTCGAAGCCCTTGCGCGTGATGTAGTCGCGCCGCACGGGATCGTTCAGATCCGCGGTCCAGTCCACATGCACCGCACCCGGCACGTGGCCCGACGCGTAGAGCAGCGTGTCCTCGTTGGACTCGACGAGGCGGATGCTCGGATCCGTGAGATGCTCGGCGACCCATTCCGTCGAGACGAGCACGTCGGGCTTGGCGTAACCGCGGGCGGCGATGTCAGTCATGCCGCTCATTATCGCGCATTCACGCGCGTAGAATGACGCATCATGCTTCTGCCGCTGTTGCTCGTGCTCGCCGGTATTCAGGCTCCCGCGCCACGACGGCCGGCGCCGAGGCCCGCGCCACGTCCAGCGCCGGCCCGGCCGGCTCCGCCTGCGCCCGTCTACTTCACGTCGCCGTACTCGCTCGACGAGATGCGGAACAAGCAAGCCGTCATCGACACGACGGTGGGCACGATCGTCATCCAATTCCTGCCGGAGTCGGCGCCCAACCACGTCGCGTTCTTCATGAAGCTCGCGCGCGACGGCGCGTACGACGGGACGATCTTCCACCGCGTGATCCGCTACGGCATCATCCAGGGCGGCGATCCGCTGTCGAAAGATCCGGCGAAGACCGCCGACTACGGCTCCGGCGGATTCAATCAGGTCCGCGCCGAGTCCGTCGCCGAGAAGCACACGGCCGGCACCGTCTCAGCGGTGTTGCTCGCCGGCCAGCCCGACAGCGCCGGGGCGCAGTTCTTCATCTGCGCCAGCGATCAGCCCGGCGTCGACGGCCAGTACACCGTCTTCGCGCGCGTCGTCGACGGCCTCGAGGTCGTGCAGAAGATTTCGGCCGTCGACGCCGACGCGGACGGCCATCCGCGATCGCGTGTCGAGATCACGTCCGTGACGATTCGCGACACGCCGATCGATCCATTCGCGCACGCGACCGCGGCGGATCTCGCCGCGTATCGCGCAACCGTCAAGACGACGATGGGCGCGATCGAGCTGGAGATGCTGCCGGACAAGGCGCCGGAGACCGTGCGCGCGTTTCTGCAGTGGGCCGCGGCCGGCGTTTACGATGGCATCAAGGTCCATCGCGTCGCGCCGAACTTCGTCATTCAGACCGGCGCGCTCGCGTTCCGCGAGGTGCCGCTCACGGTGCGGCAGCAGGCGCTCGTCCACAACCTGCCGCCCGAATTCACCGACACACCAAACGAAGAAGGCGTCGTCTCCATCGCGCGCGGCGACGATCCCGGCAGCGGCTCGACGTCGTTCTTCATCTGCATCGGCAGCTGCCGTCCACTCGACGGCAAGTACACGGTCTTTGCGCGCGTCGCCGGCGGAATGGACGTCGTCCGCGCGATGGCGCAGGTGCCCGTCGACGGCGAGACGCCGCGGACGCCGATCACGATGACAGGGGTGACGGTAGAAAAGCGCTGACTACTGTTCCACGGCCCACTGATAGCCGATCCCGCGCACGGATCGGATCAGCTCGCCGTTCTCGTCCTGCAGCGCCTGGCGCAGACGGACGATGCTGTTGTCGACAGCGCGTGGCGTGGGGAATTGCTCGCGGCCCCACACGCGATCGAGGATTTCGGACCGATCGACGACGGCGGGCGACGCGGCGATCAACAGCTTCAGCACGTGCCCATCGCGCACTTGCAGGAACGTCCGCCCTCCGTCGGGTGTCGTGACCGACAGCGCGCCGAGATCGATCGTGCGCCCCGCCGCTTGAACGACGTCCGGCACGCGCTGCGTCGCGAGCACGTGACGGACGCGCAGGATCAGCTCCTTCAGATGAAACGGCTTCGGCAGATACTCGTCGGCGCCGATCTCGAAGCCTTCGAGCCGGTTCTCCGCTGAATTGAGCGCCGTCATGAACATCACCGGCGTGAGCGACGTGCGCTTGATCATGCGCGCCAGGCCGAAGCCCGATCCGTCCGGCAGCTTCACGTCGACGATCGCGAGATCCCAGCGCGCTTCGGGCAGGGCTTTTTCTGCGGCGGCAATCGTCGTGACCCACGTGACGTCGAGCTTTTCCTTGCGCAGCCGCTCGTCCAGCGTCTGGCCAAGAGAGGGATCGTCTTCGACGAGGAGCACCCGAGGCATCATCGTTCTCCGGGCAATTCGATGGACACCGTGAGACCGTGCGCCGATCCCTCAGGTGCGACGAAGCTCAAGGCGCCGCCGAGCCGCTTGACGATCTGCCGGCAGACGAACAGGCCGACGCCGGATCCGCTCGTGTCGCTCAAGCGCGCGAACGGTTGCCCCAGATGGACGAAGCGCTCCGCGGGCACGCCGCTGCCGTTGTCCGTCATGACGACGCGTACGAGGCCGCTGGACGGCGACTCGATGCGAATCGTCACTTCTGTCGCGCGGCCGTGCAGCGCGGCGTTTTGCAGCAGATTGCGGAAGATCGTGTCGATGGCGCGCGCGTCCGCAAGAATCTGCGCGGAGCCGGCGACGCGCAGCGTCAGCGACGGCCACTCCTGCGCGAGCCGCGTGATGGCCGATCCGATGTCGATCGACTCGCGGAGCAGACGGCCGTCCGGCTGCGCGACGTAGAGCGAGTTCTCGAGCTGAATCTGCAGCCGCAGCGTGTCGTGCAGGAGCCGATCGAGCGCCGCGACGGGCGCGCCGTCGGGCCAGTCCTCGCGAAGGCCTTCGGCCTGGAGCTGAATGCTCGCGAGCGCCGTCTTCAAGTCGTGCGTGAACGACATGAAGAACGTCTCGAGCGCGCGGCGGCGCCGGTGCTCGCGCCTGATGCCGAACAGGATGGCGACGCCGCCGGCGATCAGCAGCGTGAGGAACGTCCCGCCTTCCCATAAGTACATCCGATGCCAGGCTGGCGACGTCAGGCCGAGCCTCAGCCACCAGGACGCCAGCGACACCATGAACACGAGCCAGACGATGGCGATCGTGTACTGGAGGCGGCTGGACGAGCGGCGCAGCGTCACGAGCGATCGGCCTCCTCGGCGGCGGCGACGAGCGCGTCGGCGGCCTCGGCCAGCGTCGCTTCGTCGTGCGCGAGCGACAGAAAGCACACCTCGTACGGCGACGGCGGCAGGTAGATCCCGCGTCGCAGCGCGGCGTGGAAGAAGCGCGGATACCACTTCGCGTGTGCGGCGCCGATCATGTCCGGCCGGCGGCATTTCGCCGGGCCGTTGTAGCGAAGCCAGAAGATCGACGCGTGGCGATCGACATTGATCGACGGCGCCGCTGACGCGAAACGCTCGCGCAACCCGCGCACGAACGTCGTCGTCCGCGTCTCGAGCGTCTGCCAACCGTCTTCGCCGCTCATGCGATCGAGCGTCGCCAGTCCGGCGCGCATGCCGACGGGATTCGCGCTGAGCGTGCCGGCCTGATAGACGGGACCCTCTGGAGCGACGAGCGACAGCAGATCCGCGCGGCCGCCGTAGGCGCCAACCGGAAATCCGCCGCCGATGATCTTGCCGTAGCAGACGAGATCGGGACGCAGATCGAACGCGCCGGCCGCGCCTTGCAGGCCGCTGCGGAATCCGGTGATCACCTCGTCGAGCACGAAGAGCGCGCCGGCTTCCCGGCAGCGTGCCGCAATGTGTGTGAGCCATTCGCGACGCTGCGGCAGCAGGCCGTAGTTGGCGGGCACACCCTCGACGATCACCGCCGCGATCTCGGAGGCCTTCGCATCGAAAATCTCGTCGAACGCGCGCTCGTCGTCGAGCGGTGCGACGAGCGTGTGGGAGATCGCGTCGTCCGGCAGGCCGGCGCTCGTGGCTGCGACGGGCCCGGCGAGACCGGAGCCGGCGCGGACGAGCAGGCCGTCGGCGTGGCCGTGATAGCAGCCTTCGAACTTCAGCACGTACGACCGGCCCGTGGCGGCGCGCGCCACACGCAGCGCCGACATCACGGCTTCGGTGCCCGACGACACGAACCGCAGCCGTTCGACCCATGGCACGCGGCCGATGATCCACTCGGCGAGCGCGAGCGAGTACGGCTCGCACGCGCCGTACGTCCAGCCATCGTCGACGGCTTCGTGCACGCGCGCGGCGACGACGGGATCCGCGTGGCCGAGGATGAGCGGGCCGAAGCTCAGGCAGAAGTCGATGTACCGGACGCCGGTGACGTCGACGAGATGCGGGCCCTTCGCGGAGGCGACGAAGATCGGCGTGCCGCCGACGCTCTTGAACGCGCGAACGGGACTGTGGACGCCGCCAGGCGCGGTGCGCAGGGCGCGATCGAACAACTCCTGATGTGTCATGCGAGTCCGAGCGCACGGGCGCGACGCGCACCGTACGTGATGATGAAGGCCGCGCCGGCGCGGCGGAAGACGTGCCACGTCTCGAGCAGCGCGGCGTCGAAGTCCAGCAGACCGCGCTCGGCGAGCGTGACGAGGCCGCCGTACTCGCCGCTGACCTGATACGCACCGACGGGCATGCCGGTCGCGCCGGCGATCGGTGCGATCAAATCGATCGACGTCATGCCCGGCTTGACCATCAGCAGATCGGCGCCTTCGCGCGCGCAGCGCTCGCTCGAGGCGATCGCGTCTTTCCGCGAGCGCACGTCGAGCTGGTAGTGGCGGCGATTGCCGAACTGCGGCGCCGAGTCGGCCGCGTCGCGGAACGGGCCGTAGAACTGGCTCGCGAACTTCGTGCTGTAGCTCATGATGGGCACGCGCGCGTGGCCGTGCGCGTCGAGCGCCGCGCGAATTGCCGCGACGCGGCCGTCCATCATGTCGCTCGGACTGACGCCGTCGGCGCCGGCGTTCGCCGCGTCCACGGCTTCCGCCGCAAGCGCGTCGAGCGTCGGGCCGAGATCGATCCCGCCGCGCTCGTCCAGCAGCGCGCAATGTCCATGCGAGGTCCACGAGCAGAGGCAGACGTCGACCCAGAGATGCAGCGCGTCGCCGAAACGCTGCTTGATCGCGTCGACGGCCTTCGCCAGCGGATGGAAGTCCGGCTTGCGTGCGCTCTTGGCTTTCGGGACGGCGAACAACAAATAGTGGCGGACGCCGGCGTCGAGATCGCGCGCGATCGCGTCGAGCACCGTGGTGCGATTCTGCAGCGCGTTGTCGCCGAGACCGGAGATGGGCTCGGGGCTGGCGAGATCTTCGACGACGAAGTACGGCTGGATGAGCTGCGCGACGGAGAACGTTGTCTCTGCCACCAGATCGCGAAGGTGCGGCGTCTGCCGCAAACGCAGCCGCGACCACGTCGCCGGAGGGGCAGTTACGAGAGTACGGTCTGAAGCCATTGATCGTAGTCCAGCCAGACGCGCCGGTATGCGGCCGGCCCAAGGGTCTCACGAATCACCGCGGCGGTGCGTCCCGGGCCGCTCGCGTGGCGCGCGTCACGCAACGCCGGAAATCGTTGGAGCGCGTCTCGGAATACGCGCCCGCTCGTCCAGAAGAAATGCGTGCGCGATGGCAGATCCGCGGGCAGATCGTGCGTCACGGCGTACGTCGCCAGCGCGTCGGGATCGCCGGCGTCCGCGTGCGTCAACCGTAACCAGCGCAGCGGCCGGCCCGCCAGCGCGTCCACGTTCGGCTGTTCGCTGTCGCCGAGGCCGTCGGCCGATCCGTTGACCCAGATGCCGCGTTGCGCCAGCTTGGCCCACGTCCGCGCGCCGGACGTCCACGCGACGTGATCCGCAGACGGCGTGAACGATGGCGGCAGTGCGTCCGCGCGCGCGATCCAGAACGCGGACGCGTCTGGCGGGATCGTCGCGTCGGGCAGCTTCGTGCGGACCGCGCGATCGCGCTCCTCGCGCCGCGGCCAGATGCGCTCGCTCGTGGCGCGTGGCCACGGTTCTCCCGGCGCGTCGAGTGACCAGACCTGTCGCTCTTCGCCCGACGGCATCTTGCCGCGCACGCTGGTGACGATGCCGTACTCGCGAACGCAAACGGTCGCACCGATCGCCTCATGGCAGCCGCCGCCGGCGTCCGCAAGGATCTCGCGCTCGGCGATGACCGCCCGCCGCGTCGGATCGTGATCGATGGTGGCGACGATCCGCGCGACGTCGCCATCGCGATCCGCAATCTCCACGGCGAGCGCGCCCTGCGCGGGTGCCGTCGGAAACGCCTCGAGCGGCAGCACCATCCAGCGGCACGCGTCGAGCGACGCGCGAATCGCGTGCACGACGTCATGCGTGCTGGCCGGCGAGAGCAACCGATCGAGCGCAGCCTTGGCGACGACGAGCGCGTCGCCGTCGCCTCTGACGAGCTTCGCCACTCGCGTGGGGATGTTGCCGCGCACGGCGACCGTGTCGATCGTCGCGACGGGCCACGGCAGCAGCGGCGTCAGCGAGCGCTCGATCTGCCAGGCGCGGCGCGGCGACGAGGTCAGGATCGTCAGCGCGGTCGGACGCGCCGTCACGACCTCGCGTCGCACGAGCAGCACGTCGCGCGGATCCGCGCGCTCGAGCGTCGCCCCGACGCGCGTGCCGGGATGCGACGCGATCGGCAGGTCCTTCCACGAGTGGACGACGAGATCGGCGCGGCCATCGACGAGCGCCTGCGAGAGATCGGTCGTGAACAGGCCTTTGTCGGCGGCTTCCCAGAGGGCCACGCGCCGATCGCGATCGCCCTCGGAGGCCTGCGTGGCGAGCGTGACGTCGACGTCGGGACGCCGGGCACGAATGGCCGCAGCCACAAGGCGCGCTTGGAGCGTGGCCAGATCGCTGGCGCGGCTGAGGAGACGAAGCACCATCACGTCAAAACGTCGAGGATATCGCCGCGTCAGGCGGGATGTCCGGGTCTTGTCCGCCTGGTTGACGGACTAATCTGGTCGGGTTTAGACTCCATCCCGGTTCTTCTGAGACCGTTCTCATTTAGTCATCAGCTCTCCCGGAACACTCTCCATGTTACTCAGCATCCCCGACGTCCTGACGCCGGACCAGGTGGCCGCCGCACGCGCGAAGCTCGACGCCGCCGACTGGCAGGACGGCCGCCTGACGGCCGGACATCAAGCCGTCCAAGCCAAGGACAACCAGCAGCTATCCGAGGATCATCCCGTCGCGCGTGAGATCGGTCAGATGGTGCTCGGCGCGCTGCAGCGCAACGCGCTCTTCATGTCCGCCGCGCTGCCGCTCCACGTCTACCCGCCGATGTTCAACCGCTACGCCGGCGGGCAGCAGTTCGGCAGTCACGTCGACAACGCGATCCGGCACGTGCCAGGGACGCCGCATCGGCTGCGAACCGATCTGTCCGCGACCCTGTTCTTCCGCGACCCTGAGGAGTACGACGGCGGCGAGCTCTGCGTCGAGGACACGTACGGCGTGCATCGCGTGAAGCTGCCGGCCGGCGACATGGTGTTGTATCCATCGACGAGCCTGCATCACGTCACGCCGGTGACGCACGGCGCGCGCGTCGCGTCGTTCTTCTGGATCCAGAGCCTGATTCGCGACGATGGCCGGCGCACGCTGCTGTTCGATCTCGACACGGCGATCCAGCGCATCACCGTCGACGTTCCCGATCATCCCGCCGCCGTGCAGCTGACCGGCGTGTACCACAACCTGCTTCGTCAGTGGTCCGAGCTGTAATGGCGCTCTTCCGTCGTCGGCGACTCGGGCCGATCGAACGGTAGCCGCATCTCGATCGACTGCGGCGTGACGAGCCCGTGCACGCCGGCGCCGAGCAGGCGCACCGGCCGCGCGCCGGCCTCCGTCTTCGCGAGCAACGCGAGCGCGCGTCGCACGATGTCCTCCGCGTCGTTGCCGGGTGCCTGCGAATGGCTGCGCGTAATGGTCGTGAAGTCGCTGTAGCGCACTTTGATCACGACCGTCCGCGCGAGCAGGCCTTTCTCGGCGAGCCATGCGGCGTTCTCGCGCGCCATCGTGTCGATCTCTTCGCGGATGCGCGTGAGGTCGATCAGATCTTCCGCATACGTGCATTCGCTCGACGAGGACTTCGCGGCGCGGTTGGGCTGGACGGGGCGATCGTCCTGTCCGTGCGCGAGCGCCGTGAGCCACTCGGCCATGCTGCCGACGGCCGCACGCAGCACGGCGGCGTCGACGCGACGCACGTCCATCAACGTCGCAATGCGGTGCTCGCGCAGGCGCTTCGCCGTGACGGGCCCGACGCCCCACAGCACGTCAACGGGCAACTGCTGCAGGAACGACTCGACGCGCTCGGGCGCGATGACGGTGAGGCCGTCCGGCTTCTTCCAGGCCGAGGCGATCTTCGCCAGAAACTTGTTGGGCGCGACGCCCGCCGACGCCGTCAGTCCCGTCGTCTCGCGGATCAGCGTCTTGATTCGCTTGGCCACGGTCATGGCGAGCGGCTCGCCCCACGCGTTGTCGGTGACGTCGAGATAGGCTTCGTCGAGAGACAACGGCTCCACCAGCGGCGTCACCGATCGGAAGATCCCGAACACCTGCTGCGAGACGGCGCGATACTTCTGAAAGTCCGCGCGGACGATGACCAGGTCCGGGCAGAGGCGGACGGCGCGCGACATGGGAATCGCGGAGCGCACGCCGAACGCGCGCGCCTCGTAGCTCGCAGCGGCGACAACGCCGCGGGACGCCGGCGAGCCGCCGACGGCGACGGGCTTGCCGCGCAGCTCGGGCCGATCGCGCTGCTCGACCGACGCGTAGAATGCGTCCATGTCGACGTGGATGATGCGTCGCATCGGCGAAGACCCGGCGAAACTATAGATCATCGGGCACCACGCCGGCCTGCAACATCCTCGCGGCTCGCGGGTTCGATCGACAGGCGCTCTCGCGCCGCGTCTTCATTCGGAGGACCGTCATGACCGATGCATCCGGAACGCCCATCGCCGCCGAAGATCGGACCACCGCCGCGCTGACGCACTTGTCCGGCCTGGCCGGCTATCTGATTCCGCTTGGCGGCGCGATCGTGCCGGCCGTGATCTGGATGATGCGCAAGGACTCGCCGGTCATCTCGACGATCGCGAAGCAGGCGCTGTGGTTGAACTTCATGTTCTACGTGCTGTTCGGTGCAGCGGCAATCCTGATGGTCACCGTGATCCTCATCCCGTTCGTCTTCGCGTTCTGGATGGTGCTCGGCATCGCCGTGATCGTTCTGCCGATCGTCGGCGCCATCAAGGCGAACCAAGGCACGTACTACAAGTATCCCGTCGTCGGCGTCTCGGTCGGATGATCCCGCACTAGAATCTCGGACGTGGCCAAACGCAAGTCCGAGGACGCGCCCTCTCTGTTCGACGGTTCCACCGAAGTCACGATGGCCCCGCCGCCTTCGGGCGGCGTGGATCACGTGGCCCTGCACGAGGCCGCGCAATCGAAGTATCTGAACTATGCGCTGTCGGTGATCACGTCGCGGGCGCTGCCCGACGTGCGCGACGGCCTCAAGCCCGTCCAGCGCCGCATCCTCTACACGATGTGGCAGCAGAACCTGACGGCCGACGCGAAGTTCCGCAAGTGCGCGAAGGTCGTCGGCGACGTGATGGGCAACTATCACCCGCACGGCGACGCCGCGCTCTACGAGACGCTCGTCCGGATGGCGCAGCCGTTCTCGCTGCGCTATCCGCTCGTCGACGGCTCGGGCAACTTCGGATCGCTCGACGGCGACAGCGCGGCCGCGATGCGCTACACCGAGTGCCGGCTCGCGCGCATCAGCGACGAGATGCTGACGGAGATCGATCAGGACACCGTCGCGTTCCGGCCGAACTACGACGGCACGCGCGAAGAGCCGGTCGTGTTGCCCGCGCGCGTGCCCAACCTGCTGATCAACGGCGCCACCGGCATCGCCGTCGGCATGGCGACGAACATCCCGCCGCACAACCTCTACGAGGTCTGCACCGCGCTGATCAAGATGATCGACGCGGACCTCGAGATGTCGCCCGCGCAGCTCTGCCGCTACATCAAAGGCCCGGATTTTCCGACCGGCGGTCAGATCGTCAATTCGCCCGAGGAAATCAAAGACATCTACAAGACGGGATCGGGCAGCATCCGCATCCGCGCGACGTGGCAGAAAGGACCCGAGACGCGCGGCAGCCAGACGATCTACGTCACCAGCATTCCGTACGCGCTCAACAAGGCCACGCTCGTCGAGCGCATCGCCGACGTCGCGCTCTCACGCAAGCTGCCGCATCTGGTCGACGTCAAGGATCTCTCCACAGACGACGTGCGGATTGCGCTGGAGCTGAAGCGGGACGCGGATCCGAAGATGGTGATGGCGTACCTGTTCAAGCACACGCCGCTCCAGTCGACGTTTCCCGTCAACCTGACGTGCCTGATCCCGACGGAGAAGGCGGACGTCGGCAAGCCCGAGCGGCTCGATCTGCACGAAGTCCTCTGGCACTTCCTCGACTTCCGCTTCCACGTGGTCACGCGCCGGCTCGAGCACGAGCTGGCCGCGCTGCAGAAGCGGATGCACATCCTCGAGGGCTTCGAGAAGATCTTCGACGCGCTCGACGAGATCATCCGCATCATCCGCAAGTCCGAGGGCAAGCAGGACGCGGCCGAGAAGATCATGAAGCGCTTCTCGCTCGACGCGGAGCAGACCGACGCGATCCTCGAGCTGAAGCTGTACCGCCTCGCGCGGCTCGAGATCCTCGTCATCCAGCAGGAGCTCGCGGACAAGCGGAAGCGCGCGAAGGAAATCGCCGCGCTGCTCAAGAGCAAGGTCGATCGCTGGAAGATCATCCGCGACGAGATCGAGCAGATCCAGAAGACCTACGGCGATCAGCGGCGAACCGAGATCGCCGGCGCGGTCGACGATGAAGAGTACAGCGCTGACGACTTCATCATCGACGAGGACAACGTCGTCGTCCTGACGCGCGACGGGTGGGTGAAGCGGCAGAAGGAAGTGAAGGACATCGCGTCGACGCGCGTGCGCGAGGGCGACGCGGTGCTCGCGGTCCTGCCCGGCAGCACGCGCGCAAGCGTCGTCTTCTTCACGAACTTCGGCACGGCGTACACGGCGAAGATCACCGACGTGCCCGCGTCGACCGGGTACGGCGAGCCGATCCAGAGCCTGTTCAAGTTCAAGGACGGCGAGAAGGTCGTGGGCGCGTTGAGCCTCGACCCGCGGATCGCCGGCGCGATCACGTCGAGCGATCCGGAGACGCCGCCGCCGGTCCACGCCGTGGCCGCGACGAGCGACGGCTACAGCCTGCGATTCTCGCTGCAGCCGTTCGTCGAGCCGAGCACGCGCGCCGGCCGCCGCTTCGCGCGCGTGGCCGACGGGGCGGAGATCGTCGGCGTCGCGACGATCGCGGGCAACGAGGTCGTCATCGCGGCGACGCGTCAGGCCCGCGCGATGATCTGCAAGGTCGAGGAGATCAACTTCCTCAGCGGCCCGGGCCGCGGCGTCATTCTGATCAAGCTGCAGCCGGACGATGATCGGCTGCTGGGATTCGTTGCGTCGGTCGGCGATCGCGATCTGCTGACGGTCGAGACGTCGCGCGGAGCGGAGCAGACGATTAGCACCGCGAAGTACGAGGTGACCGGCCGCGGCGGCAAAGGCCGCGAGCTGTTGCAGCGCGGCCAGTTCACGCGCGTCGTGCCGGCGGCCGTCGAGGTGCCGACACTCGGGGAGAGTTAGGCGGGGTGCATTTGGAGTCGCGAGGCTGACAAAAGCCGGACAATTTCCGGTAAGATACGCCGGCACCTGGCTCCGGAGGCGTGCATGCGAAAACCGATCAGTCTGTGTCTCGCAATGGGAATCGTGGCGGTTGCAGCGACGGCGCTCGTCGCGCAAGCGCCGCCACCTGGCGCGCCTGCGCCTGGCGGTCAGGCTCCCGGTCGCGGCCCGGCGGGCCCGACCAATCTCAAAGTGTTGCCGAAGACCTGGAGCGGCCGTCAGGTTGGCGCGCTGATGTCGACGTTCACGGAGAGCCTCGGCGTGCAGTGCGACTACTGCCACGAGGTCGATCCGAACGCGCCGCCACCGCCGCCGGGGCGCGGACCGCGGCTCGATTACTCGCTCGACACGAAGAAAGAAAAAGAGATCGCGCGCGACATGATCAAGATGGTCATGTCGATCAACGACGGCACGAAGTCGATTGGCGACGCCGCCGTCACCGAGAAAGTTACGTGCTTCACGTGCCATCGTGGCGACAAGCAGCCAGCGCAGGCGCCGCCCAACGGCTGGGGCCGCGGCAGCTTCTCGCTGAGCGAAGCTGGTCCCGTGCTGCCGCAGCGTGGAGGCGGCGCTCCGCCGACTGGCGCGACGCCGCCGGGCGGTGGTCCAGCGGGCGGACGATGACGGAAGTTCGAAGTTCGAAGTAAGAAGTTCGAAACCGGCGGATCGACAAAACCGGACCAGGGGCTCGTCCCCGGGTCCGGTTTTGTTTTGTGCGCGCGGCGACAGCGCGTCGCTCCACACGATCGCGGCAGACGCAGTAGCATTACGGGGTGACAGGAGCGACGGAGATCGTGTCGAAGACCCGGATCGAAACGGACAGCATGGGGGAGATTGCGGTCGCGTCCGACCGCTACTGGGGCGCGCAGACGGAGCGATCGCTCCATCATTTCAGCATCGGCCGGGAGCACTTTCCGCGGCCCATGATTCGCGCGCTGGGCATCCTCAAGAAAGCCGCCGCGCTCACCAACGGCGAGCTCGGCACGCTGCCGAAGAACTTGGTCGATCTGATCGTCGCCGCGGCGGACGAAGTCATCGCGGGCAAGCTGGACGATCATTTCCCGCTGTTCGTGTGGCAGACCGGCAGCGGCACGCAGACGAACATGAACGCCAACGAAGTCATCTCGAACCGCGCGATCGAGATCGCCGGCGGCGTCGTCGGCAGCAAGAAGCCGATCCATCCGAACGATCACGTCAACCGCGGACAGTCGTCGAACGACACGTTCCCGACGGCGATGCACATCGCGGCCGCCGAGCAGGTCGTGCATCATCTGCTGCCCGCGATCGACACGCTGCGCGCGACGTTGCACGCCAAGGCCGTCGCGTTCGCGGACATCGTCAAAGTCGGCCGCACGCATCTGCAGGACGCGACGCCGATCACGCTCGGCCAGGAGATCTCGGGGTGGGTCGCGCAGCTCGATCTGGCGCGCGCGGCAATCGAAGCCTCGATGCCCGCCGTCTACGAGCTCGCGCTCGGCGGCACCGCGGTTGGCACGGGCCTCAACACGCATCCGGAATACGCGGAGCGCAGCGCGCGGCAGATCGCGCTGCTGACGGGTCTGCCGTTCAAGACCGCGCCGAACAAGTTCGCCGCGCTCGCGGGCCACGAAGCGCTCGTCGCGCTGCACGGCATGCTGAAGGCGCTCGCGGCGTCGCTCATGAAGATCGCGAACGACGTCCGTTGGCTCGCGTCCGGGCCGCGATCGGGCCTCGGCGAGATCACGATCCCCGAGAACGAGCCGGGCAGCTCGATCATGCCGGGCAAGGTCAACCCCACGCAGTCAGAGGCGATGACGATGGTCGCGGCGCAGGTGATGGGGAACGACGTCGCGGTCGGCATCGGCGGCGCGTCGGGCAACTTCGAGCTGAACGTCTTCAAGCCGCTCATCATCCACAACGTCCTGCAGAGCGTGAAGCTGCTCGGCGACGCGTGCGTCAACTTCAACGAGTTCTGCGCCGCCGGCATCGAGCCGAACCGCGAACGGATTGCCGCGAACCTTCAGCAGAGCCTGATGCTGGTGACCGCGCTCAACCCGCACATCGGCTACGACAACGCCGCCAAGATCGCCAAGAAGGCGCACAAGGATGGGACGACGTTGAAGCAGGCCGCTACGGCATTGGGGTTGGTATCGGCCGACGACTTCGATCGATGGATTGATCCAAAGAAGATGACGGAGCCGGGCGAGTAGGTCGAAAAGAGCTCTCGAACCGATAGAGAATGAGAAGGAAGCGGTTCCGTGCGTCACGGCGTGCAGCGCCGTGCAGGCGCGCACGGCGCCAGGCGCGCGGCCCGTCGGCCGCAGTTGCGATTCGCGTGCGGTATGTCGCTGTCACAAGCAGATTTTCAAGGCGTCAATCTCGGTTACCTGCTGGAGCTCTACGAGAAGTTCCGGTCCGATCCCCAGTCCGTCGACGAAGAGGCGCGCGAGCTCTTCCGCACCTGGACGCCGCCCGCTGACACCGCGTCCCTCGACCGCGTGAATGTCGCCGGCGCCGATGTGCCGGCCGGCCTCGATCCGCGCGTCGTCATGGGCGCCGTCAGTCTGGCGGACTCGATTCGCCGCTACGGGCATCTGGCCGCCGAGATCGATCCGCTCGGCAGCCGTCCTGTGGGCGATCCGGCGTTGTTGCCTGAAACCTACGGCGTGACCGAAGACGATCTCCGCCAGGTGCCCGCATCGCTCGTTCGGTTTCCGGTGCCCGAGGGCGCGAAGACCATGTGGGACGTGGTCCAGCGGCTTCGCGCCATCTACTGCGGCACGACCGGCTACGACTGCGCGCACATCTTCGCGCCGGACGAGCGGCGCTGGCTGCGCGAAGCGATCGAGAGCGGCCGCTATCGCGCACCCGCCGATCCGATCGATCCGATCGCGCTGCTCGATCGTCTGACCGACGTCGAAGTCTTCGAACGTTTCCTCCACCGCACGTTTCCGGGCAAGACGCGCTTTTCGATCGAGGGGCTCGACATGCTCGTGCCCATCCTCGACGAAGTCGTGTCCGAAGCGGCGGAAGCGGGGCTGCGTCAGGCGTTCGTCGGCATGGCGCATCGCGGCCGTCTGAACGTGATGGCCCACGTGATGGGCAAGCCGTACGAGCAGATCCTTGCGGAGTTCAAGGATCCCGTCCGCGCGGGCCTCGCGTTCGAAGGCGTGCAGTGGAGCGGCGACGTGAAGTATCACCTCGGCGCGTCGCGTGCGGTCAGCGGCGGCGACGCCGTGTCGATGATCGTCTCGATGCCGCCGAACCCGAGCCATCTCGAGGCCATCAATCCGGTGCTCGAGGGCATGGCGCGCGCGGCGGGTACGACGGCGAGTCAGCCCGGCGCGCCGGTCTTCAATCCCGACGCGGTGCTGCCGATCCTCATTCACGGCGACGCCGCGTTCCCCGGCCAGGGGATCGTTGCGGAGACGCTGAACCTGCACAAGCTCGACGGGTACACGACCGGCGGCACGATCCACATCATCGCGAACAATCAGATCGGCTTCACGACCGAGCCGGGCGATTCGTACAGCACGCTCTACGCGAGCGGCCTCGCGCGCGGCTTCAAGATTCCGATCATCCACGTCAACGCCGACGATCCCGAAGCGTGCGTCGCCGCCGCGCGGCTCGCGTTCGGCTATCGCATGCGCTTCCGCCGCGACGTCCTGATCGATCTCGTCGGCTATCGCCGCTACGGCCACAACGAGGGTGACGAGCCGGCGTTCACGCAGCCGACGATGTACCGGAAGATCTCGGAGCATCCGACGGCGCGGGAGATGTGGGCGCGGACGCTGGAATCGCGCGGTGTGATCGAGGCGGGCCGGGGTCAGGCGATGGTCGCGGAGCGCATGGATCGCCTGCAGCGCAAGTACGACGCGCTCGATCCCGAGAAGAACCTGATCGAGCCGACGCCGGAGATCGCAGCGCCAGGCACGGCGTCGCAAACGCGCACCGCCGTGTCGATCGCGCGGCTGCAGAAGTTGAATGAGTCGCTGCTCGCGCTGCCAGAGGGCTTCGCGATCAACAAGAAGCTCGAGCGCGGCCGCGATCGCCGCCGGCAGATGTTCGCGGCGGCTCCGGCCGATCGGACGATCGATTGGGCCGCGGCAGAGGAGCTGGCCTACGCGTCGATCCTCGAGGACGGCACGCCGATCCGGTTGACGGGCGAAGACGTCGGCCGCGGGACGTTCAGCCATCGGCACGCGGTGCTCGTCGATCAGGTCACCGGCCGTCCGCTCGTGCCGTTGCAGGCGCTGCCGCAAGCCGCTGCGTCGTTCGAGATTCACAACAGCCCGCTGAGCGAGGCAGCCGCGGTCGGCTTCGAGTACGGCTACAACGTGCAGGCGCCCGAGCGCCTCGTCGTCTGGGAAGCGCAGTACGGCGACTTCATCAATGGCGCGCAGCTCACGCTCGACGAGTTCGTGCTGTCGGCGCGCGCGAAGTGGGGACAGGAGCCGTCGCTCGTGCTGCTGCTGCCGCACGGCTACGAAGGACAGGGACCGGATCACGCGAGCGCGCGGCCCGAGCGCTTCCTGCAGCTTGCCGCCGACATCAACATGCGCGTCGCCAACTGCACGACGGCCGCGCAGTTCTTCCATCTGTTGCGACGTCAGGCCGCGCTGCTCGTCAAAGATCCGCTGCCGCTCATCGTGCTGACGCCGAAGAGCCTGCTGCGTCATTCGTTCGTCGCGTCCGCGCCGAAGGAATTGGCGGAAGGCCGCTGGATGAAAGTGATCGACGATGCGGACGCGGCGTCGCGTGCGGCGGACGTGCGGCGAGTGATTTTCTGTACGGGCAAGGTGGCGGTCGATCTGCTGACGAGCCCGCATCGCGCGGCGAATCCGCAGGTCGCGATCTGCCGCGTCGAGCAGCTGTATCCGCTGCCGATTAACGAGATCCACGCGACGATCGAGTCGTACCGGAACGCCGAAGAAATCGTCTGGGTGCAGGAAGAGCCGGAGAACATGGGCGCGTGGGAGTTCGTGCGTCCGTCGCTCGAAGGGCTCGCCGGCGCCAGGCGCATGGCCGTGCTCGCGCGGCCGCGCAGCTCGAGCCCGTCGGAAGGCTCCGCGGCACGCCACGCGCAGACGCAGGAAGGTCTCGTCGCGCGCGCGTTCGACACGCAGAAGGATGCGCGTCAGGCCGCAAAGCGTCAGACGGCGAAGACGAACAAGTGAGGACCCCGCAATCATGGCCGTGAACATCGTCGTGCCCGAGATGGGAGAGTCGATCGTCGACGCGCGCATCGCGCGCTGGCTGAAGCAGCCTGGAGACGCCGTGTCGGCCGGCGAGCCGCTCGTCGAGCTCGAGACGGACAAGGTCGACGTTGAAGTCTCCGCGCCGCAGAATGGCGTGCTCGAGTCGATCGCGCACGCGGCCGGGACGGACGTGAAGATCGGCGAAGTGCTCGGGACGATTGGCGCGGGATCGGGTGTCGCGGCCGCCGCACCGGCCACTGCGGCTCCGGAAAAATCCGCCTCGAAGACCAACGGCCGCGATGTCGCCGCGACGCCGTCCGCGCGCAAGGCCGCGCGTGAAGCGAACGTCGAGCTCGCGAGCGTCAAGGCCGAAGGCCCGCGCGTGACGAAGGCCGACGTCGACAAGTCGGCGGCGGCCCCAGCGGTTCAGGCCGCACCCGCACCGTCATCCGTGCCCGCCACGGCAAAGGCGCCGGCACCGGCGCCGCGCCCAGGGCCCGTCGCGCCGCCACCCGTGCGTCCCGCCGGGTCGCGTCAGGATGAGCGTGTCCGCATGTCGAAGCGCCGAGCGACGATCGCCAAGCGCCTTGTCGAAGCGCAGCAGACCGCCGCGATGCTCACGACCTTCAACGAGGTCGACATGAGCGCCGTGATGGCGTTGCGCGAGCGGCAGAAGGAATCGTTCAAGACGAAGTACGGCATCGGCCTCGGCCTGACGTCGTTCTTCGTGAAGGCGGCCATCGCCGCGCTCCGCGAGTTCCCGCGCCTCAACGCGGAGATCCAGGGCGACGAGATGGTGCTGAAGCACTACTACGACATCGGCGTCGCGGTCGGCGCGCCCGAAGGGCTCGTCGTGCCGGTGCTGCGCGACGCGGACGCGCTGTCGTTCGCCGCGATCGAGAGCACGATCCGCGACTTCGCGCGCAAGGCGAACGACGGCACGCTCACGCTCGAGGACATCAAGGGCGGCACGTTCAGCATCACG
>DASZVJ010000180.1:0-4722 GCA_035547155.1 Vicinamibacterales bacterium
GCGCCGGCGGGCCCTTTGAGCGTCGACGTGTGGCCGTCGATGGTGAACTGCGCTTCGCCGTCGAGGATGACGAACATCTCCTCGCAGTTGTTGTGGAAGTGCCCGCCGATGCCGCTCTTCGGCGCGATGACGCCGCGGTGCACGAAGAAGAAGTTCGTGTCCTGATCGGCGGAGGTCAGCAGCGGCGCGAAGTCGAGATGGCCCGCGCCGCCGTGGACGGCCGGCGACGGACGATAGCGTGCGGGATCGGTGTGCGCGATGCGCTGCGCGAGCGGGCGATCGGCCGCGGGCTGCTGCGCGGACGGAAACGCGGCCGCGCCAACCAGCGCGAGTACGGCCACGAGGCTCGTGGATTTCACGGTGTCCTCCTTCGTCGGATTCAGATCACGTCGAACAACAGGAAGTTGTAGTCGTGCCGGGTCAGAAACGTCTCGAGCCGGCCCCACACGTCCTGATGGGGATCCGATGCGACCCACTTCTTGCGCAAGGCTTCGGTCGTGAACGTGATCGAAAAGCGATAGTTCACACCCGTGGGCGCCGCTCCGACGATCGCCGCCGTCAGCTTCAACAAATGCAGATCGATGTAGCCCTCGAAGCGTCTGGCCGTCGGCCGATACACGGTCTCGAAATAGTGAATCGCTTCGGCTTCGCGCGCCGGATCGATCGCGAGGTCTGCGTGAAGCTGAATCGGACGCGCCATGACGCTACTCCTGATGGACGAGACGCTGGCCGGGCACCTGCGTGCGAAGACGATAGAGGCCCGTTTCTGCGGTGATGTAGAGCGTGCGCCAATCGGCATCGCCCCACGCGAGATTCGCCGGTTGTTCCGGCAGCACGATCGTGCCGAGATGGCGCCCGCCCGGCGTGAAGATCCAGATGCCCGCGGGACCCGTCGTGTACATGTTGCCGAGACTGTCGATCTTGAATCCGTCCGGCAAGCCCGGCTCCGGCTCGCGCGAGACGTCGGCGAACACCTCGCCGTCGCGCAGCGTGCCGTCCGGCGCGACGTCGTAGCGCATCCAGTAGCGATGATCGGCATCCGAGTTCGCGAGATAGAACGTCCGCTCGTCCGGTGAGAACGCGAGGCCGTTCGGGCGATTGTGCGTCGTGACGAGCGGCTCGAGCCGGCCGTCGGCCAGCATGAACACGCCATTCCACGGCAGCTCTTTCGCCGGATCGTCGTCCTGTTTCGGCAGACCGTACGGCGGATCGGTGAAATACAGCCGGCCGTCGGATCGAAACACGATGTCGTTCGGGCTGTTGAGTCTCCGGCCCTCGAATCGATCGACGACCGTCGTCACGGCGCGATGGCGATCGATGCGCGCGACGCGCCGGTTGCCGTGCTGACACAACAGGACGGAGCCGTCCGGGCCCGCGGTCGATCCGTTGGGGCCGATGAAGCCCGGCGGCAGCGCGTGACCGTCGTAGCCGCCCGGCCGCAGGATCTCCGTGATCGTGCCTTCGGGCGTCCATTGACGGACGACGTTGCCGGGAATGTCGCTGAACCAGAGAACACCGGACGGCCGCCACAGCGGTCCTTCCGTAAACAGGAATCCGCCGGCAAGGTGCTCGGCCGAAGCGTCCGGCGCGATCAACGCGTCGAGGTCGGGGTGCAGACGACGAATGGTGCCGACGCGGCGGCCGTTGACGACGGAGTCGGTCATCGCGACGCCGATCCGCGCGCGGACGCGTCGAACGACAGCGTCTTGCTGAAGAACGGCATGACGTGCTCCTGGAAGCGGACGGCCACGTCGCTCGTGTGCGTGCCGGGATAGATCTCGAAGTCGTTCGCGATGCCGTAGCTGTTCAGGATGTCGTGCAGCTTGCCGGCATCGACGCGCAACCCGTCCTGATCGCCGACGTCGATCGCGATCGCGCGATAGCGCCGCAGGCTGGAGATGTACTGATCGACGAACGCCAGCGGTGCGTTCGCCGCCCACTTCGCGAGCACGGCCTGCTGATTGTCGCCGATGGGCAGATCCAGATAGAGCGGCGGATTCTTGGGATTCGGCGACCACGCCGCGGCGGACGCGAGCTGCGCGCGAAGACCGAACGGCAGCTTCTCCGAGTCCGCCGGCGTCTTGACCGCCGCGAGCGCGTCCGCATTCGCTGCGGCGCCCGGACCGGCGCCGCCGCCGCGCGCCGACATGCAGCACGGGCTCATGATGTAGAGGCTGCCGAACACGTCGGCGTGCTTCATGCCGATGCGGCTCGCGCCGTATCCGCCCATCGAGTGCCCGACCAGGCCGCGGCTCTCGCGCACCGGAATCGTGCGGTAGTGCGCGTCGATGTAGGACACGACGTCGTGCGCGATGTAGTTCTCGAAATCGCCTGTCGTCGGCGAGCTCGAGTACATCGAGCCGTTGTGCACGGTCTTCGAATCCGGCAGCACGACGATCATCTCGCGCGATCCCTTCGCGAACGCGCCCTCGATCGTCTGCGGCACGTGGATCTCGTGCGTCCACTGCTCCGCGCCGATCGAGTAGCCGTGCAACGCGTAGACGACCGGATAGCGCCGCGTCCGTTCGCGCGCGTAGCTCGGCGGCAGGAACACGATGACGTCGCGATCGACCGCATCGCCCTCGAGATTGCCCTCGAGTGCGGCGCCGTGAATCTTGATGTGCTCGACGGTGTCCGGCTTCGCGCTGGGCTCGACGGGCGGCACGTTCGTCTTCACCTGGCCGATGCCGACGATCGACGCCGCCGCGATCAGGCCGGCCGTCAGGCCGCACGTCCGAAATGTCACACTCGGTCTCATAGGGAACCTCACAGACACACGCCGTCGCCAGCGGTCAGCACGCGGCATCTATTTGAACAGCCGCGGCGCGAAGTCTTGCAGACAACGGCGCCACGTCAGCCACTCGTGCGCGGTGCCGGGCGACTCGAAGTACACGTTGTGAATGCCGGCCTTCGTCAGCGCGTCGCTGAACGTCTTGGTGCCAGGTCCCTCGACGGATCCGATGCCGAGAAACAGCACTTTGACCTTCGCGTTGAATGCCGCGGCGTCAGCGAACGCGCCATCGCACGTAGTCTTGGCGTCGAAGTCGCCGCCGCGCCCGAAGCCGCCGCAGCTGCCGCTGAATCCGCCGAGATACGCGAACTTGTCCAGATTCGGCAGGACGGTACCGAATGTCTGCGCGCCGCCCATCGACAAACCAGCCATCGCGCGGTTCGTCCGGCCTGGGAGCACGCGATACGTGCGCTCGATCATCGGCACGAGGTCCGTGAACATCATCTCGGTGAACGTCGGGCGCGCGAGACTGCCGCGTCCCGGGCCTGCACCGCGTCCAGCAGGCGCCGCGCCTCGCGCAGGTGCCGCTGGCGCCGCCGCGGCGGCCGGTGGCGCCGCAGCCGGCGCGGGGACGAGGCCGCGTGCCGCGAAGATCGCGGCGCTCTCGCCCGGCTTGGCGGCGTTCAGGTTGTCCATGACGATGATCATCGGCTTCGCTTTTCCAGCCGCGATCAGGTTGTCCATGATCTGGTCGACGTGGCCCTGCCGGTACCAGCCCGTCTCGTCTTCACCCCAGCCGTGCAGGAGATACAGCACGGGATAGCTCCTTCGCGCCCGGCTGTCGTAGTCCGGCGGCGTGTAGACGAAACAGCGGCGCCACTGCCCGGTGACCTTCGAGAAGTACCACTGCTGGCTGACGCGGCCGTGCGGGACGTCGTGCGGCCGGTAGAAGTCCGCGTCCGCCGCCGGAATCTCGATGGCGCTGTTCTGCCATCCCGATCCGAAGTAGGTCATCGTCTGGGGATCGGCCACGACCGCGCCGTCGATCTGCAGCGTGTAGTAGTGGAAGCCCGCCACGAGCGGCGTCGTCGTCACGCTCCAGATCCCGTCAGGCCCCTTCTCCATGTCGAAGCCCGGTCCGACGCGGAGGCGCACTTTCTGGGCATCCGGCGCGTTGACGCGAAAGAGCGCCCGGTTGTCGGGATAGACGCATGGGTACCTGGCCTCCGCCACGTTCAGGCTCGACGGCGTGCAGTCGGCCGGCGTCTGCGCCCACGCGAGCTGGACGCCGAAGGCCAGCAGGAACGCCGTCGCCGCGCACGTTGTCCTCGTCCTCATTGCTCTCCCCTCTGCGGTGACACGGTTCGCCCAATGTGGAACCGCTTTCATATAAGATGTGCCCGGAAAGTACACAAGCCGGCGGTCGAAATCAAGCGGTCGTTCGGGACCGCTCGCCGGCGCGGAGTGTTCACGATGAAGAAGAACTGCGTTCTCGCGCTTCTGCTGGCGCTCGGTGTCACGTCGACGCGCGCGGCCGGTCCGACGATCACGATCGATGCGACGGCGCCGGCGGCGAAGGTCAGTCCGCTCTTCTCGGGGCTGATGACCGAGGAAATCAACCACGCGTACGACGGCGGCCTGTACGCCGAGCTCGTACAGAATCGCGCGTTCCTCGACGATGCGGCGTCGCCGGTGCACTGGTCCATCGCACAAGGCAGCGGCGCGGCGGCCACGATGGCGCTCGACAAGAACACGCCGCTCAACGCAGCGATTCCCACGAGCCTCCGCGTCGACGTCACGCAAGCGTCGGCAGGCCACGCCGCGGGGATCGCCAACGACGGCTACTGGGGCATTCCCGTCAAGCCGAACACGCGCTACCGCGCGTCGTTCTACGCCAAAGCCGCAGCGGGATTTTCGGGTCCCGTCACCGTGTCCATCCAGAGCAACGACGGACGCACGACGTACGCGACCGGACGCATCTCGGGTCTGAC
>DASZVJ010000181.1:0-4803 GCA_035547155.1 Vicinamibacterales bacterium
AGCGCGTGGGCGACGATGCAATTGCTCGAAGCGGCGGGATTGCCGCCAGGCGTGATCAACTTCGTGCCTGGCGATCCGGAGGTCGTGACCGACGGTGTCTTGTCGTCGTCCGATTTCGGCGGCATTCACTTCACGGGCAGCACGGCGGTGTTCAACCGGTTGTGGCAGGAGGTGAGCACGCGCCTGCCGCGCTATCGCTCCTACCCGCGCATCGTCGGCGAGACCGGCGGCAAGGATTTCGTCATCGTCCATCCGTCTGCAGATCTGCAGGCAGCGGCGGTCGGCATCGTCCGCGGCGCGTTCGAATATCAGGGGCAGAAGTGCTCGGCGGCGAGCCGGCTCTACGCACCGGCTTCGTGCTGGCCCGAGCTGCGCGATCGCATCGTCGCGATGATGCGCGACATGACCATGGGCGACGTGCGCGATTTCCGGAATTTCGTCGGCGCCGTGATCGATCGTCCGGCGTTCGAGCGCATCCGCGGCGCCATCCGCTACGCGAAGCGCACGGCGCGCATTGTCGAGGGCGGCATGGCGCGCGATCGCGTCGGCTACTTCATCGCGCCGACGCTCGTCGAGACGCGCGATCCCGGACATCGATTGATGCGCGAGGAGATCTTCGGACCCGTCGTCACCGCGTACGTCTATCCGGATCGGCAGTGGTCGCGCGTGCTGGAGACGGCCGACCGGACGTCGCCGTACGGCCTGACGGGCGCGGTGTTCGCGCGCGATCGCGAAGCCATCGCAGAGGCATCGCGTGTGCTCCGATACGCAGCCGGCAACTTCTATGTGAACGACAAGCCGACGGGCGCCGTCGTCGGCCAGCAGCCGTTCGGCGGCGGCCGTGCGTCGGGCACGAACGACAAGGCCGGATCGAAGCTGAACCTGACGCGCTGGGTGACCGCGCGGGTCGTCAAGGAAACGTTCGTGCCGCCGCTCGACTACACTTATCCGGTCATGTCGGGCGAGTAACGCCCAGCCAGCCATTTTCGCGATCTTTCCAGGGAGCAGACATCGCTGTGGATCAGCAGAAGAAGACACTTGCCATCGTCGTCGGCGGCGGCCCGGCTCCGGGCATCAACGGCGTCATCAGTTCCGCGACCATCCGCGCCCGGCTCGACGGCGCGAACGTCATCGGCATCCAGCAGGGCTTTCAGTGGATCATGCAAGGCGACACGAGCCACGTCGTGCCGCTGACGGCCGAGTCGGTGAGCCGCATTCACTGGGAAGGCGGATCGGTCATCGGCACGGCCCGCGCGAACCCGACGAAGAGTCCCGAGCTGCTCGAGGCCGTCGTCTCGTCGCTGTTGAAGCTGAACGTGTCGCAGCTCGTCACCATCGGCGGTGACGACACCGCGTTCTCGGCGATGAGCATCGAGAAGCAGGCCGCCGGCCGCATCCGCGTCGTACACGTGCCGAAGACGATCGACAACGATCTCGATCTGCCGGCGCACGTCGACACGTTCGGTTATCAGACCGCGCGACACCGCGGCGTGGACATCACGCAGGCGATGATGGTCGACGCGAAGACGACGGGACGGTGGTACTTCATCGTGGCGATGGGCCGGACGGCCGGCCATCTCGCGCTCGGCATCGGCAAGGCCGCGGGCGCGACGGTGAGCATCATCCCGGAAGAGTTTCCGCGGCCGATTCGTCTCGCGACGGTCGTCGACACGCTCGCGGGATCGATCATCAAGCGCCTGAGCATGGGACGCGAGGATGGCGTCGCAATCATCGCCGAGGGCCTGGCGCTCGATCTCGAGCCGGCCGATCTCGCGGAGCTGTCAGACGTCGAGCGCGACGCGCACGGACACATCCGTCTGGCCGAGCTCGATCTCGGCGGCATCCTGAAGAAGAAGGTCGATGCGCGGCTCAAGACGCTCGGCATCAAGCTGACGATCGCGACGAAGAACATCGGCTACGAGCTGCGCTGCTGCGCGCCGATTCCGTTCGACATCGAGTACACGCGCGAGCTCGGCTACTGGGCGGCGCACCATCTCGCGTCGGGCGGCAATGCGGCGATGGTGTCGGTGCAGAACGGAAAGTTCGTGCCGATCCCGTTCGCGCAGATGCTCGATCCGAAGACGGGCCGCACGCGTGTGCGCCGCGTCGATCCCGCGTCCGATCGCTTCAACATCGCGCGCGAGTACATGATTCGCCTGCGCAAGAACGACTTCGCAAACGCGGAGACGGTCGCCAAGCTCGCCGCCGCGGCCAAGCTGTCGGCGGACGAGTTCACGAAGCAGTTCGCGGGCGCTGTCGCGCACGAGTAGGCTACAGGGCGGGCACGGGGGCCTGCCCCTACGACATCGCACAACCGTAACGAATCTTGTAGGGGCGGCCCCCCGTGGCCGCCCATCTTTTCAGGCGTCCACGCGTTCCGCCTCGCTCCACACATCCGCCAACGCGTCCGGATCCGCGAGATGGCGCAGCCATAGATCGGCGTCGCCGACACTGAAGCCGCTCGTGACGAGGACGTGCGCGGCTTCAATCGATCGCTGCCACGTGCGCAAGCCCTTGCCGAGATGCGCGGTCCAGCTCGCGAACGCATGCGCGGCTAGATAGCGGCGCGCAGCCGATTCGGACATTGGCGCCGCCGCACCGTTGGCGTTCGCCGGACGATGCTCGGCGGGAATCGCTGCAAGGATTTCGTCGCGAACGATTGCGATGTTGCGCTCGACACGGGTCGTGAGGACCGGCCGATCGAACGCCTCCCGCACGCGCTCGATGAGCGGACCATCAGCTGGACGCCATGTGCGCGCATGCTCGACCGCGGCACGGAGCCGCGCGAGCGCATCAGCTGCGGCGGACTCTCGCGCGATTGCGTCCACGCTCAGCCGTTCCCACGCCCACCAGCTGTCCCACTCCATCAACATGTCCGGCCGCAGTCGCGGGGGCAGGCTCGTCCGCGCGTCGAGACCGACATACTCCGCGTCGCGCGGAAACGCCGGCGAATCGCGGACGATGGCGATCGGACGATCGTCGTCGAGCAGGGACGCGGCTGTCGGACAGTAGTGGGAGAGCGTGATCGACGTGCCGCGCGGATCCTGCACGGAGACGCGTGGAAACTGCCGGCACGCCAGCGGCAGCGCGGCATGGCCGAGAACGTGATGAATCTCGCAACGCTCGTGCGGCCGATCGCGATGGAACACGCACGCGCGATCGATCAGGGCAAGCACGGCCGGCGTCCCCGTTTCTCCCACGTGCACGAACGGCGGCCGGCTCGTCGCGATGTCGCCACGAGCCACTGCCGCCTCGACGCGCCCACGCGCGGCGTCGTCGATGTCGATCGGCCACGCGGACGTGCAGCAGACGCCGCGCTCCTGGCAGCGATACGACGCGTGGAAAGACAGAACAGTCATCTAGTTATAGGATTACCCGCATTCGCGACCTCTCGAACCCCGATGCCCCGATAGCCAGATGATCCGATGACCCTACGTCTCCTTCTCCCCGTCGTCATGTCTACATCTCTCCTTGCGGCCGCGCAGCCGGCCAAATGGGTGACGGTATGGGCCGCGTCCGCCCACGGTCCTTATCCCGTCGGCAATCCGTCGGCGCAGCCGAATCAGCGGTTCGCGTTTCCCGTGCCGGCCGACGGCGCGCGCGATCAGACATTTCGGCTCATCGTACGGCCAGACGTGTGGGGGCCGGAGACGCGGTTGCGGTTCTCGAACGTCTTCGGAACGCGCCCGCTCGAGCTCGACGACGTCCACGTCGGCGTGCAGTTGAGCGGCGCGGCGATCGTGCGCGGCACGAATCGTCCCGTGACCTTCCACGGCCAGCCGCGCATCGTCATTCCCGCTGGACAGGATCTGTGGAGCGATGCCGTCGCGATCGGCGCGCAGGCCGGCGCGCTCGATGGCCGCAAGCTCGCCGTGAGCTTTCACGTCGGCGCGCAGAGCGGTCCGATGACGTGGCATGCGAAGGCGCTGACGACGTCGTATCTGACGCCGCAAGGGGCAGGCCGCTTCGGAAGCGCCGAAGAAGAGACGCCGTTTTCGCTGACGACGACGTCGTGGTTCTTCCTCGATGCGGTCGACATGCGGCTGCCGGCGAGCACGAAGGTGGTCGTCGCGTTCGGCGATTCGATCACCGACGGCACCGCGAGCACGCTCAACGGCGACGATCGGTGGCCGGACGTGCTGTCGCGCCGCCTCCATCGCGCGTACGGCACTCGAGTTGCCGTCGTCAACGCGGGCATCGGCGGCAATCAGGTTGCGGGGCCGGCGACGTACTCGGCGGCATCGCCGATCGCGGGAGGTCCCGCGGCGGGGCAGCGCCTCGAGCGCGACGTGCTCTCGCTGTCGGGCGTCGCGACGGTGATCTGGCTCGAGGGTATCAACGACTTCGGCAACGGCGTTGACGCCTCTGTCGAGACCGTCTCGTCCGCCATGCGCGCGATCGTCGCGCGCATGCGCGAACGCGTGCCGGGCGTCACCGTGGTCGGCGCGACCGTGACCTCCGCGCTGCACAGCACGAACGGCGCGCACGGCAGCGCCGGCGAGGACCAGAAGCGGCGCGCGCTGAACACGTTCATTCGCACGTCAGGCGTCTTCGACGCGGTCGCGGATTTCGATGCCGCGACGCTCGATCCCGCGACGGGCGAGCTGCAGGCCATGTTCGTGCCGGAGAGCACGACGGGCGGCGCGGGAGACAAGCTGCATCCGAACCACGCCGGGTACATGGCGATGGCACAGGCAATCGATCTGACGAAGCTGGGGTTGGGCGCGCCGGAACGGTGAGGCCCGCTGGGGCGGCCACAAGGGCCGCCCCTACGACATCTACTCACCCGTAGGGGCGGCCCTT
>DASZVJ010000182.1:0-14008 GCA_035547155.1 Vicinamibacterales bacterium
GAGCGACTTGAAGACGTCCTGCAGTCGGGTGCTGAGCGATTCGAACATGAGCTATGCCCGGCTAACCGGCTCCAGCGCAAACAGTTATGGTATACGAACTTGGGTGGGGGCTCAAGGACGGGTTCTGAGGTTCCAGGGTTCCGAAGTTCCGGGGTTCCGGGGTTCCGGTTCCGTGGTTCCGGTTCTGGGGTTCTGGGTTCCGTTCGTAGCCGGCGGGCTTCAGCCCGCGCGGGCGTCCGCAGGGCTAAAGCCCTGCGGCTACGTGAATCGGCGTCGGCCCCAAGCCTCACGCCCCAAGCCGTCCGCCTTCGCCAAGGCTACGGTGGACAGGTAAGCCCTAAGCCGTAAGCCCCTACTCGTCCTCGTCCATGTGCAGCGTGCGCTCGATGCGACGGTCGGGCACGAGCCACATGATCGCCACGACGACGTAGAGACCGCAGGCGGCGAACGGCCAGCGTAGGGCCAGGGCGACGGCGACGAGATAGCAGACGATCGAGATCTTGCCCTTGAAGTCGCTGCCGAGCGCGGCCTCGAGGGTCGCGCGATTGCCGGGGCGCGCGAGCAGCGCCTGCACGAGCAGGAAGTAGCCGACCGCCGCCATCAGCAGCACGCATCCGTACGCGGCGACCGGCAGCGGCGCGAAGTGCGTGTCCCCCATCCACGCCGTCGTGAACGGGACGAGCGACAGCCAGAACAGCAGGTGGAGGTTCGCCCACAGGATGCGCCCGTCGACGTGGTGCACGGCCTGGAACAGATGATGGTGATTGCTCCAGTAGATGCCGATGAAGATGTAGCTGAGCACGTAACTCAGCAGCACCGGCGTCAGATGGCGGATGGCCGCAAGGTCCGGCTCGTGCGGGGCCGCCAGCTCGAGCACCATGATCGTGATGATGACGGCCAGCACGCCGTCGCTGAACGCCTCGAGCCGCCCCTTCGTCATCCGTCGCGCGCCCCGCTATACCGACTTGAGCTTGTGGCCGAGCTTCTCTTTCTTGGTCTTGAGATAGCGCCGCGTGAACTCGGTGGTCGGCGGCACTTCGATTGGCAGCGTCTCGACGACCGACAGGCCGTAGCCCTCGAGGCCGACGAACTTGCGCGGGTTGTTGGTGAGCAGGCGCATGCTGCGCACGCCAAGGTCGCGCAGGATCTGCGCGCCGATGCCGTAGTCGCGCTGATCGGCTTTGAAGCCAAGCCGCTCGTTCGCCTCGACCGTGTCGAGCCCCTGATCCTGCAGCTCGTACGCGCGAATCTTGTTCGCCAGGCCGATGCCGCGTCCTTCCTGATGCAGATACAGCAGCACGCCGCGGCCTTCTTCCGCGATGCGCTTCATCGCCGCATCGAGCTGCGTGCCGCAGTCGCAGCGCAGCGAATGGAAGACGTCACCGGTCAGGCACTTCGAGTGGACGCGCACCATCACGTCCGTGCCGGAGGTGATGTCGCCTTTGACGAGCGCGACATGCGACTCGCCGTCGATCAGGCTTTCGTACGCGTGGATCGTGAACGTGCCGTGCTCCGTGGGCAGCGACGCGGTCGCCGCGCGCCGCACCATGCCCTCGGTCCGCATCCGATAGCGGATCAGATCCGCGATCGTGATCATCAGCAGGCCGTGCTTGCGCGCGAACTTCGCGAGCTCGGGCACACGCGCCATCGACCCGTTCTCGTTCATGACCTCGCAGATCACGCCCGCCTGATAGAGGCCGGCGATTCGCGCGAGATCGACCGCGGCTTCCGTATGGCCCGAGCGCACGAGCACGCCGCCATCGCGCGCACGCAGCGGAAAGATGTGGCCGGGACGCGCGAGGTCGCGCGGCGTCGTGCCCGGCGTGATCGCGACTTCCACCGTCCGCGCGCGATCCGGTGCGGACACGCCCGTCGACGTGCCGGACGCGGCGTCGATCGAGACGCAGAACGCCGTCTCTCGGCGCGACGAGTTGGTCGACACCTCGAGCGGGATCTCGAGCTCGTCGAGCCGAGCGCCCGTCATCGGCATGCAGATCAACCCACGGCCGTACTTCGCCATGAAGTTGATCGCCTCCGGCGTCACCTTCGACGCCGCCATCGTCAGATCGCCCTCGTTCTCGCGATCTTCATCGTCGACGACGACGATCATCTTGCCGGCGCGAACGGCGGCGATTGCGTCTTCGACTGGCGCGAACGGCGCCTGGGAACGAGCGGGCTTCGCAAGTGTCAGCTTCTTGGTCATGGCCGGAGGGGCATCGCCTCGCGCGATGCGGACGTCTCGCCGGACGCGAGGAGCCGCGCCACGTATTTGCCGAGCACGTCGACTTCGATGTTCACCGCGTCGCCCGCGCGAGTCGAGCCGAGCGACGTGTGCGCAAAGGTGTACGGAATGATCTGCACCGACACGCCCGCGGGCGTGAGCGCCGCGACCGTCAGGCTGATGCCGTCGATCGCGATCGATCCTTTCGAGATCACGAGCGCACGCAGGTGCGCCGGCAGATCGACGTCGAACCAGTAGCTGTCGCCATCGGGGCGCACGTAGCGGATGCTGCCGGTCCCGTCGACATGGCCGAGCACGAAGTGCCCGCCGAGCCGCGCATCCGCGCGCAGCGGCCGCTCGAGATTGACGACCTGTCCGCGCATGAGCGCGCCGATCGTCGTCGCCCGCAGCGTCTCCGGTCCAAGGTCGGCGCCGAAGCTCTTCGCGTCTGGCGCGATCGCCGTCAGGCACACGCCGCTCACCGCGATGCTGTCGCCCTCGCGCAGCTCCGCCGCGAGTGGCGTGGACACCCGCAGACGTCCGCCGTGCGGCGTCGTCTCGATGGCCTCAATGCGGCCGGTGGCTTCGATCAATCCCGTGAACATCGAATTCGATGAGAACGTCGGCGCCCAGTGCCAGCGTGCGCGGCGGACCGGCGGGCGCGACGCCCGGTCCGAGCGCGGTCGTGAGCGGCACGCCGCTGCCCAGATCCCGCGGCACCACGACCCACTGCGCACGATCGATCACCGCCGCTTCGGCAAATGCCGCCTGCAGCGACGGCCCGCCCTCGACGAGCAGCGTCACGATGGCCCGCTCGGCCAATGACGCCAGCACGGGGCGCAGGTCCCGCGTCTCGAACGTCGCGATCTCGACGCCCAGACGCCGCAGTTCTTCGAAGTGCGAAGGTTGCTCGGCCACCGCGCGCGCGGATACGACCATTATGACCGGCCCCGCGTGCAGCGTCGAGAACACGCGCGCGGAGGCCGGCACGCGCGCGCGCCAGTCAAAAATCACGCGCGTCAGCGGACGAAACCGGTACGCCCCGCGCGCCGTGAGCAGCGGATCGTCGACGAGCATCGTGCCCGATCCCACGGCGATCGCATCGACTTCCGCGCGCTGCCGGTGGAAATACCTGTCCGCGATTGGTCCCGTCAGTTTCACGCGGCCGGTCGTCTGTCCGACGTAGCCGTCGAGCGACGCCGCGGCCTTCACGATGACGAACGGCCGCTTCAGGGTGATCCAGGTGAAGAACGGCGCGAGCTGCGCGCGTGCCGGCTCGCGGCCCACGCCGACCGTGACGTCGACGCCATGCTCGCGCAAGTACGCGAATCCGCGTCCTGCGACCTGCGGATTGGGATCCTCGACGGCGGCGACCACGCGCGCGATGCCGGCGGCGACAATGCGCTCGACGCACGGTCCCGTGCGTCCGGTGTGGCTGCACGGCTCGAGCGTGCAGTAGAGCGTCGCGCCGCGCGCACGATCACCGGCCGCGTCGAGCGCGACGACCTCCGCGTGCGGTCCGCCGGCGACCAGATGCGCACCTTGACTGATGACGATGCCGTCCGGCGCCGTGACGACGGCGCCGACGATGGGATTGGGGCTTGTGCGACCGCGACCGCGCTCCGCCCAGAACAGGGCGCGCTCCATGAACGTCTGATCGTCGGCCGGCGCTACCACTTCTCGGTGAACAATGCGTCCACGTACGCCTCGGCGTCGAACGGCAGCAGATCGTCGATGCCTTCGCCGACGCCGATGAAACGAATCGGCAATTTCAGATCGTGCGCGATCGCGACCGCGACACCGCCCTTCGCCGTGCCGTCGAGCTTCGTCAGCACGATGCCGTTGGCGCCGCTCGCGGCCATGAACTCACGCGCCTGCACGAGACCGTTCTGTCCGACCGTCGCGTCGAGCACGAGCAACACTTCGTGCGGCGCGCCCGGCACTTCGCGGCCGACGACGCGGCGGATCTTGTCGAGCTCGGCCATCAGATTCGCGCGCGTGTGCAGACGTCCGGCCGTGTCGACGAGCACGAGATCCTTGCCGCGCGCCTTGGCAGCCGACACCGCGTCGAACGTGACGGCCGCTGGATCGGCGCCGGGCTGCGCGCGAATCAGATCGACGTCCGCGCGCGACGTCCAGACCGCGAGCTGCTCGACCGCGGCGGCGCGGAACGTATCGGCCGCGCACACCATCACCGATCGGCCGTCCTGCCGAAACAGGTTCGCCAGCTTCCCCACCGTCGTCGTCTTGCCGGTACCGTTGACGCCGACGATCAGGATGACGTGCGGCTTCGTCGTGATCGCGGGCGGCTGACGCACGTCGGTGAGAATGCGGCGCATCACGCGGACGACGCGATCGCGCAGCGTGCCGTCACGATCGGCGCGCACGGCCGCGAGGATCTGCTCCGTCGCTTTGAGCCCGACGTCGGCCGTGAGCAGCGCATCTTCCAGCGCCTCCAGCGTCTCGAGACTGAGCGGTCTTCCCGCGACAGGCGGCGCGGTCGCCGTCGTCGTCGCGGACGTCGACTCGGCCGTGCTCATACGCTCGCGAATCTGTTGCGCCGTCTTCGCGAGGCCGGCTTTGATGCGTGAGAACAAGGACGCCATGACTTACTCGCGCTCCACTTCGACGCGCTGCGGGCGCAGCATGAGGCAGCCAACGGCTTCACGGGGCGTGCGGCGGCCGGCGAGGACTTCGGCCATCTGCGTGGCGATCGGCAGCTCGACGCCGTGTCGCGCGCCGAGCGCCAGCGCCGCGGTCGTCGTGCGCACGCCTTCGGCGACCATGCGCATGCTCGCAAGGATCGACTCGAGCGAGCGGCCGCGGCCGAGCTCGATGCCGACGTGACGATTGCGGCTGAGCTCGCCCGTACAGGTCAGCACGAGATCGCCGAGTCCGCTGAGGCCGGCGAGCGTCTCGCGACGGCCGTCCATCGCGCACGCGAGCCGCGAGATCTCGGCGAGGCCGCGCGTGATGAGCGCCGACATGGCGTTGTGACCGAGACGCATCGACTCCACGACGCCGGCGGCAATCGCGATGATGTTCTTCAACGCCGCGCCAAGCTCAACGCCGACGACGTCGTCGGACGCGTAGAGCCGGAAGTATGCGGACTTGAATTCGTCTTGCAGCGCGTGAACGGCTGACGCATCCGTCGACGCGGCGACGAGCGCGGTCGGACAGCCGCGCGCGACTTCCGACGCGAAGCTCGGCCCCGACAACACGACGACCGGATGCCGGCCGTGTGTCTCTTCGCGAATGACGTCCGACATGCGCTGGAGCGTGTCCGCCTCGAGACCTTTCGTCGCGCTGACGATCACGGCGTCAGCGGGCACGAACGGCGCGGCGTCACGAATGACTTCACGCAGCCCGTGCGACGGCACCGCGACGATCACATAGCGCACGCCGGCCAGGGCGTGATCGAGCGACGCGTCGGGCTGGACGAGCGGCGGCAGCAAGACGTCGGGGAGATACGTCGGATTGGCGCGCCGCGCCGCCAGCTCGCCGACGAGCGCCGCGTCGCGGCCCCACAGCGCCACTTCGCGGCCGGCGTTGCCGAGGTGCACGGCCAACGCCGTCCCCCAACTCCCCGCGCCCAACACCGCGGCGCGATTCGGAGACGAGATCATTCTTGTGATTCTAGCGGCTTCCCCTGTCCTCCCCTGTCACGGCCTCATTGAAGAATCCTCAAAGACCGGCGAAACGGGATTGCAGAAACTGCAATGTCCCGGCGCAAGGGGCGAAAGTCGAGTCAGTCCCTAAGCTGTTAACAGGTAGAAGGATACAGACACATGACGAGCCATTTTCGCTTGACACCTGCCTGGCACGCTCCTAGAATCGCGTTCGGTCCGGCACGCGTCGCCCCTTTCAGCGGCGCGCCATTAAGGAGTCCCATGGCAGCACCATCCGCAGAACGTACCGAACGCGAAGACCGGACTGACAAAGAACGTCTGAAGGCCGTCGAGCTGGCTGTTGGCCAGATCGAAAAACAATTCGGCAAAGGCTCGATCATGCGGCTCGGCGGCAAGGACGCCATCGCGCCGATTCCCGCCATCTCCACCGGATCGATCAGCCTCGACTGGGCACTGGGCGTCGGCGGCCTGCCGCGCGGACGCGTGATCGAGATCTTCGGACCGGAGTCGTCGGGCAAGACGACGCTGGCGCTGCAGACGATCGCGCAGGCGCAGAAGCTCGGCGGCGTGGCGGCGTTCGTCGACGCCGAGCACGCGCTCGACGCGCAGTACGCGCAGAAGCTCGGCGTCGATCTCGACAACCTGCTCGTCTCGCAGCCGGACAACGGCGAACAGGCGCTCGAGATCACCGAAGTCCTCATCCGCTCCAACGGCGTCGACGTCGTCGTCGTCGACTCGGTGGCCGCGCTCGTCCCGCGCGCGGAAATCGAGGGCGAGATGGGCGAAGCGCAGATGGGCCTGCAGGCGCGCCTGATGTCGCAGGCGCTCCGCAAGCTGACGGGCGTCGTCGCCAAGTCGAAGACGTGCCTGATCTTCATCAACCAGCTGCGCGAGAAGATCGGCGTGATGTTCGGCAATCCCGAAACGACGACCGGCGGCCGCGCGCTGAAGTTCTACGCATCGGTGCGCGTGGACATCCGCCGCATCGGCGCGATCAAGGACGGCGAGACGGTCGTCGGCGGCCGCACGCGCGCGAAGATCGTCAAGAACAAGGTCGCGCCGCCCTTCCGCGAGGCGGAAGTGGACATGATGTACGGCGAAGGCATCTCGCGCGAAGGCGACCTGCTCGATCAGGGCGTCGAGCGCAAGATCGTCGAGAAGAGCGGCACGTGGTTCTCTTACGGCGGCGATCGGCTCGGCCAGGGCCGCGAGAACTCCAAGACCTTCCTCAAGCAGAATCCGGAGATCGCCGCGGCGATCGAGCAGAAGCTGCGCAAGGAAATGGGACTGCCGGCCGCGACCGAAGAGTAGACGCTCCAGCCCCCTGGACGCGCGTCCGCGCCGCGCTCGACGGCCGGACGCGCGTCATCCTACCCGCTATCCCCCACGCTTGAAGAACTGCACCGCGCGCTCGTGGCGCTCGGCGGCGGCGCGCGTACGGAACGTGCCAAGATTGCGGCGGCGTCCGGTTTTCGGATTGCGCTTGCGCGAATACAGTCGATACTGACCCGACGACAACTTGCGAATCATGGCTCGCCTCCCCCGCCGTGCGCTGCAAAGAGGATGCCCCGACGTGGAGGCGCCGCCCTTCACGATCCCGAGGACGCTCGCCGCGTGGCAGCACCGGCGGCGTGACGTGCGACGAACGTTGTGGGCACTGCTCGGTGATCTGCCGCCGCGCCCGAAACGTCCGCGCGTGCACACGCTGTCGCGCGAGCCGCGCGATGGCTACGTCGTCGAGCGATTCGAGATCGACAACGGCGCCGGCGCACGCGTGCCCGGCTATCTGCTGCTGCCGGCTGGCGCGAGCGCGACGAATCGTGTGCCCGCGATCCTGTATCACCACTGGCACGGCGACGAATACGACGTCGGCAAGGAAGAGATCTTTCAGCATCGACATACGCCGGACGATCCAGGCCCCACGCTGGTCCAGCGTGGCTACGCCGTGCTCGCGATCGACGCGTACGGGTTCGGCGAGCGCGGCGGACGCGGACCTGGCGGTGCGCACGAGCGCGGTCGCGACGAAGAGCTGAGCGCGAGCAAGCTCAATCTCTGGATGGGACGGACGCTCTGGGGCATGATCGTGCGCGACGATTTGATCGCGCTCGACTATCTCTGCTCGCGCCGCGAGATCGACACGTCGCGCATCGGCGCCACGGGCATCAGCATGGGCGCGACGCGCACGTGGTGGCTGATGGCGCTCGACGACCGCGTCGCCGCCGGCGTCGCGGTCGCGTGCCTGACGCGCGCGACGAATCTCGTGCGGCATCGCGCGCTCGCCGAGCACGGCATCTACTACTACGTGCCAGGGCTGCTGCAGCATTTCGACACCGAAGCCGTCATAGCGCTCATCGCCCCGCGGCCGGCGCTGTTCCTCAACGGCGATCGCGATCCCGGATCACCCGTCGACGGCATCCGCACGATCGCGTCGGTGGCTCGCGACGCATACGCGCGCTATCGGCAGCCGTCGCATTTCGAGAGCCGCATCTATCGCGGCGTCGGCCACGAGTACACGCCGGACATGTGGACGCGCATGCTCGCGTGGATGGATCGGTGGATCGGACGGCAGGATTAGGGACCAGGGGACCAAGGGACCAGGGGGCCAGGGGACCAAGGGACCAAGGGGCCAAGGGACGAAGGGACATGGATCTCTCGATCGGCGCGGACTCGCTTCTCATGCAGACCTTGTTGTCGCTGGGCGTCGGCATCGGACTCGCCGCGGCTGCCGGACTCCGCGTGTTCGTGCCACTACTTGTGCTCGGCGCGGCGGCGCATGCAGGCTGGATTCCGCTGACGCCAGGCTTTGCGTGGCTGGCGTCCCCATCCTCGCTCGCGATGTTGAGCGTCGCGACGATCGTCGAGATCGCGGCGTACTACGTGCCGTGGGTCGACAACCTGCTCGACGTGATCGCCGGGCCGCTTGCCGTCCTGGCCGGCGTCGTCGCGACCGCAGCCGTGATGACGGACCTGCCGCCGGCGTTGCGCTGGAGCGCGGCCATCATCGCCGGCGGTGGCACAGCCGCGGCGGTGCAGGGACTGACGTCGTTGACGCGCCTCAAGAGCTCCGCGCTGACCGGCGGCCTCGCCAATCCCGTCCTCGCGACGGTCGAGCTCGCCGGCTCGATCGCCACGTCGTTCATTGTCATCATCGTGCCGCTCGTTGCGTTGATCGTCGTGTTGGCGATCGTGTGGATCTCGTGGCGCATCGGACGACGGCGGTCTCGCCGGGCCTGACGACCTGGCGGACGGCCGGGGGCGCCCGATGAGGCCTCGTAGGGGCGGCCCCCTGTGGCCGCCCGAATCGACAGTCGCGATCCCGATCGGGCGGGCACAGGAGCCCGCCCCTACACGCGATCGAACACGAACGCCGATTGTCCCGACGCCGTGTGCACGACTTCCGCATTGACGGCGAACACCGTGCGGCACACGTCCGGCGTGATGATCTCCGCCGGTGCGCCGGCGCCGACGAGCGATCCGGCATGCAGCACAATCGCCGCATTCGCGTAACGCAGCACCGCACCGAGATCGTGCGTCGCCAGCGCGACCGTCCCGCCGCGATCGGTCAGCGCCCGGCAAAGCGCGAGGATCGTGAGCGCGTGCTCGAGATCGAGATGCGCGGTCGGCTCGTCGAGCAGGATCACGTCCGGCTCGGTCGCCAGACAGCGCGCGATGGCCACGCGCTGGCGCTCGCCTCCTGACAATCGATCGACCGTCCGCAGGCGCAGCGACTCGAGATCGCACAACGCGATCGCCTTCTCTACTGCGTCGCGATCGCTGCGGCCGAGCGGCTCGAATCGTCCGCGATGCGGATGCCGCCCCATCTGCACCGTCTCTTCGACCGTGAACGCGAAGTCGCAGCGCGTGTCCTGCGGCAGGAACGAGATGCGCTTCGCGAGATCGCGACGCGCCATCGTGTCGATCGGCGTGTCGCCGAAGAACACGCGGCCGCTTTCCGGCGTGCGAATGCCGGCGAGCGCGCGCAGCAGCGTGCTCTTGCCGCTGCCGTTCGGCCCGACGAGCGCGGTCAGCGTGCCGGCCGCGAGACCCGCCGTCACGCCGTGCAGGACCTCGCGTCCGCCGAGCACGACGCGCAGATCGCGGCCTTCGAGCACGGTGCTCATTCGTGCGCCTCGCGCAGCCGCCGCAGCAGCAGGAACAGAAAGAACGGCGCGCCGCACAGCGCCGTGACGACGCCGAGGCGAATCTCGACAGGCGGCCGCGCCGTGCGCGCGAGCAGATCGCAGCAGACGAGGAACGTCGCACCGCCGAGCGCGCTCGCAGGAATGAGCGTCCGGTGCGACGGTCCGAGCAGCAGCCGCGTCGCGTGCGGCACGATCAGCCCCACGAATCCGACCATCCCGGCCACGGCCACCGACGCGCCGGTCAGCAGCGCCGCCGTGAACACGAGCAGCCGCTTCGCGGCCTCGACGTCGACGCCGAGCGCTGCCGCGCTGTCCTCGCCGAGCAGCAACAGATCGAGCGTCCGCGTCTGCAGAATCGCCGCGGCGAACCCGAGCAGCACGAACGGCGCGGACAGCCACACGTGCGCCCACGTGCGCGAGTCCAGACCTCCCATCATCCAGAAGACGATGTCCTGCGCGACCTGCCACGTGACGATGTTGAGCGACAGCAGCAGGCTCGACACGGCGCTCAGAAACGATCCGACGGCGATGCCCGCGAGCAGCAACGTCGTGATCGGCGTCGCGCCGCCGCGCGTCGAGATCGCGTAGACGAAGAACAGCGACAGCAGCGCCGCCACAATCGCCGCGATTGGCAGCGTGACGACGGAAATCGTGCTCCAGCCCGTGACGAACGTGATGACGGCGCCGAGCACGGCACCGGGACCGACGCCCGTCAGACTCGGCTCCGCGAGCGGATTGCGAAACAGGCCCTGCATGATCGCGCCGGCCGTCGCGAGCCCCGCGCCAACGACAACGGCGACGAGCACGCGCGGCAGACGGATGAGCCAGACGATCGCGACGTCCGCCGGCGCAAGGCCCGCGGGGTCGACGAGGCCCGGCAGCAGTTTCATCGCGAGGACGCGGACAACGGTCGACCACGCCAGCGGCGTGCTGCCGATGACGATGCCGGCGACGATCGCGAGCGCGAGCGCCGGCAGCACGACGAGATAGAAGATCGATGGTCGAACCCGGCGCGATTCAGCGGCCACGGTCCGCCTCTCCGTAGAGCACGCGGGCCAGCGTCTCGACGAGCCGCGCGGTGTACGGCGACCACGCGTAGAACACGTCGTTTTCGATCACCACGACGTGCCCGAGCCGAGCGGCCGACGTCGTCGCGACCGCAGGACGTGCGAGCAGCTGCGCGCGCACAGCGGCGGTCTGACCGCGATTGGCACCCGCGATGATCCAGTCGGGATCCCAGCGCGCAATGTACTCGTCGGTGATGCCGTTATAGCCGACGAGCCCGTGCGTCGCCGCGACGTTCTCCGCGCCAAGCACGCGCAGGATGTCGTTGAAGATCGTTTCCTGGCCGTACGTGTAGGCGCCGCCGAGCCCGAGCACGCGCGGCGCCGGCGCATTGGCCGGCCGCATGGCCGCAGCGCGCGTGATGGACGCATGAAAGTCCTGCCGCACCGTCTCGGCGCGCGCGTCCTCGCCCGTGAGGTACCCGATCAAGCGAATGTTGTCCTCGATGGCCTGCAGCGTCTCGAAACGTGAATAGATCCGATGGACCGGCACGCCCGCCTGACGCAGCAGGCCGGGCAATTCCCATCGCGCGGACTCGTCGGTCAGCACGAGATCCGGATTCGCGCGGAGCACGATCTCGGGATCGGTGGCGATGACGGGATGGAAGCGGTGGACGAACGGCAGGACGTTGCTGCTCGCCTCGAGATACGCCGTTTCGCTGACGCCGACGATACGCTCGGGTGGCACAATCGCGTAGAGATACTCGTCGATCGACCAGAACTGCGAGACGATGCGCTGCGGCGCGTGCGTGAGACGCGTGCGCACGCCGTCCGCGCCGATGGCGTCGCGCGGATACGACTTCTCGCCGATGACCACACGTTTCTCGTACGCCCGATCGGGACGCTCGGGCGGAGGCACGAGCCCGCCTGGCGTGCGCGCCTGCACGAGCACGGCAATGCCCACCATCGCGACGACGAGCCCGCCAAGCAGTGTCCGTTCGTACATCCTGCTACCAGGCCCGCGACCAGCGCGGGCCTTTGTGTCCAGTGTCCGCACGCAGCGAGCTCTTGACGCCTGCATCGAGCTCGAGCTTCCGGCCGATCAGCCACAGCAGATCGGACAGACGGTTGAGGTACGCGAGCAGCGTGGGCTGCACCGGCTCGTCAGCTTCGCCGAGCCGGACGACGGCACGCTCGGCGCGGCGGCAGACCGTGCGCGCGACGTCGAACGCGGCGGCCGCCGTGTGTCCGCCCGGCAGCGACCAGTCCGCGATGATGCCCTCGATCGCTTCGATGCGGTGGACTTCCTTCGTCAAGCGATCGACGAGCGCTTGCGCGATCGACGGCGGCTCTTTGCGGCTGTCCGGCGCCGTCGCGAGCGCCGCACCAACCGTGAACAGCTCGACCTGAATGGACTGCACGAGCGCGCCGATCTCCGCGTCGTCGCAGATCGAGCGCGCGAAACCGAGCTGCGACGTCAGCTCGTCGACCGTCCCGTACGCCTCGACGCGCAGCGACGCCTTCGACACGCGCACCCCGCCCCCCAGCGCCGTCCCGCCATCGTCACCGGTCTTGGTTGCGATGCTCATGATGGTTCTCTCTTCGGGCCGCCACGGGGGGCGGCCCCTACGCGGGCTTCAGGCCACGGGCCACGGGCTACAGATGGCCCGTAGAGGCGCCCCTTGTGTGACGCCCGGCCCGGCTTCGAACTTAACCCTTCGTCCCTTGGCCCCTGGTCCCTTGGTCCCTTGGTCCCTTGGTCCCTTCGTCCCTTGGCCCCTTGGTCCCTTCGTCCCCTGCCGCTATCTTCCCCCGAGCGTCAGGGCCACGCCGGTGCGCAGCGTGAACGGCAGCGCCGGATAGCCCGCCGCGGGCTGATAGTCCTCGTCGAGCAGGTTCTCCATGCTGACGTACCACCGCGCGCGCGGATGGAACGTGTAGCTCGCGCTCAGATCGATCTTCTGGAAGCCCGCGCTCAGATCGTGATTCGGCAGCAGCATCGAATAGCCGAAGTCTGCGTCCGAGAGATACGTGCTTTCGTCCGCTTTGCCGGAGAAGTACCCGGCCAGCACGATCTCGAGCTTGTCCTGCGTGTAGCGCGCCATCAGGCTGCCCGAATTCGCCGGCCGCCGGAACGGGCGCCCACCGACGAGCGGCGCGTACTGACCGATCGGAATGTTCGGAAACGCGGGATTGATCGCCGGAGACAGCACTCCGTCCGAGAGCGACTTCGTCACGACCGCGTCGAGGAACGTGTACGACGCCATCAGCGTCAGCCGGCCAATCGCCGCATCAGATGACAGCTCGAGCCCCTGCGCACGATAGGACGACGAGTTGACGTACGCGCCGTAGCCGGTCGCGGCCGCCGCTTCCGGCGACACGCCAAACTGCGGCAGCACGCTGCTGCTCACGTACTCGATCAGATCCGAGAAGTTGTTGTGGAAGTACGTCGCCCGGGCGCGGACGCGACCGCCCGCGAACCCCTGCTCCACCCCCACGTCGAAGCCGCTGCCGCGTTCCGGCCCGATCGGATCGACGCCCGGCACCGTCCCGTTCACGACGACGTAGAGCGACTGCGATTCCTGATAGATCGTCGGCGCCTTGATGCCGCGCCCCGCGTTGAAGAGCACGCGCGTGTCGCCGAGCGCCGCGCTCGCGGACGGTTTGCGGAGATAGGCGGACGCCGACACGCGCGGCGTCGCCGCGAAGCCGAACGTCGCGTTGTGATCGAAACCGACGCCAGCGGTCACCGATACCGGCCCTCGCGCCGCCTGCGCTTCGACGAACGCGCCAGGATTGTTGCGCGTCGCCGACAGCGGCGTCCCGGAGTTCGTCGTGCCGTCTTCGTGCTCGAAGCGGACGCCGCCAGACACGCTGAGCGCGCGCTGCACTTGATACGTCGCCTGTCCGGAGATGACGTGCCGGGTCGTCTCGGCGTCGTACTGCTGCGGATAGGTGCCGCCGTAATCCAGAATCGATTGGCCCGTCACCGAATAGCCGTTCGCGCCGGTG
>DASZVJ010000183.1:0-7367 GCA_035547155.1 Vicinamibacterales bacterium
AGGACATGACGACGGGCTTCAGGCTACGGGCTTCGGGCTACCTGACTCAATGCGCACAGGCTGTGGTTTCGGCCTGCATCTCGCCCAAGGCGAGCCAGAACATGCCGCGGCCACCGCCTTGCGCGAAACCTCGCTGATTGAACGGCGCGTTCATCAGACCACGGCCTGCCGCCGATCGGATGAACGTGCTCGACGCATCGAGCGGCATGGCGGCGACGTTGGCACAGAACGCGTCCATCTTGCCGTCCTGCCGTAAATACATTTCGACGTTGGACAAATAGAACGCCGAGACCACCGCGCCTTTGTCATGCGCATAGCGCGCGACCGATCGTAACGCCTTCGTCCCGCCGAAGTCGCCGACGGCAGGGACGATCAGATTGGCGGTCTCGAGCGCCTTCACGACACGGAAATTGTCTTCGGTCGCCAGATAGCTGCGCTGCCGTCCCGCACCGTCCTCGGCGGCCATCAGCTCGGCGTAGGTAGGATGGATGCTGTTGCGCCCCTGCCCTGTCAGCTGATAACCGAGCTCGGGACCGTCGGCAAAAAAACCGGTCTTGTAGATGAAATCGATGCCGTCGCGATCGGCCTGATCGAGCGCGAAATGATGCGGCGTCTTCGTGAGCCAGGCGATCACCGCCGCGAGATTGGCGGCGTATCGCGCCGGCGTCGGCGGCACCGCGTCATACGCCGCGAACAACTGCTGGGGCGTCGACGTCGCGGAGAGCCCGGCCGGCCGCGCGCGCGAGAACAGCCGGGACAGAAAGTCCGCACGGTCCGCCGACATCTCGAACAGCGCCTTGTAGAGCAGATGCTCCTGCAGATTGCCGCGGCGGATGTCGACGATGAACGCCATCCGCGGATGCAGATTGGCGATGTACGTGAAGTTCTGCTCCGGCCCGACGCCGAGATACAGGCCGCCCTGCTTGACGCGGCGCACGAGATCGGGAATCACGAGCTGAAAGCGGCCTTCGTTCGACACGAGGTTGTCCGAATGGAACGTCCCGCCCGGCTCCGAGAACTGCTCGCTCAGCGTCCACCACTCCGCGTCGCTCAGCTTCTCTGGCAGCGCGGAGCGCGAGGCGACCGGACGCGCGATCGATCCGGCCACGAGCAGTCCGACGAGCACGACCGCCCCGAGCGTCGCGTGCCGTTTGACCGTCATCGCGCGCCTCCTGCGGGCTCCGCCGCCCCGCACGCGGCCCGCGTCTCGTTCTGCATCTCACCGAGCGCGTTCTGGAACGCGCCGGCACCGCCGCTGTGCGATCGAATGAAGGTGCTGTCGGCGTCGAGCGGCATCGATGCGACGTTCTGACAGAAGCTCGTCCAGATGCCGTCCTGCACGAGGTACTGCTCGACGTTCGACAGATAGAACGCGCCGACGAGCGCGTCGTGATCGCGAATGTACTTGCCGATCGCCTTCAGCGCACGCGCACCGCCGAAGTTGCCGACGACCGGCACGATCAGATTGCGCGACTCGAGGTCCTTGACGACGCGAAAGGACTCGTCGCTCGCGAGAAAGCTGCGCGGCACGCCTCCGCCGTCGGTCGCCACCATCAGCTGCGCGTAGCTCGCCATCGCGCCGCGGCCGAAGCCGTTGTTGTTCGACGAGTTGTAGGTGATCTGCGGTCCGTACCAGTAGAACGATCGATAGACGTAGTCGATGCCGTCGAGGTCGTCCTTCGAGAGCGGCAGATGGTGCGTCTTCGTCAGCAGATCGGTGACGGCCGCCAGGTTGCGATCGAACTCGGCCTGCGCCGATGAATCGACGTCCCAGAACGCCTGCATGATCGCCATCGCCGACGACTGCGCGGTCAGCGTCTCCGGCCGCGGCTTGGTGAACAGCCGCGAGATGAACTCCGCGCGATCCTTGGAGAGCTCGAACAGCGCTTTGTACATCAGCTGCGCGTGCAGGTTGCCGCGCCGGATGTCGGTGATGAACGCCATCTTCGGCTTGATCGCCGCGATGTAGTTGAAGTTCTGCTCGGGCCCGACGCCAAGATAGACGCGGCCAGGCTTGACGCGCGCGACGAGCGGCGCGATGACCTCGGGATAGTAGAGCTCGTTCGAGAGCAGGTTGTCCGAGCGGAAGTAGCCGTCCGACTCCGACAGCTGTTCGCTCAGCGCCCAGAACTCGTCATCGCCGAGGCGAGACGGCAGCGTGTCCGCCGCCGCCGAGAGCCGCAGGCCGCCCGCGCCGATTGCAACGCCGACGGCAATCGCGAATCCGACGACGGCAGCGCGGCATCGGGTCATGACGAACGGCTCCCGGCCGGCAGTCTATCACCGCCCCATCAGACGCTGGATGCCGTCACGCAGCGCGGCAAGCGTCTCGGGGCGGCCCGTGAACATGTGCTCCGGGTAGCGCGCGAACTGCAGCATGTTCGAGTAGATCGGCCCGCTCTGATAGAGGTTCAACCCCATGCCCGCGAGGTACTGCAGCCGCAGATTGCGATCGTGGTTGATCATCGCATCGGCGAGCCACGGCTTCAGATCGTCCGGCGTGCCGGCGTAGTTCGACAGCAGCTCGATCGCCGAATTGATGCCGATCTCGTGCAGCGACTGCGCCACCTGCGCGTACCGCGGATCGTCGAGCTTGGCCTGCAGCGCGTCGACGTCGATGTGAATCGGCTCGAGCTGGCCCATCAGCACGAGGTCGTAGCCCTGCCCGTTGTTCGTGTTGCCCCACACGACGCTGTTCGGGAACGCCTCCATGAACGTGCCGATCTCGCTCTTCACCGCCGCTTCGTTGCTCTCGTAGAGCTGCACGAACAGCGTGACGACGCCGCCCGGGTTGAGGTGCTGCTTGACGACTTCGAAGAACTCGCGCGTGTAGAGCGTCGCCGCGCCCTTGACCCACGGATCCAGCGGATCCGACGTAATCGCGTCGAACTTCTCTTTCGTCGTCAACAGGAAGTGCCGCGCGTCGTCGATGTGCACAGTCACCTTCGGGTTGTCGACGACGTTGTAGTTGTAGTCGCCGAAGTACTTCGAGACGGACGCGGGGACGAGCGGCTCGATCTCCGCGATCGTCATGTGCTTGACGTCCGGCCCGATCGACACCGCGCCGGCCGTGACGCCGGCGCCGCAGCCAATGACGAGCGCGTTGGACGGCGCCTTCGGAATCAGGTGCGTGAAGTGGCCGAGCATGCGCTGCAGCCGCATGTCCTGCGGCTCGCTCGACGCCTGCACCTTGCCCGCGTTGTGATAGTTGCGGACGCCGGTGGACGTCTCCGACACGGCGACGAACGCGTTGAGCCCTTCGCCGACGTAGATGATGTTCGTCAGGCCGACCCACGTCGCGGCATAGCGGCCGTAGGCCACGAGCAGTCCGGGCACCGGCGGGATGTGACGCGCGATCAGCCCTGCTGCGCCCGTCGCGATGACGAGTGCCGCGGTCGCGGCCCAGCGCACGCCCTTGCGTGCCGCGTCACCGGCCGCAGCCGGCGCGAGCATGAGCAGCGCCGAGAGCGCCGAGATGATGACGAGCGCGCGCTGCCCCCACTGGCTGCCGAGGTACTGCGTGATGATGAGGCTCGCACCGAGCGAGCCGATGATCGCGCCGACAGTGTTCGCCGCGTAGACGCCGCCCACGAGCTTGCCGGAGTCCTGGCCGCGCTGCGCGACCGACGCGAGCGCCAGCGGGAAGCTCGCGCCCCACAGCACCGCGCCCGGCAGCACGACCCACAGGCAGCGCACCATGTCGAGCTGGTAGTTCAACCAGATGTCCGTGCTGATCGACGGGTTGATCGGCCAGTACGGCAGCGAGTCGGTCAGCATCAGCGCCGCCCAGCCCATCGCGCCGCAGAGCAGCATCTGACACCAGCCGAGCGCGACGCGCGGCCGAGACGTGTCTCGCGCGATCGCCGCGCCGACGCTGCTGCCGATGCCGAGACCGAACAGGAACACCGCCAGAATCAGCGAGAACGTGTACGTCGTCGCGCCGAAGAGCAGCGAGAGCAGGCGCGTCCAGAGCACCTCGGAGGACAGCGCCGTCAGACCGGAGAGCGCGATCGTCAGATAGACCGCGCCCGAACCTGCGGCGCGCGCGGTATCGGCCGCCGGCGTCTCCTGGATCGGCGCGTAGGGCGCGCGAGTGGCGATGACGAGACCGATGGCCGCGACCAGCACATTCAACGCGACGGCGACGTACGTCGTCACGGCCATGTCGTAGACGCGCAGGAGATAGAACCCCGCGAGCAGGCTGCCGAGCACGGCGCCGGCGATGTTGCCGCCGTAGAAGAAGCCGAGCCACGACACGCCGCGCGGCGACGCCTCGACGTAGCGCGCGATGGCCGGCAGCGTCGCGCCCATCATCAGCGTCGGCGGCAGCAGGCACACGCCGGCGATGATGCCGCGAAAGAAGACGTTCCCGCCGCCGATGCCGGTGTAGATGCTGTTGACGAGCGGCATGCCGAACAGCAGCAGCAGGCCCATCACGCCGATGCCCAGCTCGAGCGTCGCGTAGACGCGCAGCGGATGACGGCGCGGATCGATGTAGCGCGGCAACACGTAGCTGCCGAGACACATTCCGCCCATGAACGTGCCGAGCAGCACACCGAGCGAGACGGCCGACGAGCCGATCACCAGTTGCAGCAATTGAAACCAGACGACCTCGTAAATCAGCGCCGCGCAGCCGCTGCCGACGAACAGCAGCAGCATGGGGGGCAGGTACGGACTGGTCGTGTCAACGGATGGCGCGTCGTGCTGGGTCATAAGAACGGGAATCCTACAACAGAAGGTTCGGTGGCTCGCAGGAGGATTACGACGGGTTCGCGCGTGCGGCTTACGAGCCGGGCGGCCACAAGGGCCGCCCCTACACGGGCTACGGGCGACGGGCCACAGGCGACGACGCCGTAGGGGCGGCCCGGCCCTTGTGGCCGCCCGGTCCCGCCTTCCCTATCCTCGAATCCTGAAAATCAAATCTCTCCTCGCCTTCCTGCCATTCGGCAGTGAGGCGGTCGTGCTCAGCAAATATGGGCCCGCCGTGAGGCGGTCCAGCGGTAACGCCACTTGGGCCCCAGCGCTGCGGGCCGTGGCAAACGTCCCGGCCGACACCGTCGTCGTCTGCGAGAACCGAGACGTGTTGGCGGCGTCGAAGATCTCCGTCGTGAGCGTGACGTCGACTGGAGGCGCGGCGCCACCCTGGAAGACGCGGACAAACGCATCGAGTGTGTCGCTGGGCGCGAAATCCCGCGCGGTCGTTGGCACGAGCGGCACGAGGCCGGCCAGCGCCGCGTTGGACGGGTCGTCCGCCCGGGTCGTGCCGAGCACGATTCCTGACAGCGACAGCGCCGACCGCGCCACGTCCGGCACCTCGAGGTCCGCGTAGATGCTGCCACCGCGGTTGAGCGACGCGCTGCGGACGTTCAGCCGCAGTTGATACCGGCCGGGCGCGAGCGCAATGCGGCGCCGCACATCGACGCGCGTCTCGTCACCGCCGGCCGGCTGCAGCGTCACGGGCACGGCTTCCTGCGACGGCGGCCCAGGCCGGCCGTCGGCGTCGTAGACGTTGCGGACGATCGTCAGCGTGTCCGACGTTGGCTCCCGCACGGCCGGCCAACGCACGGTCAGCACGATGCCGGCGTCGACGAGCCCGGGCTTCGCATCGGCGGCGAGCGCGACGACGTTCACGCGCATCGGCAGGCCGACGGTGGACGCCAGCCCCGCGAGCGACATGTCGGTCGCTGAGGCCAGCCGATCGCCCCGCCGGTTCTCGACCGAGCCGCGCTCGGGCGCCCAATAGCCGGAGCGAGTCCGTACGGATGCGCCGGGCCGATCGACCGTCACTTCGATCTTGCGGAACTTTCCGTCGGCGTCGGGATTCGAGGTCTCGTATCCAAGCAGGTAGTAGGAGCCGTCCTCGTCGAAGATGCGATCGATTGCCGGCTCGATGGCATCCGTGTCGGTGACCGCACGGCCACCGGTGTTGTCGGCGATCGTCCTCAGAAAGTCCTTCAGCGAGCGGAGATTCGCCGACGGCATCCGGCGGCCCGAGATGCGGGCTTCCTGCTCGCGCGCCGCGAACGATCGTTCGATGTACTGGCGGTAGCTGTCGATCCCGCCCGGATCGATGGCGTGGATGTTGACGTTGGCGCGCTGTGCGCGCCGGAAGATGTCGCGCAGTGCCCCGCCGATCACGCCGTCGCACCCGCCGCGCGTGCCTGTGACCACGACGCCGACGCCGATGTAAAAGAGCGTCTTACGGCCGCCCGGGACCGTGGCCAGCTGCGACGTCGCGGCATCGAGTGCCGGAATCACCGGCTCGTTGCGGAAGCACGGCGATCGCCCGAGCAGCGCGCTCGATCGCTGCGCCATGTCGCCGCCGCCCGGGCCGGGCCCAATAGGCATCTGCTCGAGCGAGAACGGCTGGTGCGGTTGCAGCCGATCGATCGCCTCGAGCAACGCGTCGCGATCGTCGGTGAAATCCTGCGTCTTGCCCGCGTCCTGCGCGAAGACAATCGCCGCACGGTCGGACGGCCCGAACAGATCGACGATGTGCCGGGCCGCGGATCGCGCGGTCAGCAGGATGTCCGGATCGTCGGGCGGCAGATTCATGTCGTCGATCACGATGGCGTAGAGATGACCATCGCCGAGCTGATCGGCCAGATCGTTGGCGGCGACGTCGCGCGTCGCATAGCGCATCCACGCCGAGCGCGCCGGATCGCGCTGCGCCGCGTCGACGCTCGACAGCGTGACGACCCGCTGCGGCTTGCCGTTCTCGAGCACGGTGAAATCCGCAGCGGTGAGACCGCGCACGGGACGGCGGTCCTTGTCGAGCACCGACACGTCGAGCGAGATCAGCTCGACGCCGGCGCGAAACGACGGCGGCTGCTGCGGCTGCGGCGTCTCCTGCGCCCGCGCGACGAGCACGAGCGCGGCCACCGTCACGAGGACCAGACACCCGCGTCTCATTGGATCGTGAACCTCATCTGCCGCTGGGCGCGCTCGTTGCCGTGCCGCGCCTCGATCGTCAGGACGTACTCGCCAGGCCGCAGGCGCGCGAGGGGCAGCTCAACGGAGAAATCCATCCCGCGGCTCGCGCCGAACTGCGCCGGCAACACGCGCGACTCGCTATGGAACACGCTCGTGTCGCGATCGTCGCGGATCTCGGCGACGACGTAGCCGGGCATGGCCGCGCGGGAAAGGCCTTGATAGATGCGCGTGAACGCGATGACGCGATCGGCTGGCGCGAACACACGTTGCGCCGTCGGCCGCACCGGCACGAGATCGGCGAAGGCCGCAGCCGCCTCCGGCACGCGCGGAGGATCCGCATCCACCAGAATGCCGGACATCGACACCGGCGACTTGGCGTAGTCCGGCACGTCGACGTAGCCGTAAACGCTGCCCGTGCGGCCGAGCCGCGCGTC
>DASZVJ010000184.1:0-13938 GCA_035547155.1 Vicinamibacterales bacterium
CGCCGAAGTGATGACGCGCGAAAACCTGGTCACCGTGCCGATCGGCACGACGCTCGATCAGGCGCGCGAGATGTTCCATCGCCACAAGGTCGAGAAGCTCCTCGTCGTCGACGCGGACTTCCGGCTGAAGGGCCTGATCACCGTCAAGGACATCCAGAAGCTCGTCAAGTATCCGAACGCGTGCAAGGACGCGCTGGGCCGGCTGCGCGTGGGCGCGGCGGTCGGCGTGAGCCGCGACACGCTCGATCGCGCGGCGGCGCTCGTGCAGGCACACGTCGACGTGCTCGTCATCGACACCGCGCACGGCCACTCGCAGGGCGTGCTCGACATGGTCGCGAAGGTGCGCGAGCGGCATCCCGACGTCGATCTGATCGCGGGCAACGTCGCGACGGCGGGCGCGACGCGCGCGCTCATCGAGCGCGGCGTCAACGCGGTGAAGGTCGGCATCGGCGCCGGCTCGATCTGCACCACGCGCGTCGTCGCGGGCATCGGCGTGCCGATGATCACGGCGATTGCGGACTGCGCGCGTGCGGCGCTCGATCGCGACGTGCCGATCATCGCCGACGGCGGCATCCGCTACTCTGGCGACATCGGCAAGGCGATCGCCGTTGGCGCGAGCGCGATCATGGTCGGCAGTCTGTTCGCCGGCACCGACGAGAGCCCGGGCGAGATCATCCTGTATCAGGGACGCAGCTTCAAAGAGTACCGCGGCATGGGATCGCTCGGCGCGATGCGCCGCGGCAGCCGCGATCGCTACTTTCAGGACGAGTTCGACATCGAGAGCGGCGACGGCGCCGAGAAGCTCGTGCCCGAAGGCATCGAGGGCCGCGTCGCGCACAAAGGCAGCGTCGCCGCGATGATCCATCAACTCGTCGGAGGCCTGCGCGCGGGCATGGGCTACTGCGGCTGCCGCGACGTGAAGACGCTGCAGCGCGACGCGCAGCTGATTCGCGTCACCACCGCGGGCGTCCGCGAAGGCCACGTCCACGACGTCATCATCACCAAGGAAGCGCCGAACTATCGGGTGGAGTCGAGGTAGGACGCCTGGGCGGCCACAAGGGCCGCCCCTACGCGGCTACGGACGAGGAGAAGACGATGACCCGGCACCATCAGTCGTGGATCTGGAACAGAACGTCAGCGATGGTCGCGGTGCTCGCGAGCGCGCTCGTCTTCGCGACCGCGTGGCGCGCGGCCGATGCCGTCGACAAGGTCACAGGGTTGCCGCTGCATCCCGGCCTCGAGGTGCAACAGGAGGTCAACTCCCCTGTCTGCGGCCACCCCGCGCACATCGTGCTCTACGACACGCCTGGCACGGCCACGCTCGCGGAATACCTGAGTTGGTATCGGAGCCAGCTCAAGGGCGCGCACTACGTCCACAAAGTCTGGAGCAATCGGGCGCAGGAGATGTTCTACAGCGCCGACGGAGCGACCGGCGTCTCGCTGACTGCCAATACATCAGGACCAGGCGTCTACAGCGTGGCCTACATGAAGATCTCGACGCCACTCTCGACGAAACAGATGGACGCGTTCGAGCCGTCGAACCCGCAGTGCAAGTAGCGCGGCCACGCGAGCGCGTGAGCGGATCTACACCGTCCGTGAGGCGCTCATAGGGCACGCATGAGCGGCACCGATCACGCACATGAGCGACATCGACGACGCGTGTGAGTCGGTCCGATCATGCGCGCGGGGTGGGCCGAGCAAGCATCTCCGTGCCCTGGAGATCGCGCCTGGGCCGGTGCGACCACGCACGCAGGCAGCACCGAGCTCGCTTCTGAGCGACTCCGAGCACGCACATGACCGACGTCGAGCACACGCGTGAGGGGCTCCGAGATCGCACGTGAGTGACCTCGGAGTTAACATGCGGGTGGATCTGATTGATACCGTTGGCTTTAACTGGCGTTCAGAAACGGAGACTATGTTGGTCCTCTTACGTGCTCACGCGAGGACTCGGAGCGCCGCACGAAACGGCTCTGCGTAACTCACGCGCAGGGTCTGACGACTCTGCCGACGTCTCGATGCCGCTCACGCATGGGCTTGGACCGGATCAGACGACGTCCTGAGGCGCTCACGCGACGACTCTGCCCAGGTCACGCGACGACTCGCACCTGCGCACGTCAGCCCCATGTGCGCTCCGGCGCCGCGTCGGAGCGGTCACGGGCGAGCTCGGACCCACTCAGGACCTGAGCGGCAGGACGACGCGCACGGTGCATCCGGCACCAGACGCGCTCGTCATCGACGCCTCGCCGCCGTGTTGGCGCGCAATGGCCTGCACGATGGCGAGCCCAAGGCCTGCCCCGCCGGTCTTGCGGGATCGATCTTTTGAGACACGGTAGAAGCGATCGAAGACGTACGGCACATCCTCAGCCGGAATGCCAATGCCCGTGTCCGCAACTTCGATGACGACGGCCGTATCGTCGACGGCCGGTTCCACCAGGACACGCACGCGTCCGCCGGCGGGTGTGTATTTGATGGCGTTGTCCAGAAGGGCGGCCACGAGACCACGAAGGCTTTCCGCATCGCCCCGGAACGGCACCGAGTCCGGGATCGCGACATCCAACTGCACATCGGCACGCGCCGCGACGACGCGTATGTCCGAGCAGACGTCGCGAACTTCATCGGCCAGATCGAAGACGGTGGTCGCGGTGGCCCGCGCCTGGACGTCTGCGCGTGCCAGTTGCAGCAAGGCATCCACCATGCGCGTGACGCGAGCGGACTGAGCCTTGACGACATGCCACGCGACCTGGTGCTCGGCGTCGCTGCGTGGCTTGGCGGACGTGACGTCGGCCGTCGCGCGGATCACGGCCACGGGCGTGCGTAGCTCGTGCGACGCATCCGCCGTAAATTGGCGCGACTTGCGATCCTCCGCTTCCAAACGATCGAGCATCGCATTCAACGTCAAAGAGAGTCGCCGCAGCTCATCGTCGCTCGGAGGGATCGGCAACCGTGCGTCGAGCGTCGTGGAGCGGATGCGCTGTGCCGCCTCGATGATGGCGTCGACGGGGCTCAGTGCGCGCCGGCTCAGCCAAAAGCCCGCCACGGCGGCCGCGGCCAGGAGAAAGGGACTGGCGATCAGACCCGTCGCGAAAAAATCTTCCGTGACTTCATCGTACGGATGCAGCGGAAGCGCGAGTTGGACGACGAATTCGTGCGAATAGGCATTCAGGACGCGAAAGCGGCGGCGCGCCACAACCTGCGTGGTGTGACCGGCATTCGCCCCTCTCGATGATGGCCAGTCAGCAGCGTCCAAGGACTGAAACACCACGCGCCCCGTCGCCGTGGAGAGACGCAAGACGCCGTTGCCCGGCGCGACGAGCGAATCCTCACCGAGCTCGTGCAGCCAGTGCTGATTGTCGTCGTCGCTCCGCCGCTGGGCGAGATATGACTCGACGGCGCGGAGTCGCGCGTCGAGCTGACGATCGGCGGCGGCATTGACGCTCGCGCGCAATCCGAGCCACACGCCCAGGGCCGTCAACCCGAGGATGCCGGCGAGCACAAGGGTGAACCACGCCGTGAGCCGGACGCCGATGGACCGCCAGCGCATTACTCTTCGCGAAGGATATAGCCAAAGCCACGGAGCGTCTGGATCAGACGCCGGTGCGGCGGCCCATCGACTTTGTCGCGTACCAGTTTCACGTACGCGTCCAACGTGTTCGACTCGATGTCGGCTTCCTGCCCCCAGACGCCTTCGATGATCGACGAACGGGAGGCGGCGCGCCCGCTTCGCCGCATCAGGAATTCCAGCAAACGGAACTCCGTCGACGTCAGGCCAATCGGCCGCCCGTCACGCGTGACGGTGCGGGTCGCGGGCGTCAGCACGAGGTCGTCGACCGTCAGCTGGGCGACCGGCGGTGCGGCCGCGCGCCGCGAAATGGCCCGCAGCCGCGCGAGCAGCACGTCGAACGCGAACGGCTTGACGAGATAGTCATCCGCCCCCGCGTCGAGACCCGCGACGATGTCCGTGGCACTGTCGAGGGCGGTCAGGACCAGCACGGGGACATGGTTGCGCTGTTGACGCAGACGCCGCAGGATGTCGAGGCCGCCGACGCCGGGCAACAGCATGTCGAGCAAGACGGCGTCGAAGGTCGTGCTCTCCAGGGCCGCGAGCGCCTCAGCGCCATCGCGTGCGGCGGTCACCGTGTGGTTCGCTTCCTTCAACCCCTGCACGACGATGCGCCGCATCGACGGCTCGTCTTCCACCACCAGGATCCACATGGCGCTGCGGAGACATGATGACGCGCGGTCTCCTCACCTACGATCGAATGGCGATGAACCATGCCGCGACGATCGGCCCCTGCGGCCCTCGGCCGCGGCCAGGTCCAGGCGATGGCGCTGCGCCGGCCGCTGGTTGAGGCGCCGGGCCTCGTTCCGGCTGGAAGAGATAGGCCGTGTGCGTGCGGGAATCCACGGTGACGGTCTTTGCGCCCGGAAATGTCGGAACGGTCGCCACCACGGCATAGCTGTTGGGCGAGTCTTGATGCGCAACCGTCACCGTCCCATCGCCGCCGTTCGGAATATAGATGAGCTTCCTGGACGGATCCCATCCGAGCGCGTCGACGCGTGAGCCGTTCTTGATCGACGCCACGACTTTGCCGGTCGCCGCATCGACCACGACCGACGTGTTGCTGCAGCCGGAGAAGATGCGGTTGGTCGCGCTGTCGTACGCGATACCCGTCGGGCCGCTGCACGGCGCGAGCGGCCAGGACGTCGTCGCCTTCCACGTCTTCGTGTCGATGACCTGAATGGTGCTCGTGCCTTCGTTGTTGACGAAGATGTGCCCGTGGCCGTCTGCGGCCGCGCCTTCAGGGCCCGTATCCTCCAATTGCGCCGTCGCGACGATGTCGCCCGTGACCGGATCGAGCGCGGTCAACGTGCCAATCGGCCGGCTGTGGTTCGTCAGGATGATTTTGTTATCGGGCTCGTCGAACATGATGCCGTCGAGGCCTGGACCGACGTGGACTTTGCGGAGCACGGCCAGCGTCTTCAGATCGAACATCGTGACGGTCATGTCGCCGCCGTTGGTCGTGAAGCCGTGGCCCGCTTTCGTTGCGATCCCGACGCCGTGGACACCGGGCGTATCGGCGATATCGCCGATGACGTGGCCCGTCGCGCCGTCGACCACCATGACGTGCGTGCTGCGTGACACGAAGACCCGACCGGTTGAGGGCTCGACCGCGACATAGTCCGTTCCGCCGTCGCCCTTGATGTCGTACTTGTCCACGTGAAAGTCAGCCGCGCGCAGATGGAATGCCCCTGCGGCCAGGGCGACGCCGACGGCAAGTGAGATGAGCGAACGTCGAATCATGGCGGGCCTCCGGAATTGAGACCTCTCATTGGGACACGGCATTCTGAGGATTCGGTGAATGCTCGTTCCGTGTCAGCGCCGTGCGTCGCGTCTGCGCGAGAACGCGAGATACGCCGAGGGAATGAGATACAGCGTCACAGCCGTCGAGAGTGCAAGACCGCCGATGACGGCCAGGGCGAGCGGCTTCTGCAGCTCAGCCCCTGCACCAAGGCCCAAGGCCAAGGGCAGCAATCCGAACAACGTGCAGAACGTCGTCATCAAGATCGGCCGCAAGCGGACTCGAGCGGCCGTGAGCACGGCTTCACTCAACGGGAGTCCCTCGTCCCGACGCCGTTCCGCGAAATCGAGCAACACGATGCCGTTCTTCACGACGAGGCCGACGAGCAGAATCAAGCCCATGGCGGCCGAGATGTTCAAGTCGGTGCCGGTTACCAGCAGGAGCGCGAACGCCCCGCCCAGCGAGAGCGGCGCTGCGAGCAGGATCAACAGCGCCGGCGTGAATTTCCTGAACTGGATCACGAGAATCACGAAGACGAGCGCGGTGGCGATGGCCGCGACGACGATCAGCTGTCGAAACGCGGTTCGTTGCGACTGGTACTGCCCGCCGACTTCGTACGTGTAGCCGACGGGCAGCTCCATGCCCGCGAGCAGGCGTTGCACGTCGGCAACGGCGCTTCCGAGATCCCGATTCTCCAGGCGCGCCGTCACGAGCGCCATCTGCCGCAGGTTCTCTCGCCACAGCTCCGCCTGCGGTCCCTGCTCCGTGATCGTGACGAGCGAGGATACCGGCACGAGCTGTCCGCTGGCCCCACGGATCAGCATCTGCCGCAATCGAGAACCGCTGAATCGGACGTCATCCGGAAAGCGGACGCGGACCGGAATCGTGCGATCGAGCAATCGCAACGGTGCCGCCTCTTGTCCCAGCCAGGCCGCTGACAATTGCGCGGTGACCTGATCGACTGACAGCCCCAGCCGCGCGGCGGCCACGCGATCGACGCGCCACGTCACTTCCGGACCGCCACGCTCGACGCCCACGACGTCGACGACGCCGGCGACCTCGTGCTTGTCGGCGAGGCGCTCTTCGATCTGTGCGGAGATGGCCTCGAGCTGCGCTTGATCGTCGCCGAAGATCTTGATCTCGATCGGTGTCGGCGCGCCTTCGAGATCGCCCAGCATGTCCTGGAGCAACTGCACGAATTCGATCTCCGTATCCGGCACGGTCTTCGCGAGCTGATCGCGCAGATCGCCAATCACCGCTTCCGCCGAACGGCGACGCTCGTTTCGCGGTTTGAGCCGGACGAGCACGTCGCCGCTGTTCTGCTGCGTCGCGAACATGCCCATCTCCGATCCCGTGCGGCGAACGTACGACGCAACTTCGGGCGTCTCGTCCAGGACGTGATCGATGCGCGTCAAACGGGCATTGGTCTCCTCGAGCGTCATGCCAGGGGCGGTGAGATAGTCGATGACGAACCCGCCCTCGTCCGCCGCTGGAAAGAACCCCGTCCCCACGGCCGAGTACGTCACGACCACGGCCCCCGCAAGAAGCGCGGCGGCGCCGATCACGAACACGGGGCGATCGAGCGTCCACGGCAAGGTGCGCGCATAGAACCGGCCGATCCCGGACCATCCGCCGTAGTTACCTGTCGACGCCGCTTCCGGGCGATGCGCGGCTCGCGACAGCAAGGGAATCAGTGTCAGCGACAGCACGAGCGAGATCAGGACCGCCGCGGACAGTGTGATCGACAGCGCTTTGAAGAAGTCGCCGACCACGCCTGACAACAGCGCCAACGGCGCGAACACGACGACGGTCGTCAACGTGGAGCTCACGATCGGCGCAACCAGCTCGTGCGTGGCTGCTTCGACCTCGCTGACATCACCTCCAGCCGCTAGACGACGATGGATGTTCTCGACGACCACGACCGCGTCGTCGATGACGAGACCGATAGCGACCGCCATCCCGCCCATCGACATGAGGTTGATGGACTCGCCGAAGATCCACATGAACAGGAACGTGGACACGACCGTGAGCGGGAGCGTGCTGGCAGCGACGGCTGTCAGACGCCAGTTCCGGAGGAACAGCAGCAAGACCAGCACGGCGAGGACGCCGCCGATGAGAATCGCATCCCGCACGTTGGCAATCGCAGTCGCGACGAATGCCGCGAGGTCGTAGGTCTTCGTCAGGTGGAGACCGGACGGCAACGCGCGTGTCAGTTGCGCCACGGCCGCTTCGAGGTCTCGCCGGAGATCCAGGATATTCGCGCCAATCTGCTGGGAGATCGAGATGGCGGCAGCGCTCCCGCCCTTCCCCGCCACGAGCGATGTTCGATCCGGCGCGCCAAGGACGACGTGTGCCACGTCGTTGACCGTGAGCATCGTGCCGTCCTTGCCGGCGAGAGGCGTCGCACCGATCTGATCCGTCGATTCCCAGAGGCCCGACGCAATCACGAGGTGTTGCGTGCCTGCCGCCGGGTAGTGGCCGACGGGCTGCAGAACGTTGCTGCCGTTGAGCGCCTGCGTGACGTCATCGACCGTCAGTCCGGCGGCGACCAGTTTGCCGGGATCGACGATGACTTCGATTTCTCGCGTGTCGCTGGCGGAGACGTCGACACGGCCCACGCCCGGCACGCGCGCCAGGGCCGGGCGGATCACATAGAACGCCTCATCGTGCAGATCGGCCGGTGCAAGACCTCCAGTCAGATTGAGACTGAACACCGGAAAGGCAGCTGGCGTGAGGCGATCGATCGTCAATTCGACGTCCGCGGGCAGCGTGTCGCGGATTTCCGCGACGCGGTTCTGCACCTGCTGCAGCGCCGAGATCATCTCGGTCGAGGGCTCGAACTGGGCCGAGATCTCCGTCGCCCCACGGAACGTTCGCGATCGCACGCGGCGGATGCCCGGCACTTCCATGATCGCTTGTTCGATCGGACGTGCGACCGTCAGGACCATCGACGGTCCGGGCAGCGTCCCGGCGTGCGCGATGACCACGACGCGAGGGAATTGCAGGGGCGGATAGATACTGCTCGGCAGCGCGGTGCTCGCGGCAATGCCTGCGGCGGCGAGCAGCGCCGTCAGCAGCAGGACCGCGCGCGAATGTTGAAACGCCAGGCGTGCGGGATTCATTTCACGATGCTGACGAGGCCGCCATCGGGCAGATCGTCCTGGCCGCGGAAGACGACGACGTCGCCGGCGGTGATGCCGCTGAGGATCTCGGCCTTCTCAGGCGAGGTCAGCCCGACGACGACATCGCGCCGGTGTGCTTTGTGGTCTTTGTCGACCACCATCACGAACACGTCATCGTCGTCGCGGACCACGGCGGCCGCTGGCACGATTACCGCTTTGGTGTGCGATTCGGCAACAAGAATGACCTGCACCGGCGTCCCAGGTGTGAGCGTCGTGGGCTTGTCGAACGCCAGCCGGACCGATGCCAGTCTCGTCGCCGGATCGACGAAGGCAGGGCGTGTGACGATCTTGATCGGCTCGCCCTCACCCGACGGGCCGACGACGACGCCGGTGTGCCCTGCGATCACGCGAGGCACATCAGCGGCCGCAATCGATGCCGAGACTTGAAGGACGCTGGGATTGACGACGCGGAGCACGGGATCGGATACCGACCCATCGACGAGGTCGCCGGGATTGTGCCAGCGTTTCGCCACGACGCCCGCAAACCTCGCTCGCACGATGACGCGATCGGCAAGATCGCTGGCCGCCGCCTCCGCGCTTCGAGCCTGGTCGAGCGCCGCTTTGGCTTCCGCCTGGGCGCGCCGCGCGTCCTCCACTTCGCGTTGGGCGGCGATGCCCTTCTCAGCCAGCGGCGTGATGCGAGCCACTTCCTGATCGGCCCGAGTCACCTGCGCCTGGGCCTGCGCGACACCGGCCTTCCTGCCTTCGAGGTCTGCGGACAGACTCGGGATGTCGAATCGCACGAGCAGATCGCCCGGCGACACACGGTCCCCTTCGGCCTTCGGCATCTCGAGTATTCGCGCCGCGTCTGGGGCCGTGATGGTCCAGTCACCGCCCGGCAACGGCTCGACGATGCCGCTGGCCGTGACCGTACTTTCGATCGTGCCCTCGACGGCCGTCTCGACGCTGACCGCGACGGCGGCTGTGGTCGTCGCCTCTTCCAGCGCAGCCTTGCCGCAACTCGCGGCGAGCAACAGCGCAGCGCCAACGGCCACGCTCCGTGGCCACATGACCTCGCGCGACGCAAAGGACGTCATGGCAGCCTCGTGCCTGCGGCGCGTTCGAGATCCGTGAGCGCCAGCTGGTAATCGAGGGCGGCCTGAAGTCCCTTCGCCCGGCTCTCCCGCGACTGCCGGAGCGCGGCCAGCACGGTGACGAGCGGCGTATGGCCGGCTGTATAGCCTTCCTGAATCATGCTGTCTGCCCTTTCGAGAGCCGGAAGAATCTCCTGGTTGAAGCGCAGCACCTGTTCGCGAATGGCAGCGGCCCGGACGAACGCCACGGTGACGGCGCTGTCAATCGCGACACGAGTGGCATCGCGTTCTGCACGGATGCGCGCCAGCTCTGCGTCTTCCCGGGTGACACCGGCCGTGTGCGACGAGAACAGGGGCACGGTCATTCCGGCGCTGGCACGCCAGCCCACGCGGAACTCGGGCATCGCGAGATAGGTCACGCTGCCGCTGACGTTCAGATCGGGCACTTTGAGCGAGGCCGCGACATCCCGACGTGCTGTCTGTTCGGTGATTCGGCGTTCGAGCCCCAGCAGCGTGCTGTTGGCTTCCGCGACGCGCGCGAGCACGCCGGGAAGTGCCGGCAGTGGTGCCGCCGCGAGATCGTCCGTCAGCGTAAACGACGCGGTCGGAGGCTCGCCGACGAGCACATCGAGGTCGGCCCGTGCGGCCGCGGCATCGCCGCGTGCCGCGGACACATCCTGATCCGCCTCGAGGACGCCAATGGTGAGTTGCACGACCTCGAGCTCGGCGACGTCGCCGGCTTGTGCGCGCGTGGCCGCCGTATCGCGCAGCCGCTGAGCGAGACCGCGAATCTCTTCACTGAGCGCGACACGGCGATCTGCTGCAACGGCCGTGTAGTACGCGCGTCGCACGTCGTTTTCGATTTCCGCTTCGGTGCGGGCGACGTCCGCCTCCGCGACTTTGCTCGACGCGTCTGCGAGGGCGATCCGCGCCTGCCGCTTGTGTCCGAGCTCGATGGGCAGCGACAGCCCGACGGCCTGCTTCGGCGTTTCCCGCTCGGTCTCGAACAGGAAATCTGGATTCGGGCGCTCGCGGGCGATTTGGACATCTGCGGCCGCGACGGGGAGGCCGAGTCTGGCGCTCTGCAACGCCCGATTGGCCGCGAGCGCTTTCTGCACGGCGGCCTCTATCGTCAGCGCGGGCGCCGGCGATTGCTGCGCGTGAAGCGGGGATCCCGGCAGCACGCCGATGACGATCGCCAGATACGCCAGGAGAGGCGCGTGCGTGGCTCGGTCTGGCGCGCGTCTACCGTTCATACGCCATGCAACGTGGTGGGCACAGTGTGCTCAATTCGATCACGCATATATGAAAATCTCCTGAAAGCGCCTTGACGGCCTCGGTGGGGTCACGCACTCTAGCAAAACCATGTGGATTCTGGTCGTGGAAGACGAGCCGTCGATGCGGCGCATCGTCGCGCAGGGGTTGAAAGAAGCGAACCACACGGTGACGGTCGCACGGGATGGCGTGGAGGCTCTCGCCGCCCTCGAAAGCACGACCTACGATGCCGTCCTGCTCGACATGCTGCTGCCAGGCGTCGCCGGCCTCGACGTCCTGCGGCGTCTGCGCCAACGGCGCAACCACGTGCCCGTGCTCGTCCTGACCGCCCTCGATGGCGCGGCGGATGTCGTCGCGGGCCTCGACGCGGGCGCCGACGACTATCTCGTCAAGCCGTTCGCGTTCGACGTGCTGCTCGCGCGGCTGCGGGCCATTTCGCGGCGCGCCGCCGCGCCGCCGGTGGCCGAATTGACGGTCGACGACCTCGTGCTGACGCCCGCGACCCGCACCGTCACGCGCGACGGGCAGCCGATCAGCTTGACGTCGACGGAGTTCCGCTTGCTGGAATTCCTGATGCGGCGGAGCGGCCGCGCCGCGTCCCGCTCGTCGATCATCGAAGGCGTCTGGGGCCAGGACGCCGACATCGAGTCCAACACGGTCGATGCCTATGTGAAGCTCGTGCGCGGCAAGATCGATGTGCCGCCGCACCGGCGCCTCATTCACACGCTGCGTGGCTTCGGGTACATCGTCCGGGACGACTAGGGCATCGACGACGCGCGCCCAGGAATGCGGCGGCGATTCAGAGAACGTTCAGTCAAGGATCGTTCACTTGTTCTGTGAAGGTGCGGGCGGTCGTCGTGGGAGGCGTTCTCGCGGCCGTTGTCGTCGCGATCGCCGGGATCGCGCGGGAACGGCTTCGCGGCCGACCCTATGCGTTCGAACACGTCGACATCCCAGGTATTGAGAACGCGGGACGCATCAACGCTCGTCTGTATCGCGGAGCCCAACCGTCGACGGCCGGATTCGTCGAGCTGCAGCGGCTTGGCGTCCGCACAGTCGTCAGTTTGACGATTGGCCACGACGATCAGCGTGGGGAAAAAGATGTCGTCGAACGCCTCGGCATGCGCTACGTGCATCTCCCGTGGAGCGCGATGCATCAACCACCGCCGGGGCACGTCACGGCGTTTCTCGATCTGCTCCGGAGTCATCCGGACGACATCGTCTTCGTGCACTGCAAGGCCGGCATCGATCGCACGGGCGTAATGGTCGCGTCGTACCGCCTGCTGACGGAGCATTGGCGTCCCGCGGATGCCGTGGCGGAGATGAACGCCTTTGGCTTCCATTGGCTGTTCCATCCGCAGCTCGAGCAATACGTCCACGCGCTCGCCGACACGAATGGGCTGCGCTGAAACGACTATGCTTGAGCGCGGCGCCGACGTGGCCGTGCGGCATTGCGGTGCGCGCGCGCCTCTCGGCCTGAGGAGATGAGCGTATGCCGTGGTGGATTTATGCCGGCGTATCCGCGGTGGCTGCGGCGGCGACAGCGATTCTGGCGAAGCTCGGCGTCGAGCACGTCCCCTCGACGCTGGCAACAGCGATACGCACACTCGTCGTGGTCGTATTCACGTGGGCGCTCGCCATCGCGCTCGACGAGCACCGGGCTATTCCGACGCTGTCCCGCAACTCACTCGCGTTTCTCGCGCTCTCCGGCGTGGCGACGGGCATCTCGTGGCTCGCGTACTTCCGCGCCCTGCAATTGGCGCCCGCAAGCTGGGTCGCGCCGATCGACAAGCTCAGCTTGCCGCTCACGATCGTCTTGGCTGCGTTGATTCTCGGTGAGACGGTAACCTGGCGCGCCGCCCTCGGCGTGTCGTTGATGGCAGTCGGCGCGTTGCTCACGCGATTCTGATGACGGTTCGCGAGAACTGCTCGCACGGGCGGCCACAAGGGCCGCCCCTACGGCAGACTTCGGGCGACAGGCTACGGGCGACGAAATCCGTAGGGGCGGCCCTTGTGGCCGCCCCGGCGGGCCACGTCACGTCCCGGCGATCGTCAGCGTCCGCTCGGTGTCCGCAGTCGGCGTAATCTCGATGCGGATCGCATCCAGCGGCGCGCGGTGCCAGCGGTCCGGCCACTCGACGGCCAGCACCGCCTCGTCCATCAGATCTTCCAGCAGCAAGTCGTCGACTTCATTTGGGCCAAGACGATAGAGATCGACGTGCTCGAGCGGCGTCGGGCCGCCGTAGTGCTGGATGATCGTGAACGTCGGGCTCGAGACGCCTTCGAGCTCGCAGCCGAGGCCCGCCGCGAGGCCACGTGTGAACGCGGTCTTGCCGGCGCCGAGCGGCCCCGACAGCAGCACGACGGTACCCTTCGACAACTGCCGGCCAAGACGCTCGCCCGCTTCTTCGGTCTCGCGCTCGCTTCGCGTGACGATGGTCTGCACTCACCTACTCCGAGGACGAGCCGCGGCGGCGACGGCCGATGAGATCGAGGACGGCAGGCCCGAGATGGGACAGCACGTCGCGCGCAAGCAGCGCCTGCTCGCCCATCTCCGCTTCGGCGAGATCGCCCGCGAGCCCGTGCAAAAAGACAGCGAGGCGCGCGGCCGACGCCGCATCCCGCAGCTGACCGATCCATCCCGCGATCATCCCCGTCAGCACGTCGCCGGTACCGCCAGTCGCCATGCCCGCGTTGCCCGTGAGATTGATCGCGGCGACGCCATCCGGGCTCGCGACGATCGTCCGATGCCCTTTCAAGACCACGTGTGCGCGATGCGACGTCGCGAACTCGCGCGCGATGTCGAGCCGGTGCGCCTGGACGTCGTCTATGGTGAGTCCAACGAGACGCGCCATCTCGCCGGGATGCGGCGTGATCACGACGTCGATCCCCTCGCGTCCGACGAGCGCGACGGCATCGCCCGCGAACGCGTTGAGCGCGTCGGCGTCGAGGACGATCGGCACGGTCGTTCGACTGAGCAGCGCACGCACAAAAGCATTGGCGGCTGGCGTGTTGCCGAGACCAGGGCCGACCGCGATGACATCCGCATGGAACGCGAGCACGGCGTCGACGGCGGACTCGACGACGACGCCGTCCGCGGATTCGTCGAGCGGCAGCGTCATGTACTCCGCGCCGAGCGCCGAGACG
>DASZVJ010000185.1:0-10042 GCA_035547155.1 Vicinamibacterales bacterium
CGGCCTGACGGCGCGCGCGAGATGACGTCGACGCGCGGCAGACGCCGATGCGCGATCCCTTCGCGCGCGTGATGCTCCAGCACCTCGCGCCCCTCGACGACGTCGGGGGTCGACTCGAGGAGCTCGAGCACCGGCTCCGGCCGCTTGAACGCCGCGCACAGCGGATGGAACCAGTGCGTCGTCAGCGCGTCCTCACCGTCCGCGTACGGATTGGGCAGCCGCTCGCCGAAGCGCCATTCGTCACGCGCAATCGCACGGCCGCAGCCGCGGCACTTCGCCCGGCCGGTCGGTGCGCGCTCGAGGAGATGAGGCATCTCAGACCACGGGTGGCCACGGGGGGCCGCCCTACATCAGGTTACGACTACAAATACCTTACGCCGCCACGCCCGCCATCAGGCGCATCAGTGCGTCCTGCGTCGCGTCTTCACGCGGCAGCTCGCCGACCAGGCGTCCGTCGCGCAGCACGAGCATGCGTGTCGCGAGGTGCAGCAATTCCGGCAGCTCGCTGGAGATGAGCAGCACGGCCACGCCCTGCGCGGCGAGCTCGCCGACAAGCGCGTGAATCTGTGCCTTGGCGCCGACGTCCACGCCGCGTGTCGGCTCGTCGAGGATCAGCACGGAGCACTGCGCCGCCAGCCACTTCGCGAGCACGAGCTTCTGCTGATTGCCGCCGGACAGACCGGCGGCGGCCGCGTCGAGACTCGCGGCGCGCACGCGCAGCCGATCGAAGAACGTCCGTCCGAGCGAGCGCTCCGCCTTCGACTTCACGAACGAGAGCGTCGCCAGCGACGGCAGAATCGCCATCGTCACGTTCGCGAGCGACGACATCGAGAGGACGAGGCCCTGGCGCTTGCGATCTTCAGGCACGAGGCCGATCCCGAGCTGCATCGCCTCGCGCGGCGATCGAATCTGGACGGGACGTCCATCGACGAAGATCTGTCCGGTCGCTCGTGGATCGAGGCCGAAGATCGCCGAGGCCGTCTCCGACCGTCCCGCGCCGACGAGCCCGGCCATGCCGACGATCTCGCCGCTGCGAACCGAGAACGAGATGTCGCGGAACCCTGCCGGGCTCGACAAGCCTTCGACGCGCAGGCGCTCGCGGCCGGGACCACCGTCGACCTCGGGCGGAAAGTACTCGGCCAGCTTGCGGCCGATCATCAACTCGACGACTTTGCCGGTATCGAGCGTCGACGCCGGCTGCGTCGCGACGTGACGGCCGTCGCGCAGCACCGTCACCGTGTCGCACAGACGGAAGATCTCTTCCATGCGGTGGCTGACGTAGATGCCGGTCACGCCGCGCGCCCGCAGCTTGTCGATCAGCTCGTAGAGCTTCTCCGCCTCGTGCTGCGACAGGCTGCTGGTCGGCTCGTCGAACACGATCACACGCGCGCCATGGCCGACGGCCGCCGCGATCTGCAGAATCTGCTGCTGACCGATCGTCAAGTCGCCGACCAGCCGCCGCGCGTCGATCGACGTGTCGATGACGGAGAGCAGCTCTTCGGCCTGCCGGTACATCGCTGGCTTCGAGAGGAACGGCCCCGACGCTGGCAGCGCGCGCAGGCACAAGTTCTCGGCGACCGACAGGTTGTCGCAGAACGCAAGCTCTTGATGGACCATGCCGACGCCGGCGGCGAGCGCCTCTTCGGGCGTCGCGGACGTCAGCGGCTGGTCGAACAGCCGCACTTCACCGGCGTCCGCCGTGTGGATGCCCGCGAGAATCTTGCCGAGCGTGCTCTTGCCCGCGCCGTTCTCGCCGCACAGCGCGTGCATCGATCCCGCCGCGATGTCGAAGCTCACGTCATCGAGCGCGAGCACGCCCGGGAACCGCTTCGTGATGCCGCGAAACGACACTGCGTTCGTCATGCCGATGCCTTGAACCTGCCGATTCTACCTTGACGCGCCCGTCTCGTTCAGCGCCCGTCTGGACGCGGTGTACCCGAGTTGCGGACAATGATGCATGCTCGAGTCGGTGATTCGCACGCTGCGGCGGCCGCGTGTCCGCAATCGCGTCGTGCCGCTGTTGCGACGACTTGGCCTGCTCGGCGTCGCGTTTCGGCGCTACGAGATCGTGCGTGCGCGCCAGGCGGCCGAATCGAACACGACGACATGGCCCGATCACGACAACGGCCTGCCGTTGCCGCCGGCCGAGCTGCGCGCGCTCGTCTCGGGCGCGCCGGATCCAGGCTGGTTCCTCGCATTCGGCCGCGCGATGTTCGACACCATCGCGACGACGGCCGCACGTCACGGCTCACCGATCTCGCAGATGCACCGCGTGCTCGAATTCGGCTGTGGATCCGGCCGCGTGCTGCGTCACTGGCAGAACGTGCGCGGACCGGAGCTCCATGGCACGGACTACAACCCGGCCCTCGCCGCGTGGTGCGAGGCGAACCTGCCATTCGCGACGATCGGCCGGAATCAGCTCGATCCGCCGCTCGCGTACGCCGATGCGAGCTTCGATCTCGTCTACGCGATCTCCGTCTTCACGCATTTGAAAGAATCGCTGCAGCACGCCTGGATGGCCGAGCTGCGGCGCGTGCTCGTGCCCGGCGGCCTGCTGATCATGACGACGCACGGCTCGAGCCTGCGTCAGATACTCACGGCCGAGGAATGTGCGGCCTTCGATGCGGGTGCGCTCGTCGTGCGCTACGAAGAGACCAGCGGCATGAATCTCTGCAGCGCGTACCATCCGGAGTCGTTCGTGCGGGACACGCTCGCATCCGGATTCCTCGTCCGCGAGCTGATCGCGTCAGGCCAGCGGGAGCTCATCGGACAGGACGTGTACGTCCTCGAGAAGCTCCCGCCAGCCTGACGCGATCGGTCTGACCCCGCGGCTACGGCAGCTTCGCGTACGCGTCGGGGACGTCCGTGAAACCCCACGCCTGAAGTTGCCGCGCCCACGTGCCCAGGTTCTCCTTCGTCACGCGCTGCAGCTCCATCGGGATGATCTGCGGCACGTCCTTCTTGTCGTGGATCTTGTCGAAGATGGTCTGCACGCCGACGTAACCCCACATGTACGTCGGCTGCGCCAGCAGCACCGGCGCCAGCCCCTTCTCGACGTACGGCAGCTCGGCCGGCAGGCCATCGACCGCGACGATCTTCACGCGCTTCGGATCGAGATCGGTGAGCAGCGTCTGCGTGAACAACGGCCAGCCGCCGATCATCGCCCACCCCTGAATCTCGGGATAGGCGCCCTGCGCGCGCAGCACCTCGGCCGCGGCGTCCTGCGGCGTCTCGATGTGGTAGAAGGTGTCGACGATCTTGATCTTCGGGTACTTCGCTGCAGCCTGCTTCACGCCGTTGACGCGGTTGCGCAGATTGGGCGCGTTCTGATTGCCGGCGAGGATCGCGATCGATCCCTTCTCACCCATCTGCTTCGCGAGCTCGTCCATCACCGCTTCGCCGGTCTTGATGTCGTCGACGCCGTAGAACGCGAAGCGCTTCGACTGCGGCGCGTCGCTGTCGAACGTCATCACCTGCACGCCGCGCGCGACCGCGTCGTCGATCGCGCCGGTCACCTTGCCGGCGTCCGAGCACGAGATCAGAATCGCGGATGCGCCCTCGTTGACGGCCTGCGCGATGCGCTGCGCCTGCACCTGGCCGTCCTCGGCCGGCGGCGTCAGCCACGCGATCTCGATCGGCACGTTCGTCTTCGCGGAGATTTCCTTCGCTGCGGCCTCAGCGCCCGTGCGCGCGGACAGGAAGACAGGGTTGGTCGAGGACTTCGCGATGACCGCGATCTTCAGTCCCGGCGGCGCCGCCGGTGTCGTCGACGAGGACGAAGACCCGCCGCACGCGGCGGCGAGCACAGTGAACGCGGCGAGCACGAGCGCCGAACCGGATCGAAGCGTGAAGCGTGTCATGAGTGGGCTCCAGGAAACGCGCGCAGGCACGACTACCGTCGCGTGGCGCTGGCTGACAGGCGTCGAAGCGCCGCGCGGCCGCTGGCCTGGTCGAGCACGACCGCCAGAATCGTCGCGCAGCCGATGATGATCCATTCGTAGTTCTGATCGAAGTGCATCGTCCGGATCGACTGCCGGATGAGGACGATGAGCAGCGCGCCGAGCGTCGCGCTGACGGCGCTGCCCTTGCCGCCGGACAGGCTCGCGCCGCCGACGACGGCCGAGGCGATGACGTACAGCTCGTAGCCGGTCGCGTCGCCGCACGAGGCGGATCCGTAGTACGCGGCGCCGAGCAAGGCCGCCAGCGCGGCGGTCACACCGGAAATCACGTAGACGCCGATCGTGATCCGGCCGAGATTGAGGCCGGAGAACCGGCTCGCCTCGGGGTTGCCGCCGATCGCGAACACGTGCCGGCCCATCACCGTTCGCGTGAGATACACGCTGCCGATCGCCATGACCGTCAGCATGATCAGGAGCGGCACGGGATAGACGGACTCCGCCATCCCGAGCGACGCCTTGGCGACCGCCGTCAGCGCCGGCGGGACGAGGATGCTCTCCGCGCGGCTCGCGACGAACGCGACGCCGCGCACGATCCACATCGTGCCCAGCGTGATGATGAACGGGTGCACGCGCAGGCCGACGACCATCACGCCGTTGAGCACGCCGCACACGAGCCCGACGGCCATCGACACCGCGATCGCGATCAGCACGATGCTCGAGCCGCTGCCGGGCGCCGACGAGCGCAGCACCATCGCCGTCGCAACGCCGGCGAGCGCGTAGATCGATCCGACCGACAGATCGATGCCGCCGGAGATGATCACGACCGTCGCGCCGACCGCCATGATCGCGAAGAAGCTCGCGTCGGTCGCGGTCTGCAGCAGCGTGTGCACGTTGTAGAAATTGTTGACGACGCGTCCGGTCTGCTGATCGACGTGCGAGCCGGCCGTGAGCGCGAGCAGCACGCCCAGCCCGACGATGACCAGCACGAGTCCCGCCTGCTGATTGCCGAGCGCGCGTTTGATGATCGACATGGGCTCCAGAAATTTCGACGTTCGACTTCGCTCACGTCGCCCCGAACGTGTCGAGGGGCGAACTTGGAACTTGTGAAGTGCCGTTACACGATCTTCGGATTCCGGCTGCCCATCGTCCCGCGCTGGTGCCAGTAGGGATAGATGGGCGTGACCGCACTGGCGTCGTCGAGCGCGGCCACCTGCGCCGGCGTCAGGCTCCAGCCGATCGCGCCGAGGTTTTCCCGAAGCTGCCGCTCGTCGCGTGCGCCGAGAATGATCGTCGACACGGTCGGCCGCTGCAACAGCCAATTGATCGCGATCTGCGTGACGGTCTTGCCGGTCTCGGCCGCGATCGCATCGATGGCGTCGACGACGCGGAACAGCCGCTCGTCTTCGACGGGCGGCGCAGCGTGAATCGTGCCCGGCAACCGGCTGACATCCGGCGGCGGCTGATTGCGCCGCAGCTTGCCGGTCAGACGTCCCCAGCCGAGCGGGCTCCACACGACCGTGCCGACGCGCTCGGCCTGCGCCAGCGGCATCAGCTCCCACTCGTACTCGCGGCCGACGAGCGAGTAGTAGGCCTGATGCGCGACGTGACGCGGCCAGCCGTACCGATCGGCGATCGCCAGCGACTTCATCAGCTGCCACCCGGAGAAATTCGAGCAGCCGGTGTAGCGCACTTTTCCCGCGCGCACGAGATCGTCGAGCGCGCGCACCGTCTCTTCGATCGGCGTGACGGCGTCGAAGCCGTGGAGCTGGTAGAGATCGATGTAATCAGTGCCGAGCCTGCGCAGGCTCGCTTCGCAGGCCGCGATCAGATGATGACGCGACGAGCCGATGTCGTTCGGCCCCGGCCCCATCCGGAACGTGCCTTTGGTGGAAATCAGAACCTTGTCACGCCGTCCCGCGAGCGCACGGCCGAGGATCTCCTCCGCAAGGCCCGTCGAGTACACGTCCGCGGTGTCGAACATGGCGACGCCGGCGTCCATGGCGATGTCGACGAGCCGCTGCGCGCCCGAATCGTCCGTCCCCGCCCAGGCTTTGAAGAAGTCGTTGCTGCCGCCGAACGTGGCCGTCCCGAAGCTGAGCACGGGCACCTGCAGACCCGAGCCGCCAAGTTGTCTGAACTCCATCGTGTGCGAAATCCTCCCACAAAACGGTCCCGGATGTCTTAGAGCGCTTGCAAAGTTCGAACTTCGACGTTCGACTTCGCTCACGTCGCCCCGAGCGTGTCGAGGGGCAAAGTTCGAACTTCGAAGTTGACGAGGCGCCTCGCGGCGCATCTTTATTTCACGACTTGCGCCTACAGGAGCAGCGCTTCGACGCGATGCGCGTGCACGAGGTCGTCGCAGGCCGACCATTTGAAGATCGTGAAGCGTCCGTCCTGCGACGCGACGAGCGCGGTGGCGTCGCGTTGGTCGTGGACGAACTGCGCGGCGGAGAGATGCCGTGTCCCGCCGAGCTGATACGGATTGACCGTCGCCGGCGTGCTGCCTTCCACCGGCTCGGTCACCAGCATGCGCTCGACCTGCGCGCTGCCGCGGCGGCGCGCGATCTTGGTCCCGAACGCGATGAGCTCGTAGCGCTCGGTCATCAACGTCGCACCGTCGACGGCGGTCAAACCGGCGAGCGCGTCGACGGCGCGCCGCAGGTTCTGCTGCCACTCATGGCTGTCGGATTCGACGGGCGCGTCGGCCATCAGCAGCGACAGCTCCGAGAACAGCGGCGCGACCGAGTACAGCACGGGATGGACGATCGACTCGATCCACGTCGTGCTGCTCGACGGCACCATCAGCAGTGCGCCGCCGCGGCCGTGCGCGCGCATCGACGCGGCGACCTGTACGAGCACGTTCACGCTGTCGCCGCGCAGGCCCGGCACTTCGACGCCGAGCAGCGAAGCGACGACGCCGGGACAGTCCGGCACGCGCGCGTGCGCTTCGTCGACGATCTTGATCTGGTCGCCCTCGAGCACGGCGACGTTCACGAACTTGCCGAACGTGTCGCTGCGATGTTTGACGACGAGCAGGCCTGACGCGACGACCTCGAGCACGAAGCAATAGACCGGCAGCTGCCGCGTCGTGCCCCAGATGCGGAACTCGCCTTCGGGATCGCGCCAGACGCCGAGATGGATGCCGGGGCGCTCGACTGCGGGCGCCAGACGGGACAGCGCAGCCGGCGAGAGCGCGAGCGGACGCTCGAACGTCAGCGGCTGGACGGTCAGCTCGGGCGGCGTGAACGCCAGCGAGATCTTCGGCAGCAGGCCTTCCTCCCGCCGCAGGCTGGCCCAGAAGCCGGCATCGATGATCGCCTCGACGCTCGCGGCGTCTGGATCCGGCGCCAGGCCTGTGCGGCCCGATTCGCGGGCCATCTGTAGATGCCGCCGGAAGTGCGCCTGGACGCGGTCGGCAATCGCACGCGCGGCGGGATAGGCCGGATCGACCATCGTGACCGTCGAGCTTATCGCGGGCTCAGCCCGATGTCGCGGAAGTACTTCAAGACGCCTGGATGAATCCGATCCGCGGAAACGGCCGCCACGGTGTTGGCGGCCGTGGTCGCTCGTGCTTGCGATAGTTGCGCGGCCAGCGCGTGCTCACTTTCGTGCAGCGCCCTCGCGAGCCGGTACGCGACATCGTCCGGCAGCGTCGGTCGCGTCAGAATCAGACTCCACGATCCGACCGACGCGATTGGCTCTGTCTGACCGGCGTACGCGCCTGCGGGCAGCGTCAACGGCTTCAGGAAGGCGTGCGCGGCGACGATGCGCGGGATCTCGTTCGCTGACGGCGCGATCAATCGCGCGCCTCCGGGTCCGTTCATCAACTCGGTGAATCCGGGCCAGCCTGTGCCGCCGCCCCACAATGCCGCGACGCGGCCGTCGCGCACCATGGCCGGGCCGTCGCCCGCTCGATCCAGCAGCACCGCCGTGAAGTCGCGATTCATGTCGAGACCGAGACCGTCGAGCACGTAGCGCGCGAGGATCACGAGGCCCGATCCCTTCGCGCCGAACGCGACGGGCCGTCCGCGCAAATCCTCGATCGTGCGATAGGGACTGCCGGTGCGCACGGCGAAGAATCCCGGCGTCGAGTACATCGCGCTCAGCACCAGCGCTCGCGTGGGCGCACGGCCAATGCCCGCAAACGCTTCGTATGCCGCCTCGCCCTGCACGAGCGCGAGGTCGACGTCGCCACGATCGAGCAGCGGGACGTTCTCGGTGCTGCCGGCGGTGTTGCGCGTGCGCACGTCGAGGCCCGGATCGGTCTCGTGCAGCACGCGCGCCAGCGTGTCCCCGTAGAGCGGGAATCCGCCGCCCGGCGTGGCTGTGGCCAGCGTGATCGTGACCGTCGTGCGCGAGGACTGCGCAGACGGCTCGGCGACGCGACGCACCCCCATGAGGCCCGCGCCCGCCGCACCAATCAACGCGACGACCGCGCCTGCCGTGATGACGTTGACCAGAGGCATCGGCGCATTGTGACTCCCGGCATACACTCGTCACAACACCCGTGAGCGCGCCGACGCCGACTCGTGACGTGAACATCGAAGCGGAATACGAGCGTCGGCTCGCCGATCGACGCGCCACACTCGCCGCAGCCGATCGCCGCCACGTGCGCGTCAGCCGCGTCCGCCTCGCGATCGTCGCCGCGGCAATCGTGATGGTGATCGCGGGCGGCCTGCCTATGCTGCCGTGGCTGCTGGTCCCGTTCGTCGCGTTCCTCGGCGTGGCGGCGTTTCACGGCACCGTGCTCAACGCACGCGATCGCGCCGCGTCCGCCGTCGCGTTCTACGAGCGCGGCCTCGCGCGCATCCGGCACGCGTGGATCGGCCAGGGCCGGCCAGGCGACGAGCACCGGCAGGCCGATCACGTCTTCGCCGACGATCTCGACATCTTCGGCCGTGGCAGTCTCTTCGAGCTCCTGGCGACGACACGGACGCGCGCGGGCGAGGAGACGCTCGTGCGCTGGCTGCTGTCGCCGGTGGACGCCGCGGAAGCGCGCTCGCGACAGGCGGCCGTGCGCGAGCTGGCCGCGCGCGTCGATCTGCGCGAAGCCATCGCCGTGCTCGGCGATCAGACGCGAACGGCCGTCGACGCGCCCGTCCTGCGCGCGTGGGCGCAGACGCCGGTTCGCTTGCACGGCCGTGCGATTCGCTTCGGCCTCGCGCTGCTCGCGGCCTCGACGATCGCGTCGTTGGCGATCTGGCTCTCGACGGGCGCGCTCCGGTGGGCGGTGCTCATCTGCGCCCTGCTCGAGGGCATCGTCACGCTCGCCCTGCGCCCGCGCGTCGATGCCGTTGTCGAAGCCGTGGCCGATCCTGCGCACGATCTCGACGTGCTCGCCGGCGTGCTGCGCGTCCTCGAAGACGCGCGCTTCGAGAGCCCTCGGCTGGAACAGCTCCGCCTGGCGCTCAACCGCGGGCGGCCCGCGTCGAGCGAGATCGCGACCTTGTCGCGCTTCGTCGCGCTCCTCGAGTCGCATCGCAACGTCGTCTTTGCGTTTCCGGCGGCGTTGATGCTGTGGACGACGCAGTGGGCGTTCGTCATCGAAGCATGGCGCGCACGGGTGGGACGGCACATTCCGGAATGGCTCGATTTGATCGGCGAGATCGAGGCGCTCATCGCGATAGGCGGTTTCGCCGCCGAACATCCTGACTTCGTCTATCCGGACGTCGTCGAGGACGGGCCAACGATGGCGGCGACGGCGCTGGCGCATCCGACGCTGCCGGCCGATGCCGTGGCCAACGACGTCGCGCTCGGCGACGGCGGCCTTCGTCTGCTCATCGTCAGCGGCTCGAACATGTCCGGCAAGAGCACGTGGCTGCGGACGATTGGCACGACGGTCGTGCTCTCGTGGCTCGGCGCGCCGGTGCGGGCGACCGCGTGCCGCGTGTCGCCACTCGCGATCGGCGCGGCCATCCGCGCGAACGACTCGCTGCTCGACGGCCGATCGCGCTTCTTCGCGGAGATCACGCGGCTCAAACAGATCGTCGATCTCGTCCGTGCGTCACGCGGCGCGGTGTTGTTCCTGCTGGACGAGATCCTGGGCGGCACGAACTCACACGATCGCCGCGCCGGTGCCGAGGCGCTGCTGACGGGCCTCGTGGATGCCGGCGCAATCGGCCTCGCGACGACGCACGACCTCG
>DASZVJ010000186.1:0-44252 GCA_035547155.1 Vicinamibacterales bacterium
ATAGAACTCGTCGACGAGCTCCGCACCGCCTGTCGTGGCCTCCAATCCTTCCTTCTGCGCCTTCCGCACCTGATTACGCACTTTGCGATCGATCGCCGACCAGAGCGCGTCTGTGGTCGCTGGCAGCGGACGTCGCATCGCGAGCTTGTGTTGTCTGAACGGCAACGCGTCGAACTGGCGGCCAACGTGCCGGAATTCGACGTGCGATGCGCCGAACGCGCGTGCGCGATCTGTCGCGGCTGTCAGCAGTGCGTCCCTGGCGCTGGCGTCGTCGCTCAGAATCCCGCCGTAGTTCAGGAATGGCACGGCGATCGCGCTTCGACCGAAGAGACGCGATCGAAACAGCACGAGTGGCAGAAGGCCGACGATCCGGCCCGCGCGGCGCGCGGCGAGATACGCGACCTCGTGACCGAGCGCGCCACGGAAGACGTCCCTCCACGCCCAGAGATGATCGGCGGTCGCATCCGGATGCGCCTCGACGTAGCGATCCCACTCACCCTGCTCGAGGGCCGATTCGATCGTCAGGGCGCCGGCAGGCGCCTGCAAGGCGTCGATCACCACGCGTACGGGAGCGGCATGGCGACGTGGGCGTGGGCCATCGTCGTTTGACGGGCGCGCTCGACCAGCACGTCGATCGCGTCGAAGCGGAAGTCCGTCAGCAATTGACGCAGCCGCGCCTCCGTGTGCTCGAGATTGCGATAGTGACGGAAGCGGCCGAGTCGGCCGGCGTTCAGACGCGGCTGTTCGGGATCGATCTCCCACGGATGCAGATAGAACACGGCCGGCCGGTGCTCGAGACGATTGACACGCGAGATGCCCCACCTCGTCCACCAGTACGGCAGCAGCCGGAAATAGCCGCCGCCAGCGACCGGCAGGTTCAGCGGGCCCACGCGCGTCGTGGAGCCGGGCACTTCGACGAGCTCGCGCTCGTTCCGCTCGATGACGTACGGCGTCCGCGCGGACACCGGGATGCCGTAGCGATCGTGTCGAATGGGAAAGATGCTCGAGTCGTACTCGTAGCCCTCTTCGGCGAGCACGTCCAGCGCCCAGAGAGAACGCGGCGTAATCGAATAGCTTGGCGCACGATAGCCGGCCACGCGCCTCCCGCTGGCGTCTTCGAGAATACGCTTGGCCCGGCTGACATCGTCGCGAAAGCCAGCCGGCGTCTGATCGTAAATCAGCCGATGCGCGTATCCGTGCGACGCGATCTCGTGGCCGCGCGACGCAATGCGCGCGACGAGGTGCGGATGACGCTCCCCCACCCACCCGAGAACGAAGAACGTCGATCGGACGTGGAATTCATCGAAGATGTCGAGCAACCGCTGCGTGTTCGCTTCGACGCGGCTTTCGAGCGTGTCCCATTGTGACCGGGGAATCAGTCCGTCGAAGACGCTGACATGGAAATAGTCTTCGACATCGATGCTCATCGCATTGACGACATCGCGTCGTGCTGTGGTCTGAGACGCCAACGCTAGGCACCTTTCCACAAGACGACGGTCTTGATCGTCTCGAACATGATGTAGAGGTCGAGACCGATCGAGAGATTCTTGATGTAGTAGAGATCGTACTGCAGCTTCTGCAGCGCGTCTTCCGTGCTGGCGCCGTAGGTGTAGCGGACCTGCGCCCAACCCGTCAGTCCAGGGCGGACCACGTGACGCTGGCCGTAGTAGGGAATATCGCGCGTGAGATCCTTGACGAACTCCGGGCGCTCCGGCCTGGGGCCGACAAAGCTCATTTCCCCGATCAGGATGTTCCACAACTGCGGAAGCTCGTCCAGGCGAGTACGCCGCAGCACGCGGCCGATCGAGGTGACCCGCGCGTCGCCGTCTTTGGACGCCCACACCGGGCCGGTGGCGGCTTCGGCATTCTCGCGCATCGTCCGGAACTTGTGGACCCGGAAGATATGGCCGCGGAGACCGACGCGGTTCTGATGATAGAAGATGGCCCCCGGTGAGCTGACGCGGATGGCGAGCGCGATGAGCGCCATGAGCGGCAGTCCCACGACCAGGCCGAGAGACGCAAGCAGGATATCGACGCTGCGCTTGGCGAGGGCGAGCGTCCGGCTTTTCTTGAAGCCTGCGGAGAAGATCAGCCAGCTCGGCCGCAGATTCTCGACGGCGATCTTGCCCGTATATTCCTCGTATACCGACGGCAGATGATCGAACGTCACGCCGTCGAGCTTCATATCGAGCAACTGTTCCATCGGCAGCTTGCCACGAGCGTCGACGAGACTGACGACCACGCGGTCGACGCCGCGCGCTCTCACGATGGAGGGGATGTCCTCAATCGTCCCGATGACGCCGGGATTCAAGACGGCCGAGCCGATCTTCGCCGGATCGGGATCGACGAACCCGACGATCTCGACTCCGAGCTCCTGCCGTCGTTCGAAGAGCTCACCCGCCAATGTCACGGCGACTGGGTTCGTTCCGACGAGCAGCAGCCGCTCCCGAGGACCAACATGGCCACTGAGCCATTCGAAGGCCAATCGCCAGCCCGCGACGACGACGACGATCAGCGCGGCGGCGATCATGAAAATGCCACGGCCGATGATCAGATTCGGGAACCAGAAATAGATCGCCGCGAGCACGAACGACGCGGCGCCCAACGCCTGGATCAATCCGATGAATAGCTCGCGACGGTCTGCGACGAGCTTCAGATCATAAAGATCGGCGTAATAGAGGCACGCCTGGGTCACGACGGCGACCAAGACCGTCTTCCACAGGCCGTACTCGTCGAGCAGCACGTCCGGCGCCCAGACACCGAGCCGGATGTACGCGGCCACGGCGACGGCCACGACGATCAACAGACCCTCGCAGAGAACCAGGACCGCGGCGCGCAATCTGAAACGACGCATGGACGACCGTTAGGTCTGACGCGGACCGGATGCGGTGCTGTGATAGTAGGACGAGTACGAGTACTTGTAGTGTCCGCCCGGCGGATTCGTCGCTCGATTGAGCACGAGGCCCAAAATGCGATCCTTGCCGAGAGCGGCAACGGCTCGTTGCACGAGCTCGTGAGGCGTGGCATTGGCCTTGACGACCAGGATGACGCCATCGGCAAATTCCGCCAACAGACTCGCATCGGAGATCAGGCCGATTGGCGGCGTATCGACGATCACCCAATCGAACGCGTCACGGGCTTCCTGAATCACGCGATGCATGCGATCCGATGTCAGCGCTCCCATCGGATCGCCCGTCGACACATCGCCCGCCGTCAGGACCGTCAATCGCGGCGACACCTGATGGAGGGGCAGCTTTCTGTCGGCCGGCGCCAAGAGGCCCTCGCACAGTCCAGGATCTCGCGGCAATCCGAACACCTGATGCACTGATGGACGGCGGAGATCGCCGTCGATCAACAGCACGGTGCGTTGGTACGACTCACTGAACGTCAACGCAAGGTTCGACGTCGTCAACGTCTTTCCTTCGCTGGCCAACGCGCTCGCGATCAGAATGACTTTCAGACCGCTCGCGGCCTGTGCGGCGTGCAGACCGGCGGCGAGTCGTCGGTACTGCTCACGCGAGATGGGATCCATCTCCGCGTCGACGACGACCTTGTGCTCCAACTGCGCATCGAACCGTTCGGCCAGCGGCGGCAGAAGGGCCGATGCCGATGACCTGATCGGGGCGTCGGCGATCGTTGCCGGCCGCGTGGCTTGCGTCTCAGCTGACGATCCCACGGGCCGCAGCCGCCGCGACTCGTGCGGCTCTTCCGGAAGGAATGCGACGTCGCTCGAGCCTCCGACATCTCGCGCCACCGCGGCGGGGCCGTCGGTCATCACGTCAAGGTTTCGTCGAGCTCCGACTTCCGCTGCCCGGCGCATCGCTTCGTCTACGCGGCCCATCGATGCCGTCTCCTAGTTCCAGAAAAATGAGAACCGCTTTCGTCTCGAGGTAAAAATTCCCAACGTTGGTTCGTCGTGTTCGCCAGGGGCCAGCGCCTTGACGGTCTGTTCCTGCCCGCTGTCCCGCGGTGCCTGACGCAAGCGGGCCGTGGAGACCGGCTCATCGAGCGCCTTCACCGGCGGACGCGCGGATGCCGCGTCGGGCCCTGCGGCATGCAAGTCGAAGTCGCGGCAGACGTCAGCAACAATGTCCGTCCCCACGGGCTTTCGGCCAGCGGCAAATCCGCCGAGCAGTGCGTTGTCGGCGATGACGTTGATCGTCCGAGGCAGGCCCTTTGCCGCCTCGTGAATGAACGCGACAGCTTCGCGCGTGAAGACCTGTGCGCCGATGCCTCCGGCGGCGCGAATCCGTCCGGCGATGTACGCTTCAGCCTCCACGCGTCGAAGCGCACGCAACTCGCAGCGCAGTGCCACGCGCTGCTTCAGCTGCCGCAGCTCCTGACGGTTCAATCGATCCGCCAGTTCCGGCTGGCCGGCGATGATCACCGACAGCAGCTTTTCCGAATCGGTCTCGATGTTCGCGAGCAGCCGAATCTCTTCCAGGAGATCGAGCGGAAGGCTCTGAGCCTCGTCGACGATCATGACGCTCGTCTCCCCGCTGTTCCGCCGCGCCTGGAGGAGCGTCTCCAATTCGGTCAACAGCACCGCCTTCGACTGCGCCGCCGCCTCGGACAATCCAAACTTGCCGGCCAGCATCTGCACGAACTCACCGCGACTGAGCGTCGGATTGTTGATGTGCACCGTGTGCACGTGCATCGGCAATTGTTCGATCGCGGAACGAATGATCGTCGTCTTGCCGGCACCCGCCTCGCCGACGAGCAACGTAATGCCCTTGCGGCTCGAGATGCCATATTCGAGATTCCGCAGAGCCTCGCGGTGCGACTCGGTCAGCACCAGAAAGCGAGGGCTCGGCGTGAGATCGAACGGCCGTTCCGTGAGGCCGAAGAAGTCTTCGTACATGGTCTTCAGCGCACGGCTCTGATGAAGACCACCAGGCACATGACGACAACGCTCGCAAGTGCCCCGTGCGTCAGCAGCGCGCGCCACGTCGCGCGACGCCGGTCGGCGTCGGATTGCATCACGGGAATCACGGCCAGCACCGGCAGCCCGACCGCGCCGCGGAGATCCTCGTCGGTCCTGAAGGTGCGGTCGCGGTACTCGAGCAAGCCAAGAAGCGCCAGCCCGATCGCGAGCCCGATGCCTGCGCCCATCATGTTGTATTTCGCGCGATTCGGGCTGAACGGCCGCTCGGGCAGCCTGGCCTGATCCAGCAGACGGAACTGCTCCCCGATTTGGCGCTGCTCGAGATTCGCGGCGATCTGCGACTCCTGTTTCTTCGCGAGCAGGCTGTTGTAAGAGCCTTCGAGCGTGCTGTAGTCCCGCATCAACTCGGTCAGCTCGGACTCGCGCGTTGGCAAGGCGTCGGCTCGTCTTTGCGCATCCTCCGCCGCGGCCTGCAGCCGCTTCTCATCGTCCTGCTTGTACTTGATCTGCCGATCGAGCTCGGCGATTTGCCCCTGAAGATCGGTAATCCGGCGTTGGCGGTCTGCTTCGGCGGGCGAGACGAGGCCTGGCGTATCGGTCGGCAGCGCATTCGCTTCGGCCGTCACCTTCGCACGCAAGTCCCGGACGCGACGCCGCGCCTGATCGAGATCCGGATGTCCCGACTTGAACCCGGCTGCCTCGAGCGAGGCCACCTGCGCTTCGGCCAGAGCCAGTTGTTGCTGCGTACTGGTCGGAACATCGTTCGGCGTCGCCGGCGCTAGGGCATCAGCCACGCGCGGCTTCTGCAAATCGGCGAGCTGCTGCTCGAGCATCAGGCGCCTGTCGCGATCGCGATTGATCGACTCTCGCGTGTCGCTCAGTCCCTTTTGCGCCGTCTCGACCTGTTGCAGATTCGACGAGATCTGCGAGGGCAATTCGCCCGCGTGGACACGGCGATATTCCTCGAGCCGTTTCTCCTTCTCCACCAACTTCGCCTTGGCGTCCTGGAGCTGACTTTCGAGAAACTTGTCCGTGCCCTGCGCCTGGCTCAGGCGATCGCGCAAACTCTCGTCGATGAACAGCGACGCCAGACGATTGGTCACTTCCATGACCTGCACGGGCTGAGGTCCAACGTAGCTGATGCTAAACGAGTCTCCACCCCGCGTGCCGATGGCCACGTCGTCATTGCGCATGTGGGCCACGACATCCTCCATCGGACGCCGCTGGCGTTCCTCCGGATAGAGGTTGAACTCCGTGATGATCTGCTCCAGCCGCGTCCGGCTCAGAATCGTCGGCTTGATCGACTGCACGCGACTTTCGAGCGTCTCCGTCACCGTGGATTTGACATATGACTCGGGGACCTTCTGCGGCACGACCAGAATGACGGTCTCGGCCCAGTACATGTCGGGCAGCCGCTTCACGATCGTCGCCGTCAGCGCCGCCATGACCGCAACGGGCACCACGACGACCCAGAACCGGCGGCGAACGATCCCCAGCACCATCTCCGGGGTGTAGGTCTTACCGGGCAGCATGCGATCTCCTTACACGTTCAAGAAGGGGAACCCAGACCCCGATCGTGACTTGTGCAATCTGCTGGGCTGCCCGCGTGCCGGCGATGACAGGCACGAAATCTGCGCTGTCGAACTCGTAGGAATACGCCGCGTACTCGAACGAGCACTCGATGACACGACTGAGCGCGACGCCAAGCTGAACGTTACCTTGATATGACCAATATCCGTTTGCATCCCGGACGCCGATCTGTCCACGACTCGCGCCGGCACCGGCACTGGCGGTGATCCGTCTCGTGATGAGGCCAACGACAGCCCCCGCAACGGAATCGCTGAACGCAGGAGCGGCAAATGTATCGACGAATCCGGCTTGCCGGCTGTACGTCACGGCCGCGTTCCATGTGCGTCCGAGCTCACGTGTGACGGTCGCGTTTCCGGTGATGTCGTATCGTCTCGTACCGCCGTCCGATACGACCGTCGATCCCGACGAGAACGCGAGATGCGTACGCCGCGAAAACGAAAGCGCGCGGCTGTAGCTCACGCCAGCATCGATGGAATCGGTCCGAACACGACGATCGACTGCCGAATCCTCGACAACGTCGTGATAGGTCCCCTGACGATTCGCGTATCCTGCCCGCAGCGTCAGCCCACGCAGGATCTCCTGGTCGTACCGAACAAACGCCCACGAGTCGTCGCGGTCCGACAGCGCGGAAGACTCGCCGGCGCGCGTGTACTCATAGCCGGCTGTCAACGACGACCTCGCAGAAAACGCATGCGTGAGGCCAGCTCCTGCGGAGCCCGTCACATATTGTTCGGTCTCGCCGATGAGCTCGAACGCAGCCTGGGAAGAGCTTCCTGAAGCGGTCCCGCCAGAGGGTCCTGGAAAAAGGTGACTATCGAAGGCGGCTGGAGAAGAGGCATCCGAACTGCCGCCACCAAAGAGCCCGGGAAACAGCGTGCTCACCGAAATCGGCTGGTACGACACCGTGGCATGGCCATCAAGACTCGTCCGGCTGCCGAGCGGGGCGCGCGCGACAAACGTGGCCCCCCCGTACGTCGCTCGGGAGTTCTCGTCCGCAGCAGGATAGCGACGCCACGACGTCTCGATCGACGAGTCCAGGCCCACCCACGCACGATCCAGCGTGTATGAGGCTCCCGCCGACGCGGACGCGAACGAGTTCCAAATCGTCGGATTCAAATCGCTGCCAGCGACGTTGCTGTCCTCGAGATTCAGGGCACCAGCGCCAGCCGATCCATCCACCGTCAGCAGCTGACCGGTCAGCCCCTTCGTCGATCCAAACACGGCGCGATTCGGCCGCTCGGGCCGATCCCGGCCGAGGATCTGCGCGCCCGCGGGAACCGCCGAGACCAGCGCGAGCACGATCATGACGCACACGCGCCGCTTCACGGCACGACCACCTGATCGCCCGGCTTCAACTCGATATTCTGTTTCAGGTTCCGGCGCTTCTTGACAACCTCGTCATAGTTGAAGCGATAGCTGACCGGCTGGCCCTTCTCGGTGCGAAGGACGGAGATGTGCTTGCCATCCGCGTACTCCTGAAGGCCGCCGGCGAGCGCGATCAGTTGGATGACGGTCATCGGTCCGTTGATCGGATACCAGCCGGACTTGCCCACCTGCCCCGTGATCGACACCTGCCGGCTCTTGATCTCTTTCACGATCACCGTGACCACTGGCGATTCGACGAACTTGGCACCGGCCTCCGTGATCTTCTGGCGCAACTGATCCGGAGTCAGACCGACGGCCTGCATGTCGTTGACGAGCGGCAACGTGATCTTGCCGTCCGGCCTGACGACGACGTCGGCCGACATCTCTTTGTGATCCCAGTAGATGATCGACAACGCATCGTCCGGCCCGATCACGTAGTCCGCGGGCGGCAGGACGCCACCGGATGGCGGCGTCGCCTGCGTCGCCGCGGGCGCGGGAGCGTTCACGGGCGCCTGCGCGCCGAGGCGGATCGAGCCCGCAGCCATGACCACCGCGAGCGCGAGCGCCACACCAGTACGAAGCTGAGCAGTCTGCATCATCGTCGAATCTCTCTGACCTACCGGTACTCTTTGAACGGCAGCTGGCAGTCGTGCTTCCGAAGGAAGTTGAGGAAGCGCTTGTAGTCGGTCGACTCCATATTGAACAGACGCAACACGATCTTGTAGTTGCCGCGCGCTTCCTCGAGTCCCTTGTGCACGAGGTCGCGCATGTTGCTGCGTGTGATCTCGCGATTCATGTAGAGCGGGTACACGGCCGTCCAGAACGACTCGCGATCCTCCCGCAGCTTCTTGAACAGCTCGTCGGCCACCGTCCGCCGGCGCTCGCGCCGCGGCCGCATGCTGAACTGGCCAGGCACGCGGATGTCCGGCGACAAATCATCGAGCTGGATGACCTCGTGGCGGCCGGTCACGACCAGCCGCTCGACGACGTTTTCCAACTGCCGGACATTTCCCGGCCAGGAGTATTCCGTGAGCGCTGCGAGTGCGTCCGGCGAAATTCCTTTCACGACGCTGTGCTCGCCGTTGCCGTGGCCATTGACGTGGCCGTTCAACGGGCGGTTCACGAACCGCTCGAGGAAGTGCTGCACCAGCTGCGGCACGTCATCGCGTCGCTCTCGAAGCGGCGGCACGACGATGTGAATGACATTGATGCGATAGAACAAGTCCTCCCTGAACTGGCCCTGCGTGATCAGATCGCGGAGATTGCGGTTCGTGGCCGTGATCACTCGAACGTTCGTGACGTTCGCCACCCGCTCGGCGCCGACCTTCTGAATCTCACCCGTCTCGAGGAACCGCAGCAGCAGACCCTGCATCCGCAAGGTCATCTCGCCGATCTCGTCCAGGAAAATCGTCCCGTTGTCCGACATCTCCAGCTTGCCCGGTTTGTCACGGTACGCACCGGTGAAGCTGCCTTTGACGTGACCGAAGAGCTCCGATTCGAGCAGGGTCTCCGGAATGCCCGCGCAGTTGACCGGCACGAACGGCTGATTGGCCCTCGGGCTCGCCGAGTTGATGGCTCGCGCGACCACTTCCTTGCCGGCGCCGCTCTCCCCGGTGATGAGCACTTTCGCGTCCGATCGCGCGACGCGCTCGATCTCGGCTTTCAATTCAGTAATCGAGCGGCTAGTGCCGATTAAGTCTACAGGACCGTTTTGCCTCATCGTGGTCAGCGGTCAGGGCTGGTCAGCCAGCGAGCGGACCGATCTCCTCGCAACGCGGGCCAGCCAACTGCAAACGGCTGACCGCAGTTGAGATGGAGCGGCGATCAACCGTATGCGGCTGCAGCGAAAGGCGTTACCGGCCTGAGGCAGGGAGACAGAGTTCGGCCTGACCGCAGAAGAATACCTGCGCCGACGGTGAGACAAGGAATTAAGTCTACTCCAAGCATGACTTTTGAATCGGCGGCGATGCGTCCGCGGGAGTCATTTCGAGGCGATATCCAGTGGACGACATTCTTGTAACTGACAGATTTCATGGATCTTCTGTCCGGTCACGTTCCGCGCGTACCATTGACCGCGACGCTGGTTCCCGCTACGATGCCCGTTCCCGGACTAAAGTCTCTCCAGTCCGAGAAAACGCGAAAGGACGCGCCTAAGTGTCGGCCATTTCGAGACCTCCAGAGCCGCGGTTCATCGCGCGAAGCGATGCGATGCGGGCCCTCGAGGCAGAAATAGACATTGCCGCACGATCGGACGCGAAGGTGCTCATCACCGGCGAGACCGGCGTCGGCAAAGAAGTCGTCGCGCGCATGATCCATCAGCGCAGCCCGCGCGCCAGCGCGAACATGGTGACGCTCAATTGCGCGGGCCTACCGGACTCACTGCTGGAATCGGAGCTCTTCGGCCACGTGAAGGGCAGCTTCACGGGCGCCTATCGCGACAAGCCCGGCCTGCTCGAGATGGCGCCGAACGGCACGGTCTTCCTCGATGAAGTCGGCGAGATGAGCACGCGCATGCAGGTCGTGCTCCTGCGATTTCTCGAGACGGGCGAGATTCAGCGCATTGGCGCCGACCGCGCGCATGTGCGCGTCAACGTGCGCCTGATCACCGCCACCAACCGCAAGCTCGAGGCGGAAGTGGCGGCAGGGACGTTTCGCGAGGACCTCTACTTCCGTCTGAATGTCGTTCGATTGACGATTCCGCCGTTGCGCGAGCGCGTCGACGACATCGGACCACTCGTGGCCTATTATCTCAACTGGTACAGCCATGCGCATCGAAGCCCGGCCACCGACCTGGCGCCGGACGCGATGGCTGCGCTCCTCGCTCACCCGTGGCCCGGCAACGTCCGCGAGCTTCGCAACGTCGTCGAACGCATCGTGTTGAAGGCGCCGGGCCGGACGGCGACGCTGACGGATCTGCCGCCCGAGATCAAACGTGCGAGCACACCACAACCGATCGTGGCCGCGCCGGCGGACGCGACGCTGCGATCGTCCCACGCGGAAGAGCTCGTCGCGCGCATGTTGAAGCAGGGAGAATCGTTCTGGTCCGCCGTGTATCCGCTGTTCATGGCGCGCGATCTCACGCGCAACGATCTGCGGCAGATCGTGCAGAGCGGCCTCGAGCAGACGCGCGGCAACTATCGCTCGCTCGTCGAGCTCTTCAACATGCCGACGTCGGACTACAAGCGCTTTCTGAGCTTTCTCCGAAAGCACGACTGCCATCTGCCGTTTCAACGATTCCGCTCCGTCAGCGCGTCCGGTGATGCGCGGCCGCCGCTGCGGGCGGTCGCGGGAGGCAAGAGCTAGGCGCGACCGATCATCGCGCCGGCAGCAGCATCTCGAATCGGTCACCGATCAACGGCATGTCGAGAGCGACAGTGTGCCTGACACGCTGCACGACGTATCTAGGCCGGTAAATCTCTATCGTGCGCTCTGTCGTGTCGACGCTGCCGGAAATCGCAAATTGCGCGACACGCTCGAACTCGCCGCCATGGACGACCGCCGCGAGCCTGGCCATCTCACGCAGATCCTCCCAGAAGCCGGGTTGATACACAATCACGTCGACGCCGACCTCGTGGATCATCCGACGGATCTCGTCTTCACTGAGATCCGCTTCTTCGACGCCCCTGACACGTTCGCCGGCGACGACGCGCACCAGGAGCTTGTCCGTCCTGAGAATGGCCATGTCGCGCCGCCCGCTCTCAGCTCGCATGTCGAAGACAAAATTGCCGTCGCGTGTCCCGTGAAACAACACGACCGCATTCGGAGGCGCGTGCTGGGCGACGTACGCGGCAACGGCATCGTACCCATCGACGTGAGGCGGAGCCAGAAATAACACGCTGTAGCCCAAGGTGCCGCCCGCCAACATCAATGACGCCACTGGGAGCCATCGACCAAGAATCCGCTGCAGCGCGTATACCGCCCATAGGACGAAGGGCAAAAGCAGCACGAGGCCCTGGCGCGGATCCTTCAAACCAATCGCCGAAAAGAAGAAATAGCCAACGCCAAGCCATGCCACGCATAACGCCCACACGCGACGATCGGTAGTGGTCAGCGGGCGCCATGTCACAAGCGCCGCGCCGACAAGGGCGAACATCGTCGGAATGAGGCCCAGTCCCGACTCGATTGTTCGAGCGTAGAACAACCAGGCCTGCCAACTTGTTCGCGGCAAGTCGCCAGAACGACCGGCGACGGACTGTACATTCGCGGATCCGAACGCCCACGTGAGGACAGCGCCCGCGCAAAGGCCGACGAGGCCAATGACCATCGCGCGGACGACTTCGCGACGGTGCAGCAGCGCTCTGCCCCGATCGATGACCAGGAACAGAAACAGCGCCGGGACCGCGAACACCATGGTGAGCTTGATGGCCATCGAGGCAAGCAGGAGCGCAACACCGACCGTGATGTCGCGGCCTTCCATGCGCTCGGCATAACGAACGAAGAACACCGCCGCTGTCATGAGCACTGCACAGGCGGGCACGTCCAACATGACTTGCCGTGCCCAAAACGCCATCGCTGGCGCACCGATCGCAAGAAGCGCGGCCGCGAGCGCCCCCCAGGGCTGGACGACTCTCAACGCGAGCCGGTACGTCGACATCCCAAGGAGAACGACGAAGAGCGTGACTGTCGCCTGAGCGGCGACATGGCTGACGCCGAACGCCAGGAAGACGACGGACTCAATCAGATAGAACAGCGGCGGATAGAAAAAGATCGTCAGCGACGGATATCGCAGATAGTAGTTCGTCGCCCAGTCGAGAGGGTGCTGCCACGGATGGGCGAGCAGAAAGTCGCGGACGAACGCGCCGTTCAGCGCGTGCCTCGGCGCGTCACTCCACCAGAAATTTCCGTTCACGGGCGCCGTCGCGAGCAGTGCGAGGCTGGCGAGCACGATCGACACGCCAGCCACGGCGTCCCTGAGATTTGGTTTCCACCACATACAGCAGGACCATCATCCCACCTGCAGACGACGCGCCGCGACCTCCGCGCGGAGTCGAACGCGGTTGATGCCCCCAAAATCTATGTGACGAGAAGAACGCTGCGCGATCCGACAATGGCCGAACGACTATCGACCGGTACTGCGGCGAAAAGAGGTGGTGCGCCCTGCACGACTCGAACGTGCGACCTCCTGGTTCGTAGCCAGACGCTCTATCCAACTGAGCTAAGGGCGCTCAAACGCAGGATTATACCAAGGGCTACAGTCTCGCGCCACCTTTGGGCATAATCGGCCGATGGCAGTGGACGAGCACCGTGCGGCCGCCCCGCGTTCCGTCGGATGCGCGGTGCTCACGATCAGCGACACGCGCGATTCCGATACAGATACGAGCGGACAGGCGATTGTCGATCTCCTGCAGCAATCCGGTCACCACGTCCTCGAACGCCGGATCACGAAGGACGAGCCCGCCGACGTGGCCGACACGGTCCGGTCCTTCCTCTCACGAGACAACGTCCAAGCCATCGTCACGACGGGCGGCACAGGCATCGCACGCCGCGACAGCACGTACGACGCGCTCGGCGCGATGTTCGAGCGTACGTTGCCCGGCTTCGGCGAGCTGTTCCGCGCGCTGAGCTATGCCGACATCGGTGCGGCGGCCATGCTCACGCGCGCGACGGCCGGTATCATCGAGCGTCGTGCCGTATTCCTGCTGCCCGGCTCGGAGCACGCGGTGCGGCTCGCGATGACGAAGCTCATCCTGCCCGAGCTCGGACACGTCGTTCGCGAGCTCATGCGATAACGACACCGGAGGTCTTCCTGCGGCCACATCTGTTCGGCCATCTCATCTCGTTCGACGAGGCCCTCCGGCTCGTGCTTGCAGCTGTCCGGCCGATCGAGCGAATGGAGACGCTCTCGCTTGCCGACGCGCACGGACGCGTCGCCGCGCAAGACCTCACCTCCGCGATCGACGTCCCGCCGTTCGATCGATCCGCCATGGACGGATACGCGGTCCGCGCAGTGGACCTTCACAAGGCCTCGCCAGCCGCGCCTGTCCCGCTGCGGTGCGTCGACCGCGTCCTGACCGGTCAGATCTCGGCTCGAACGCTCGGCGCGGCCGAATGCATCGAAATTGCAACTGGCGCACCATTGCCCGCCGGAGCCGACGCCGTCGTCATCGTCGAGCGGACGACACGAACCGGCGATCTCGTCACGAGCACCGCATCGATTGCGTCAGGCCAGAACGTCGGACGTCGCGGTGCGGACGTGGCGCGCGGAGGCACGATCGTCCGTGCTGGAGATCGGCTCACTCCCGCACGCATCGGTGCGCTCGCCGCGGCCGGCATCACGGCGATCGACGTCTACGCGCGTCCGTCCGTGGCCATCTTCGTGACCGGCAACGAAGTCGTCGCGCCCCCGCGCGAGTTGCCGCCCGGCCACGTGTACGACGTCAACTCGTTCACGCTGCGCGCGATCGCCGAGCGACACGGCGGCGCCGCGACGGCACTTCCTCCGGTCGGCGATGACATCGCCGCGCTCCGCGCCGCACTCCGCGCCGCTGCCGCGCACGACCTCATCGTATGCTCCGGTGGCAGCTCCGTCGGATCACGCGATCTGCTGATCGATGCCGTGGAGGGGATCGGCACGGTGGCGTTCCACGGCGTAGCCATGAAGCCGGGCAAGCCGACGTTGTTCGGATCGATCGGCCTGACGCCGCTCCTGGGCCTGCCGGGCAACCCAACGTCGTGTCTGTCGAATGCCTATCTGCTGCTCGTTCCGTTTCTTCGCGCGACCGCGAGACTGCCAGCCTGGCGGCCGACGCAGGTGCGTCTACCACTCGCGCGCGCTCTGGCCTCACCGAGCGATCGGCATCAGTTCTTTACGGTGCGAGTCGTCGATGGCCATGTCGAGCCGGCGTTCAAGTCATCCGGTGACATCACGAGCATGGCCGGCGCCGACGGCTTCATCGAAATCCCCTCGGATTCCGGCGAGATGCCCGTCGGTACTCCGGTCACGGTCACGCTGTTTCAATCAGAATAATCGCTCGTGTCAGCGACCGTTGGCGATATCGAGCAGGTACTGTCCGTACGACGACTTTCCGAGGCGGGCGGCGGCCGCAAGCACATCGTCGCGCGTGATCCACCCTTGTGCGAACGCGACCTCCTCGGGACAGGCGATTTGCAGTCCTTGTCTCGCCTGCAGCGCCTGCACGAAATTTGCGGCCTGGAGCAGGGCGTCAGGCGTGCCCGTGTCGAGCCACGCAGTCCCACGCCCGATCCGCTCGACGCGCAGGTCACCTCGATTGAGATACAAGCGATTGAGATCGGTAATCTCGAGCTCGCCGCGAGGCGACGGCTTCAGCTGCTTCGCCAGACGCACCACGTCGGCATCGTAGAAGTACAGCCCCGTGACGGCGTAACTCGACTTCGGCTGCGCCGGCTTCTCCTCGATGCTGATCGCACGATCGTTCGCATCGAACTCGACAACACCAAAGGCCTCTGGATTCTTGACCCAGTACGCGAAGACCGTCGCGCCTTGCCCCTGCAACGCCGCGCGCTGGAGCACGTCGGGCAGACCGTGCCCGTAGAACACGTTGTCGCCAAGGACAAGCGCGCCACCTTCGCCAGCGAGAAAGGATTCGCCGATCAGGAACGCCTGGGCGAGGCCATCAGGGCTCGGCTGCGTCGCGTAGGCGATCGTCATGCCCCACTGGCGTCCATCGCCGAGCAGCCGCTCGAAGCCATCGCGATCGCGTGGCGTCGTGATGAGGAGCACGTCGCGAATGCCCGCGAGCATCAGCGTGCTCAGCGGGTAATAGACCATTGGCTTGTCGTAGACGGACAGCAGCTGCTTGCTGACCGCGTGCGTGAGCGGATGCAGACGCGTGCCTGCGCCGCCGGCGAGGACGATGCCCTTCCGGATCACGCGCGCCCCGCGTAGTGCTTGTCGATCCAGGCCCGATAGTCGCCCGATCGCACGTCGCGCACCCAATCCTCGTGCTCGAGATAGAAGCGGACGGTCTTGCGAAGGCCAGTCTCGAACGTCTCTCGCGGTGCGAAACCGCATTCCCGTTCGACCTTCGAGGGATCGATCGCGTATCGCAGATCGTGCCCGGGCCGATCGGTCACGAACGTCACGAGCTCACGAACGCTCGTGGCCGGACGCCCCGTCTCAGCGGCGACCAGATCGCAAATCGTGTGGACGACGTCGAGATTCCGGCGCTCGCTTCGGCCGCCGACGTTGTAGGTCTGACCGACACCGCCCTTGTGGATGACGGCCCAGATCGCCTCACAATGATCGGTGACGTACAGCCAATCGCGCACGTTCTCCCCGCGGCCGTACACTGGCAGCGGCTTGCCCTCGAGCGCGTTCAGGATCATCAGCGGGATCAGCTTCTCGGGGAACTGGTATGGCCCGTAGTTGTTCGAGCAGTTCGTGATCTTGACGGGCACGCCGTACGTGCGATGGTACGCGCGCACGAGGTGATCGCTCGCCGCCTTCGAAGCCGAATACGGGCTGGACGGATCGTACGGCGACGTCTCGAGGAACGCGCCATCCTGGCCGAGCGACCCGTAGACCTCGTCCGTGCTCACGTGATGGAACAGCACGGCCTCGTCGCGCGGCCGCGCGCGAAACGCCTCGAGCAGATTGAACGTGCCCGTGATGTTGGTCTCGACGAACGCGTCAGGCGCGTAGATGCTGCGATCGACGTGGCTCTCTGCCGCGAAGTGGACGATGAGGTTGGGCCGCACGCGTGCGAACAGCTCGCGTACCGCGTCGCGATCGGCAATATCAACGCGCGCCAACTCGTAGTTGGGCACATCGGCGATGGCCGCCAGACTGCTCAGATTCGCCGCGTACGTGAGCTTGTCGAGATTGACGAAATGATGCTCGGGGTGTCTGGGGACGAGAAGGTTGAGGAAGTTCGATCCGATGAATCCGGCACCGCCGGTGACAATGATGCGCATCCTGATCTCACGTCCTCAACCTTCTTCAATCGCCCGTGGCGGCTAACCCTTGAGGCGCTTGTTCACTTCGTCCCAATTGATGACGTTCCACCACGCCGCGAGGTAATCGGGACGGCGATTCTGGTACTTCAAGTAGTAGGCGTGCTCCCAGACGTCGATGCCGAAGATCGGCCGCTTGCCTTCCATCAGTGGGTTGTCCTGATTCGCGGTGCTCTCGATCGCCAGCTTGCCGCCGGCGTCGACGAGCCATGCCCAGCCGCTGCCGAAACGGCCGGCGCCGGCCTTGTTCATCTGCTCCTTGAACGCATCGAACCCACCGAACGTCGCGTTGATCGTCTCGGCGATCGCGCCGGTCGGGGCGCCGCCTTTGCCGGGTCCCATGATCTGCCAGAACATCGTGTGATTGACGTGCCCGCCGCCATTGTTGCGGACGGCAGTGCGGATGTCTTCGGGGACGGCTGACAGGTTCTTGATCAAATCTTCCGCGCTCTTGCTCTGGAGGCTGGGGTGTTTCTCCAGTGCCGCATTCAGGTTGTTGACGTAGGCCGCGTGATGCTTGTCATGGTGGATCTGCATCGTCTGCGCGTCGATGTGGGGCTCGAGCGCGGCGGCGTCGTACGGAAGCGGCGGCAGCTGGTGTGACATGGGCAACTCCTCGTTGTTAGGCCAATGCCAACATTCTATCCAACGCGACGTGCGCCCACGTCTTCGTCGGTTCCGGCACGACGATCTGATTGTGTACCTGCCCGTCGATCAGCCCCTCGAGCACCCACAGGAGATGATTCGGCGAGACACGGAACATCGTCGAGCAGAGGCACCCGAGCGAGTCGAGCGTCACGACCGTCCTGGCGGGTGCGACGTCGCGCGCGAGGCGGTTGACGAGGTGAATCTCCGTCCCAACGGCCCACACCGATCCTTCGGGGCTGTTCTTGACGGTGCGGATGATGTGCTCGGTCGAGCCGGAGTCGTCGGCCGCCTGAACGACCTCCCACGTGCACTCGGGATGGACGACGACGCGTCCGCCGGGATGCGTCTTGCGGAACTGCTCGATCTGGCGGACGGAAAATCGCGTGTGCACGCTGCAGTGGCCCTGCCACAGGACCAGCCGTGCACGCTGCAGCGCGTCCCGCGTCAGGCCGCCGAACGGCAGCTCGGGGTCCCATACGACCATCTCATCGAGCGGCACGCCCATCTTGTACGCGGTGTTGCGGCCGAGGTGCTGATCGGGCAGCATCAGCAGCTTCTCGCCGCGCTCCCATGCCCACGCCATCACCCGCGACGCGTTGCTGGACGTGCACACAATGCCGTCGTGCTCGCCGCAGAAGGCTTTGATGGCGGCAGTCGAGTTGATATACGTGACCGGAATTGCGTTCGTCACGCCGAGCGTGCGCATCTCGTCCCAGCAGACCTCGAGCTGATCGATCGCGGCCATGTCGGCCATCGAGCAGCCGGCGGCCAGATCCGGCAGGATCACGCGCTGATGTGAGGCGCCGAGCACGTCGGCGCTCTCCGCCATGAAATGCACGCCGCAAAACACGACGTTCTCCGCGCGGTGTTGACGCGACGCGAATTGCGCGAGCTTCAGCGAATCGCCGATGCAGTCGGCGAACTTGATCACTTCGTCGCGCTGATAGTGGTGGCCGAGGATCACCACGCGATCGCCGAGTGCGGCTTTGGCGGCCGCAATGCGCACGTCGAGCTCGTCGTCGGGCAGCCGCAGATATTCGTCAGGCAGCGGCTGACGTTCCTGCAGCTGCGTCTTCTCGTACTGCGTCAAGACCTGAATATCCATCGCGTCGCGGTCCACGCCTCTGGAGCTTGTGAAACTTTTCTCAATCTCCAGAGATGAAAAAGGCCAAATCCCCCAAGGCTGTTGCCGACGGGGATTTGGACTCGTCGTTAGTGTAACAGGATGGACGGGCCTACGCCAGAGAGGCGGCTGCCGCCGGCCGCGGCGACTCGATGACCTGGTATAGCGTGTCCCGCTCCAGCGGCTCGCGACCCGCCGTGCGAATCAGCCGCCGAATGGCGGCCGGCGAGAGCGATTCCGGCGTGCGCGATCCGGCCATGTGGTAGATGCGCTCTTCCTGAACGGTGCCGTCGAGGTCGTTCGCGCCGTACCAGAGCGCGATCTGCGCGACGTCGACACCCGTCGCGATCCAGAACGCCTTGACGTGCGGGATGTTGTCGAGCATCAGCCGCGCGACCGCATGCACGCGCAGCGTGTCGAGCGCCGACGGCGCCGGCAGCTTGCGCATCTGATTGTTGTCGGGATGGAACGCGAGCGGGATGAACGCCTGGAACCCGCCCGTCTCGTCCTGCAGCGCACGCACGCGCAGCAGGTGATCGATCCGATCCTCGGCCGTCTCGATGTGGCCGTACAGCATCGTGACGTTCGAGCGCAGGCCAAGGCCGTGCGCGACGCGATGGACGGCGAGATAGCGATCCGCGTCGGCCTTGTCGTGCGAGATCTTCTTCCGCACGCGCTCCGCAAAGATCTCGGCGCCACCGCCGGGCAGCGAGTCGAGCCCGGCGATCATGAGCTCGCGCAACACGGCCTCGTCCGTCATCCCGTACGTGTCGGCGAAGAACGCAATCTCCACCGCCGTGAAGCACTTCAGATGAATGCCGGGGCGAGCGGCCTTCAATCCGCGCAACAGATCCGTGTAGTACGAGAACGGCAGATCCGGATGCAGGCCGTTCACGACGTGTACTTCGGTGAGCGGCTGGTCCGCGCGCTCGCGGAGCTTGTCGAGGACCTGTTCGAGCGACAGCGTGTACGCGCCAGGATCGCCCGGCTTCAGCCGCGCGAACGAGCAGAACAGACAGCTCGCCGCGCAGACGTTCGTCGCCTCGAGACGCAGGTTGATGTTGAAGTACGTTCGCGCGCCGTGACGCCGCTCGCGCTCGCGGTTGGCCAGCCAGCCGATCGCATGCAGGTCCGGACATCGCTCGAGCACGAGGCCGTCCTCGTACGACAGGCGGACGCGCGAGTCGAGCTTCTCGGCGATGGCCTCGAGACCTGATGCGCGAAGACGGGACAGCATCGTGCTACTTGATGGCAAACGTCCAGATGGCACCGAAGACCCGGCCGGCGCCGCTCGTCGACAGCACCGATGATCCCGCGAGCCGGCGATTGCCGCTGAACCGCACAGCGATCGCGTACTCGCCGGGCTGAAGATCGGCGCTCGGCTGAATACGCGCAGCGCCAGGCTCGATGATCTCGACCTTCGCCTTCACGATATCTTGACGTAGATCCTTGCTCACGTTCCAGGCCGGCTCGGTCTGCCGCGGCTGATCGGCGCGAGCGCGCACGAACGCGACAACGCGCTGATTGGTCGGTGCCGGTGTGAGCTTCAACAGGACCGGTGTGAGATCTTCTGGCCGAACGCCTGGCACTTCCTTGAAGAGCACGAAGAACGTCGGCCGATGGCTGTCAATCTCGCGCGCGGCCGACGCGCCCTCCACTGTCCATACGAAGGCGACTTGCGCATCAGGCGCAGGTGTCTCGAGGCTTTCCTTCCCGGGCACGAGCGGCGCGAGCGCGGCAATCGTCTCGGCCCTGGCATCGATCATCTGAACGTGCGCTGCCTCCGGCGTCAGATCCGTCGTTCCCGTCGCAAGTTGCAGCGACACCGACATGCCGTCGCGCGTCGTCACCGGCAGCACGGGTGCTGGCGGACGTGGCGGGCCAATCCTCAACGGTCCGTCATCCACTGGCGGCGGCGCGGTCGGGGCCGCCACGAGCGTCGCGACCTTTTTCGAAACGAACGCTTCGATCCGTGCGCCGCCCAGACGCGCGTCCGGTGGCAACTGCACGCGGTACCAGTCGCCTTCGATCGCTTTGAGCGTCAGGATGGTTCCGGCCGTCACCTGCGTCAGCACCTGCGCCGTCTCATTCGCTGTCGCGCGGACATTCGCGCGTGCGACGGACACGCGAACCGAGCCGTCCTGCGCCCACGACGAAGCCGTCGCGGCCAGCATCGCGAGCGCGGCGAGAGTCGATATCCTTGCAGCGCGTCGCAACATCAGGCGCTCTGCACGAACTCGACGGGCACACGACGCGGAATCAGGGCCTTCTCGAACGCCTCGGCGAAAAACCTCTCGAGCGCCGCCCGGCCGCGCGGGCCGTAATCGAGCGTCAACTGGTTCACGTACATGCCGACGAAACGATCCGTGTCGCCACGATCGAGACCGCGGCCGAACTGCTGAGCGTACTCGACGGCCTCCGCGCGATGGCTCAACGCGTGCGCAATGCTGTCGTGCAACATCTTCGAGACACGCGCCATCATCTCGGGCCCGAGATCGCGACGGATGATGTTGCCGCCGAGCGGCAGCGGCAGCCCGCCCGTCCGCTCGAACCACCACTCGCCAAGGTCGACGATCTTGTGAAGTCCGTCGGCTTTGTACGTCAGCTGCCCTTCGTGGATCAGCAGCCCCGCGTCGACGCGGCCCTCGAGCACGGCGTTGTCGATCTGATCGAAGGGCACGACCTCGTAATCGAAGGACGGATCGTACATCTGCAGCGTCAGGAACGCCGACGTCAACTTGCCGGGAATGGCGATCTTCATGCCCTTCAGCGGCACCTGGCCGCTCGCTGGAACGGCTTTCGGCGCGCGGCTCACGAGGATGGGCCCGTACTTGTCGCCCATGCTGGCGCCGTGCGGCAGCAACGCGTAACGATCGACCAGATGCGCGTACGCGTTGAAGGAGACGGCCGTGACTTCGTATTTGCCTTCGAAGGCCGCTTGATTCAGCGTCTGGATATCTGAAAGCACCTGGTCGACTTCAATGCCGTCGACCTTCACCGCTCCCGACGCCAACCCGTAGAACATGAAGGCATCGTCGGAGTCCGGACTGTGAGCCACCGTAATCTTCATGCGCCCTGTAGTGTTCCACAGATGTCGCGGCGGCCGAAAGTCTGGCCTGCGGTGGGCCGACCACTACCGTGCACGCAGCCGCGCCAGGTGGCCCAGGAAACGGCCGACGGACGACGGCCCCGCCAGACGCCAGTCGATCAGATGCGCGTGCGGCCGATCGCCAACGCCGATGACGACGTCGCGCTCGTCGAGCGCGTCGAACGCGTCCTCATCGGTGCGGTCATCGCCGAGATAGACGATCGCCACGGGTCCGCCGACCTGCTCCTCGACGCGCGCGCGGATCCACACGGCAGCCCGGCCCTTGTGCCAGCTCACGGCTGGCAGCAACTCGAGCGCTTTCGTGCCCGCCAGCGACTTGAGGACGCCGTCCTCCAGGTATGGCGCCGCGATCTCGCGGAATTCGTCAATCGCACGCGGGGCCAGCTCGGTCGGCACGCGACGCACGTGACACGTCAGCGCGTAGACCTTGTTCTCGAGATAGATGCCGGGACACCACGCGAGATCGTGTGCGGCCTCCGCGGTAATTTCGGCAACGACCGGCACGAGCGGGTCGAGCGCTTCATGATGGAAGCGGCATCCCGGCCCGACGATTTCGAGGCCGTGGAGGCCGGCGACGAACTCGGCCGCCGGTCCGACGCGCTCGCGCACGTCCGTCAAACGACGTCCGCTCACGACGCCGAACGTGACGTCCGGCAGCGCCGCGAGACGGACGATCTCCCGGTGAACGTCCGGCGACACGACGGCCTCGTCCGGCGTCGGCGCGATCTCGGCCAGCGTGCCGTCGTAGTCGGTCAATAACAACAGGTGCGCGCTGCCGATGCGCTCGTGCACATCGCGCGCGACCAGATCCGATGGCGCGTACGCCGCGTCCGCGGCGACGTCACGTCTATCCAGAGAGGAACCCGATACCTTTCCGCCGCTCGAGCCGATCGAGAATGTCCGAGGCCCAGGCGAGCACGTCGCGGCCGGCGACGCGCCGTCTGAGCGCCTGCATCCGCCGGCGCCGCTCCCACACCGGCATCTCGATCGCGCGGGCAATGGCAGCCGTGAACCCGCGCTCGTCGTAAGGATTGATGATCAACGCTTCGGCCAGCTCGTGGGACGCGCCAGCCAGCTCGCTCAGGATCAGCACGCCGTCGAGATCCTCGCGCGCGGCGACGAACTCCTTCGCGACGAGATTCATGCCGTCGTGCAGTGACGACACGATGCAGAAATCGGCGAGCCGGTACAGCGCGACCAGGTCTGGCAGCTGGAACGTGTCCTTGATGTAGCGAATCGGCACGCGATGGCCGCCGTCGCCGAACTCCTCGTTGACCTTCGCGACGAGATCGTCGATCTCGGCCGCGATCTCGGCGTAGCCCGGCACGTCGCTGCGCGACGGCACGCCGATCTGCACGAAGACGAACCGCTCGGCGAGCCCCGGCGTTTCGCGCAGCAGCCGTGCAATCGCGCCGATGCGCTCCGGAATGCCTTTCGTGTAGTCGAGCCGATCGACGCCGACGCCGACGAACTTGCCGTCGAGCTCGAGCTCGGCGGACAACCTCGCCATCTCCGGCTCCAGCTGACCTTCGCTCAAGATCGTCGAGATGCGATCGAAGTCCGCCCCGATCGGAATCGACACGACGCGGACGGCGTGATCGGCGTAGAAGACCGTGTCGCCCGACACCGCGCCGCCGAGCTCTTCGATGACCGCGGACAGAAAATTTCTCGTGTCGCGCGGCACCTGGAACGCGAGCAGATCGTTGCTCAGCAGGCCTTCGAGGATCTCACGCCGCCACGGACAGATGTGGAGGCGATCGACGTCCGGCCACGGGATGTGCCAGAACAGCGCGCTGCGCAGCGACGGCCGCCGCTCACGCAGATACCCGGCTGCGAGCGACAAATGGTAGTCGTTGAAGAACACGGAGGCTTCCGGCGGCGCCTCGAGCGCGACGGCATCGGCAAACAGCCGATTGACGTCCTGATACGCGCGCCAATCCTCGTCACGGAACTGCGGCCGCACGTGCGCCTGATGACACAGCGGCCACAACGCACTATTCGAAAAGCCCGCGTAGTAGTGCTCGACCTGCTCGGCCGTCAACCACAGGCGCCGCAGCCGATACGCCGGCGCGTCAGGTGGAACCTCGACCGAATCGTGTTTATCGACAACGAGTGCATCAGCGTCGCCGCTGCCGTGCGCGATCCATACGCCGCCGCGCTCACGCATGAGCGCATCGAGCGCGACGGACACGCCACCGGGCGTCGGCTTCGCGACGATCGCGCCAGTCGCCTCGTCATGCTGGTGCACCCACGGCTCACGATTGGACACGACGATGAGCCCGCCGCCGGCGCGCCCGATCTCGCCGGCTTGCGACAACGCCGCACGAAACAGAATCGGCCCGGCGAGCTGATTGATCGCGACGACGGCCACGACCAGCGCGCCGAGCCGCGATCCCCATTCGGTCGGTCCAGCCGACACCGCAGCCGCCAGGCTCAACGTCACACTCGCCGTCGGCAGCAGCGCGCGCCACAGCATCGTCGTCTCCGGCGAGCGCGTGCCCATCAGCGCGTCGCCGACGTGCGTGCCGACGTGAAATCCGACGAGCCGTAGCGCGCTGAGGCCGAGAGCAAACAGACCGAACGTCGCGATCAGCTCGACATGGATCGCGGCGCCTGTCGCGGCGAAGAACAGGATGAGCACGGGCATCGCGCCGTACTCGATGGCGTCGTGCAGCACGTCGGCCGCTTCGGCGCGCACGTTCTGGACGACGAGGCCCGCGGCCAGTCCGGTCAGAAACGGCTCGAACCCAAACAGATCCGCGAAGCCGCTCAACGCCGCGCACAACGTGAGCAGCACGACGGTGACTTCGCGTCCGACGTAGCGCAGATACAGCGTGAACACCGCGCCCATGAGCGCACCGAACGCCACCGATCCCGCCAACGTCCAAATCGCGCCGCCGACCAAGAGCCAGGCGCTGCGATCCGGCACACCGAACACCGCGCGCGCGCCCTCGAGACACGCGACGAGCAGGACGACCGTCACCACCTCGAGGACGACGACGACTTCGGTCGACAGATCGGACAGCGGCCCGCGCGCTCGCGCTTCCGTGATGACGGCAATCGTGATCGCCGGCGAGGTGCCGATCAGCAGCGTCGCCGTGAGCGCGACCGCCGCCCACCGCTGAATGCCGGCGAACTCGGGCGCGATCGGCAGCCATCGCCACGCGACGAAGATCGCCACCGCCATCGCCAGCCACGCGAGCACCGTCGTCGTCGCGACGAGCGCCAGCACGCGATTCAGGCGCACGCGAAACCGCTGGAGATTGATGTGAAGGCCCGCGACGACGGCGATGATGATGACGGCGAAGCGGGCAGCGGCCTGGAGGTCGCGCGCCATCGGCTCGCTGATGATGTTGGCGACGGCCGGGCCGCAAATCAGGCCGATCGCCAGATAGCCCGTCATCCGCGGCAGCCGCACGAACTCGCACAGCCAGCCGACAATCGCCGACGCGAGCAGCGTGAGCCCGAGCGCGAGCACCGATGCGTTCGCGCCGTCTTGACCGAAACGGGAGACGACCAGCCACGCCAGGACCGCGGCGATCACGCACGCGATCGCTCGTCTCATCGGCCCGCCTTGTGCCGCCAGTGCGGCACGACGGCCAGCGCGAACAGCTCGAACGCGGCCGTCCCGATGGCGACGGTCGACAGCAGCACGTCGCCCATCGCGGGCGGCAGCACCTGGCGGAAATTCAAAGCAAAGGCGACCGCCAGGACGCCAGGCGGCATCAGAAACGCCGCGAGATCGGACGCGCGCACGTCGACGAGCGGCGCAGAAAACCACGCGCCGGCAACCTTTCCCGCGAGACGAAACAGCAGATACGGCGGCAGCAGCCAGAATGCCGCGGTCGTCACGGTCGCCTGCGCACCGGCGGCGACGAGCAGCAGCACGACGAGTGGATGCTGGACCTTTCGCAGGTCCGCGTCGACGATGCGATCGGCGCGGCCGGGCGCGGCCGTCCACACGAAGCCCGCGACGAGGCCGACGGCGAGCGGCGATACGCGCACGTACGCCGCAGCGCCGCCCGCGAGCGCCAGCGTGCCGAGCACGAACACGACGCGCTCAGGGCCAGATTCGGCCCGTTCGAATACCAGCCATCCGATCGCGCCGGCCGCGAGCCCGATGAGCACGGGCGCCGCAAGCAGAATGGCAGCCTGCGATCGATCGGGCGTCGACAACATCGCGAACGCCGCGACCGCAAGGACGATCGGCAGGACGTCATCGAGATCGGCCACGCGCGTGGCGACCGCGGCAGCCGCTTCCGAGTCGGGATCGGCTGACGTCGCCGATGATGCGGACGCGCACAGGCCGAGCGCGAGCGAGAAGCCGGTAATCGACACGACGATCGGCACGCCCGTCGCGTGCACGAAGTACATCGTCGCGGCCATGACCGCGCCGGTCGTGATGGCGCTCTCGAGACTTGCCGCGACGAACAGGCGGGCCGCGCGTTGGATCTCGCGGCCGAGCGCCACACCAACGAGCACGCCCAGCACCGTGAGCGCGATCGTCACGGCGAGATCGAGACGCGACATCAACCGCGGCGAGAACCAGCCCAGCGCGTGCGGGCCGAGCACGAAGCCGAGCAGCAAGAACGCGACGGCAGGCGTCAACGACGGCGCGAGACCGAGCGCCGAGCGCCGACGCAGCAACGAGAGCAGCCATTCGAGCGACGACGGCGGCTTCGGTACGCCGAGCCGGCGATCCAGCGGATCCAGCCCGCCGAACTCACGGCGCTGAATGTCGGGGCCGACTGGTGTCACTGCGTGCTGCCCTTCGACGTGAGCTGACCGACGAGCGCTTCCAGCGTCTCCGGCGGCACGATCCACGTCGTGTCCATCGAGCTCGTCACCAGTCCGATCAGCCGCCCGTTGACGCCGAAGACGAGCTCGCCGGATCGCAAATCGGCGTGTCCGGACACCCGCAGGAGCGGCTGCGGCCACGTCGCCTCCGAGACCGCATCAATCCGTCCGATGAACGCCGGATCGACGCTGAGGCCGCCAGCCGACGCGCCCACGACCGCCACGTACGCGCGGCCGACGAAGCCCCTCAACGCGCCGGCAAACCCGTCGGGAAAGCTGAGCGTCGACGGAACCCGCACGATCGCCGTCTGCGTGCGCACATCCGCGGCGACCAGCTCGACGGGACCATCGAGATCGAGGCCCGACACCGGCTTCCAGCCATCCGGCACGTACGCGATCGCCATGTCGCTGCCGACGCGGAGCGCGGGCGTCCATCGCGATGGCACCGGCGCGGGCGCCGTGGGCGGCGGAGCGCCGCGACGTCCGCGCGCTTCTGCGGGCGGCGCCTGCGGAATCGGCGCGAGCTCGACGACGGCAACCGCGCCAGATACTCGCGCGAGCACATCCGACAACGTGCCCGCCATGTCGTCGAAGCTCGCACGCGCGGCGAGGCCCGCCAGCGGCGCCGCGCTCGGCGTCACGACGGCGACGTCCGACGCCGGAAAGCGGAATCGCGCGAGCACGAACAGCACGGCGAGCGACACGCCGACGACGAGAATCAGCAAGCGCGATTCCCGGCCGGATCGCTCCCCAATACCATTCGAGGCCATCTCACTCTCCTTTCCGATGGGGCTCAGGGCTGGGGGACCTGAGGCCGTTCAACACTGTTGGAACGGTGGTGTTGCAGGATGCCGCGCGAGACCGGCGCAGCTAGACAGGCGCCATGTCGCGCAGGTGTCTGACCACCGCGGAGAATCGATCGACCGCGTACTCCACGTCGTCTTGCGTCGTGAAGCGGCCGAGCCCGAAGCGCACGTACGCACTCGGGATCGGATCGCGGCCCATGATCGCCGCGAGCACGTACGACGGCAGACCCGTCGCGGAGCTGCAGGCCGAGCCGGTCGACACGGCGATGTCACTGATCCCAACGAGCAGCGCCTCGCCGTCGACGCCGTCGAAGCTCACGTGCAGGTTGTTCGGCAGCCGGTGCTGCATCGATCCATTCACGGTCACGCCGGGCAAGTTGACGCGCAGACCATCGAGCAGCCGATCGCGAAGCTGCGCCACGCGCGCCGATTCGGTCGCCATCTCCGCGCGCGCGATCGCGCACGCGGCGCCGAGCCCGACGATACCAGGCACATTCAACGTTCCGGCGCGCAAGCCGCGCTCGTGCCCGCCGCCGAGGAGCAGCGGCTCGATCTCGACGCGCTTGCGAATGAAGAGCGCGCCGCAGCCTTTGGGCCCGTAGATCTTGTGCGCGGTCAGCGATAACAGATCGACCGATATGTCCTCCACGTCGATCGGGATCTTGCCGACGGCCTGCGCGGCGTCGACGTGCAACAACGCACCGTGCTGCCGCGTCAGCGCGCCAATCTGCCGCAGCGGCTGGATGACGCCAATCTCGTTGTTCGCCGCCATGACGCTGACGATCGACGCGCCCGCCATCAGCGCCTCTTCCACCGAAGCGGGATCGACCCGTCCGCCGCGATCGACGGGCAGCCGCGTCACGCGCCAGCCGCGCGACTCGAGCCAATGCGCGACTTCGAGGATGGACTTGTGCTCGATCGCGGAGACGGCGAGATGCCGCCGATCGTCCGGCGTCCGATCGGCCACGCCGCGCAGCGCGAGGTTGTTCGATTCGGTGGCGCCACTCGTGAAGACGATCTCACGCGCGGTCGCCCCGATCGTCTCGGCGACCTGTTTCCGCGCCTGCTCGACGGCGGTCTGCGCCTGCCAGCCCCACTGATGCGTCGACGAGGCTGGATTGCCGAACGTCTCGCAGAAGTACGGCAGCATCGCCTCGAGCACGCGCCGATCGACGGGCGTGGTCGCGTGACAGTCGAGGTACACCGGCGCGCGCCCCATGCCGATATTATGACCTCATCTCCCTGTCGAACCCAGCCGGCAGTGGTCGTGAGAGGCCCATGTCACGATCCCAGTCACTCTCGTCGCCGACCGCCATTCGCCACGCCGATCCTGCGCTGCCGGAAAATCCGCAGTGGTACAAGGACGCCGTCATCTACCAGCTCCACGTCCGCGGCTTCTTCGACAGCAACGACGACGGCGTCGGCGACTTCGAAGGGCTGACGCAGAAGCTGGACTACATCCAGGCGCTCGGCGTATCGGCCATCTGGCTGCAGCCGTTCTATCCCTCTCCGTTACGCGACGACGGCTACGACATCGCGCACTATCAGGGCATCCATCCGAGCTACGGCACGCGCCGCGATTTCGCACGCTTCATGACCGAAGCCCATCGCCGCGGCCTTCGCGTCGTCACCGAGCTGGTCATCAACCACACGTCGGATCAGCATCCGTGGTTTCAAGCCGCGCGTCGCGCGCGACCAGGCACGTCGAAGCGCAATTTCTACGTGTGGAGCGACACGCCGGACAAGTACGCGGGCGTCCCGATCGTGTTCAAGGACACGGAGCGATCGAACTGGACGTGGGATCCCGTCGCAGGCGCGTACTACTGGCACCGGTTCTTCTATCACCAGCCGGATCTGAACTTCGACAATCCGCTCGTCAAGAAGGCGGTGTTGAAGGTGATGCGCTTCTGGCTCGACCTCGGCGTCGACGGCATGCGCCTCGACGCGGTGCCGTACCTCGTCGAGCGCGAAGGCACGCAGTGCGCGAACCTGCCGGAGACGCACGCGATCCTCAAGGACATCCGCCGCGAGCTCGACGCGCACTACGCCGATCGCATGCTGCTCGCCGAAGCGAATCAATGGCCGTCCGACGTGCGCGCGTACTTCGGCGACGACGACGAATGCCACATGGCGTTCCACTTTCCGCTGATGCCGCGTTTGTACATGGCACTGCGGCAGGAGGATCGCCATCCGTTGTCCGAGATCCTGTGGCAGATGCCGGATATTCCCGACGGCTGCCAATGGGCGCTGTTCCTGCGGAATCACGACGAGCTGACGCTGGAGATGGTCAGCGACGAGGAGCGCGACTATCTCTATCAGACCTACGCGGCCGATCCGCAGATGCGGCTCAACGTCGGCATCCGCCGCCGCCTCGCGCCGCTGATGGACAACAGCCGGCCGCGCCTCGAGCTGATGAACGCGCTGTTGCTCTCGCTGCCGGGCACGCCGGTTCTCTACTACGGCGACGAGCTCGGCATGGGCGACAACGTGTATCTCGGCGATCGCAACGGCGTGCGCACGCCGATGCAGTGGAACGCCGATCGCAACGGCGGCTTCTCGCGCGCCGATCCTGCACGGCTGTACGCGCCGCCGATCATGGACTCGGTCTACGGCTATCAGGCCGTCAACGTCGAAGCGCAGGAGCGCTCACCGCACTCGCTGCTGAACTGGATGCGGCGTCTGATCGCGCTGCGCCAGCGCTATCCGATCTTCGGCCGCGGCACGATGGAGCTGCTGCGTCCGACCAACCGTCACATCTTCGCGTTCCTGCGACGGCTGCCCGGCGCCGATCCCGTGCTCGTCGTCGCCAACCTGTCGCGCACGGTGCAGGCCGTGTCGATGGATCTGTCGCGCGTGTCCGGTCTGGTGCCGATTGAGATGACCGGCGGCGTCGATCTGCCGCGCATCACCGACGCGCCGTATTTCCTGACGCTCGGCCCGCACGGCTTCTTCTGGCTGCTGCTGCAGCGCGATGCCCCGCCGCCGCTCGACGGCCGTCTTCCCACCATCGTCGCGGAGCCGGACCCGGAACGCGTGCCGCTGCTCGTCGGCCCAGAATGGCACACGCTGCTCGACGGCAGCGTTCGTCATCTGCTCGAGCGGCGCTATCTGCCGGGATTTCTACGGCGGCAGCCATGGTTCGCGCGATCGCCTCGCGCCCTCATGCGCGTGGAGATCGCCGATTGGGGCGTCCTCGCGTCTGGCGACGAGCCGGTGCTGCTCACGCTCATCGCGGCGCACTTCGACGATGGCAGCGTCGTGCAGTACGCGCTGCCACTGCTGGCCACGCCGGAGGCGCGCGCAGGCGACATCATCCAGCAATCACCGGAGGCCATCGTCGCGCACCTCGCAGGTGCGAAAAAGGGCATCCTGCACGATCGACTCGACGGCCCGACGGGCCGCGCGCTGGTGTCCGCGGTCATGCACGCGCGGCACGTGACGCTGCATCACGGCACGTTGCACGCCAGTCAGCTATCCGACTTTGCGCAGCTCGGCTTGCCGGGACGCATCGAAGAGCTCGCGAGCGAGCCGTTCGACTTCGAGCGCTGGCACTCGTCGGCCGCGTTCGGCGAGCGCGTCGTGCTGAAAGTGCTCCGGCGGATGTGGGACGGACCCGCCCCGCAGGTGCCGTTCGCACGCGCGCTGAAGTCGCCCGACAGCGCATTCACGCGCGTGCCCGCGATGGGCGGGCTCATCGAATACCAGGCCCGTGATGGCGCCAGCCGGCCGATTGCGCTCGTCGAGTCGTATATTCCGCACCAGAGCGACGGTTGGCGCCAGATCGTCGGCGATCTCAGCCGCTTTCTCGAATCTCCCGCCGTCATCGAGGCCCCGCCCGCGTCACCGTCGATCGCGACGCTGTGGTCGCACGAGGAGCCCGACATCGCCTCGAATCCGTCGAGCAGCTCGCTACAGCTCGCGCGCGCGATCGGCCAGCGCGCCGGACAGATGCACGTCGCACTCGCGCGGATGACGCCCGCGATCACAGCCGGCGCCACACCGGCGGAACAGCTGTCGTTCCCCGAGATGATCCACTCGAGCGTGCTCGATCGATGGGAGCGCGCGACGCAGGCGCTGCTGCCCGTGCTCGGCGGCGACGCGGCCGTCGCGGTGCTGGCGCAACAACTGCTCGATCACGACGCGGCCGTGCGAACGATGATTGGCGAGACGGCGCAGCGCATCACCGCCGCGGTGCCCGCCATCCCGATCCATGGGCGGTTCGATCTGCGTCGCGTGCTCAACTTCGAAGGCGACGTCACGATCATCGACGCGGCGAGCGACCCCGCCATCGCGCCGGCGGATCGCCTTCGCCCACGAGACGCGTTCGTCGATCTCGGACGGATGCTCTGGTCGTTCGCCGTGGCCGCACGTGCGGCCCTCGACACGCGCCGCGCAGCAGCGCCGCCGCCGCACGATCGGCTGACGGCATGGACACGCCGCTGGATGACCTGGGCGAGCGCGAGCTTCCTCGCCGGCTATCGCGCGGCGACGGGCGGCGACACGTCCGTCCTGCCCGATGACGCGATGTCCATCTCCAACGCCTTGTGGCTGCGCTGGCTCGAATCGGCGTTTCGCGACGTCGAGTCGTGCGCGGCGCAGAGCCCGAAGTGGCTCGCGTTGACGCTGGAATCAGTGCTGGACGCGCTGGATGAGACGACGGCGGCCCCTGCTTCTCGGAGCGCCGGACCTTCAGGGCCGGCGTAGACGCAGCTATTCGGTCTTGGCTGTATGGCTATGGCTATCGGCCGCGAGCGCGGCCTTGAGCGTGTGCCACGCGAGCGTCGCGCACTTGACGCGCATCGGGAACTCGCGCACGCCCGCGAGCGACGCGAGCTTGCCGAACGACGACTCGTCGACCGCCTGATCGATCGGCGTCGTCAGCATCGTCTGCATGCGATCGAAAAGCGCGAGCGCGTCTTGCGCGCTCCGGCCTTTGATCGCCTCCGTCATCAGCGACGCGGAGGCTTTCGAAATCGCGCAGCCGGATCCTTCGAACTGCACGTCGCGGATGACGTCGCCGTCTACGCGCAGGTACACCGTCAGCCGATCGCCACAGAGCGGATTGTGCCCGTGCGCCTGCCGATCGGCGCCCGCGAGCGCGCCGTAGTTCCTCGGCCGCCGGTTGTGGTCGAGGATGACTTCCTGGTAGAGGTCGGAGAGGTCGGACATGATCGGGCTACGGGCTACGGGCTACGGGCTACGGGCTACGGGCTACGGGCGCCAATGATGCGACGAACGCTGCAATCTGCTTCGAATTTCGAACTTCCTAGAAAAATCCCAGCTGCAGCTTCGCCGCCTCGGACATCCGGTCCTTGTCCCAGGGCGGATCCCAGACGACTTCGACGGTCGCGTCGGAGACGCCGGGTACGGCCTTGACCTTGTAACGCACTTCGCTCGGCAGCTGTTGCGCCGACGGGCACGCGGGGCTCGTCAACGTCATCTTGACCAGCACGCGTCGTTCCGCGTCGACGACGATGTCGTAGATCAGGCCGAGCTCGTAGATGTCGACCGGGATCTCAGGGTCGTAGACCGTCTTGATGACCTCGACGATCGGTCCCTGAAGCTCCGCGGTCCGCACGAGATCCATCTGGCCGACAGAGGGTCCGTCGGCGTTCGCGCGCTCGATCGGTGCCGTGAGCGCGCCCGTGTCGATATCGGGCGGTGCATCCCACGCCGCAGGCCGCTCAAACGGCGTGCTTTCACTGCTCGTCGCAGATGATGGCGCCGTCGCCGGCACTGCCGGTTCCGGCGGCGTAGCGACGGACGCGGACGAGTCTCCGTCCGAAGATTTCCCCGTCAAGAACGAAAACAATCCCATAGCGCTACCCCAACAGCTTCTGGACGCGCGTGAGCGCGAGCACGAGCGCGTCGACGTCCGACGCGGTGTTGTACATCGCGAACGACGCGCGCGCCGTCGCCGGAATACCGAAGCGATCCATGACCGGCTGCGCGCAGTGATGGCCAGTACGAATCGCCACGCCTTCCTGATCGACGATCGTGCCGATGTCGTGCGGATGGATGCCTGACATGACGAACGAGATCACACCGGCCTTCCGTCGCGCGCGGCCGACGATCTGCAGGCCGGGAATGGCGGCCAACGCGGCGGACGCGTCGTGCAACAGCGCCGACTCATGTGCCTCGATGCGATCGAACCCAATCGCACGCACGTAGTCGATCGCACGATGCAGACCGATCGCGCCCGCGATGTGCGGCGTGCCGGCCTCGAACTTGTGCGGCAGATCGTTCCAGGTGCTTTCTTCGAACGTCACCGTGCGGATCATGTCGCCGCCGCCGAGGAACGGCGGCATCGCGTCGAGGATCGACTCCCGGCCGTAGAGCACGCCGATGCCCGTCGGGCCGAACAGCTTGTGGCCGGTGAACACGTAGAGGTCCGCACCCAGCGCGCGCACGTCGACGGCCATGTGGCTGACGGCCTGCGAGCCGTCGATGAGCACGGTGGCGCCGACGCGCTTCGCGGCGGCGACGATCGTCTCGACGGGATTGATGGTGCCCAGCGCATTCGACACGTGCACGGCCGCGACGATCTTCGTCCGCTCGTTCACGAGCCGATCGAGCTCGTCGAGCATCAGCTCGCCGCGATCGTCCATCGGAACGACGCGTAACGTCGCGCCCACGCGGCGGCAGAGCTGCTGCCACGGCACGATGTTCGAGTGATGCTCCATCGCGGTGATGAGCACCTCGTCGCCCGCGCGGACGTACTCGTCGCCCCACGCGCGCGCGACGAGGTTGATGGACTCGGTCGCGTTCCTCGTGAAGACGATTTCCGACGTCGACGCCGCATTGAGAAATGCGCGCACCGCCTCGCGCGCCGCCTCGTGGGCGAGGGTCGCGCGCTCGCTCAGCTCGTGGACGCCGCGATGGATGTTGGCGTTGTCGTGTGCGTAGTACCCGGTGAGCGCGTCGATGACCGTCCGCGGCTTCTGCGACGTGGCGGCGTTGTCGAGGTAGACGAGCGGCTTGCCGCGGACGAGCTGGTCCAGTGCCGGGAAATCCGCGCGCAGCGCGCGCGCGTCCAGAACATGGTCCGCGGACTTGATCATCGCTTCCCTCTTACGCCGGCAGGCCCAGCTTCTCCTCGACGAGCGCCATCGCCGTCGCGCGCAGCTCGTCCGAGCGCACGCCGTTCAGCACGTCGCCGGCGAACGCGTGAATCAGCATGTTGCGCGCGTCGATCGCGCTGATGCCGCGCGCCTTCAGATAGAACAGCGCGTCCTCGTCGAGCTGACCGATCGCCGCGCCGTGCGTGCACTTGACGTCGTCGGCGAAGATCTCGAGCTGCGGCTTCGTGTTGATCTGCGCCTCGTCGGTCAGCAGCAGCGCTTTGTTCGTCTGCTTCGCGTCGGTCTTCTGCGCGTCCTGGCGAACGATGATCTTGCCGTTGAACACGGCGCGTGCGCGGCCGGTCAGGATGCCCTTGTAGACCTCATGGCTCGGACAGTGCGGCTGCGCGTGATCGATCGTCGTGTGCGTGTCGACGAGCGCCTCGCCGCCGGCCACGTAGAGCCCGTTCAGCGTGCACTCGGCGCCGTCGCCGTCGAGCACGGAGACAATGTCGTTGCGCGCGATGCGGCCGCCGACCGTCACGGCCTGTGACGTGAACGTCCCGCCGCGGCCCGTGCGGACGAACATGCCGCCGAGATGGAACGACGCGTCGTGCTGGCGCTGCAGCTTGACGTGATCGAGCAGCGCGCCGGGCGCGACGTGGACATCCGTCGTCGCGTTGACGAACGCGACGCCGTCGCCGACGGTCGCATACGACTCGACGATCGACGCCTGGGCCTGCTCGCCGGCGACGATCGCCAGCCGCGGCGATACGAGGATCGGCGTCCGGCCGGTCACCGCGATGGACAGGACGTGGATCGGCTCGCGGACGATCGCGCGCGGCGCGATGTCGAGCACGACGACGTCGTCGAAGAACGCCGTGTTCAGATCGACGAAGACGGTTCCGCCCGCGGGCCTCGCTGCGACGAGCTCGCTCGCGCGGGCGTCGCGGATCGTCCGCAGCGTCACGCCGGCCGGCAGTCCGCGAGCGGCGCTCGCGACGCGGCCGTTGACGACGACAATGGTCGTGTCCGCAGGCAGGCCGGCGGACAATTTCGCGAGCGTCGCCGCGTCGACGTGCGCCTCGGGCGCCCGTTCGAACGTGGCGGACGCGATCGGCGCGACGTTCGTGAAGCGCCACTCCTCCTCGCGCGTCGTCGGGAACCCGCGGCTGATGAAGCGATCGAACGCGGCCTGGCGCGCCGACGCCAGCGCGTCGCGCCCGAACGCCGCGTCGCGCTTGAAGGCGTCGAATGCGGAGACGTAGGTCTCGTGCCGTTCGGCGAGCTGCGTCATGACTACTTTCTCGCCCCCGTCGTCTCCGGCTCGACCCAGCCGTAGCCCTTCTCTTCCAGCTCGAGCGCCAGCTCACGTCCGCCAGAGCGAACGATGCGCCCGTCGGTCAGCACGTGGACGAAGTCGGGAACGATGTAGTTGAGCAGCCGCTGATAGTGCGTCACGACGAGCATCGCGCGCTCGTGATTGCGCAGCGCGTTGACGCCGTTCGAGACGATCTTCAGCGCGTCGATGTCGAGGCCGGAGTCGGTCTCGTCGAGCACCGCGAGCCGCGGCTCGAGCACGGCCATCTGGAAGATCTCGTTGCGCTTCTTCTCGCCGCCGGAGAAGCCCTCGTTGACCGAGCGATTCAGCATCGCCTGATCCATCTCGAGCAGCTTCGCCTTCTGGCGTGCAAGCTGCATGAACTCGACGGCGTCGAGCTCCTGCTGACCGCGGTACTTGCGGACCGCGTTGAGCGCGGCCTTGAGGAAGTACGTGTTGTTGATGCCGGCGATCTCGACCGGATACTGGAACGCCATGAACACGCCCTCACAGGCGCGCTCCTCCGGCTCCAGCTCGAGCAGGTCCTTGCCGTCGAACGTGATCGATCCGCCCGTGACCTCGTAGCCCGGATGGCCCGACAGCACGCGCGCGAGCGTGCTCTTGCCCGACCCGTTCGGCCCCATGATCGCGTGCACCTCGCCCGCGTTCACCGACAGGTTCAAGCCCTTGAGAATGTCCTTGCCTTCCGCGCGCGCGCGCAGATCGCGAATCTCCAGCAGCATAAATATTGGGTTCCAGGTTCTGGGTTCTAAGTTCTCGGTTCTGATTTCTTAGTTCGACGTTCCAAGTTCGAAGTTGACAGGCGCTTCTTACCCCACGGAGCCTTCGAGGCTGATCGACAGCAGCTTCTGCGCTTCGACCGCGAACTCCATCGGCAGCTCGCGGAACACTTCCTTGCAGAAGCCGCTCACGATCATGTTGACGGCGTCCTCCGTCGAGATGCCGCGCTGGCGGCAGTAGAAGATCTGGTCTTCGCCGATCTTCGACGTCGACGCCTCGTGCTCGACCTTCGCGGACGTGTTCTTGATCTCGAGGTACGGGAACGTGTGCGCGCCGCACTTGTCGCCGATGAGCAGCGAGTCGCACTGCGAGTAGTTGCGCGCGCGCGCGGCGTTCTTGCCGATGCGCACTTCGCCGCGGTACGTGTTCTGCCCGTGGCCGGCAGAAATACCTTTCGACACGATCGTGCTGCGCGTGTTCTTGCCCAGGTGGATCATCTTCGTGCCGGTGTCCGCCTGCTGCCAGTTGTTCGTCGTCGCCACCGAGTAGAACTCGCCGACCGAGTTGTCGCCGAGCAGGATGCAGCTCGGGTACTTCCACGTGATCGCCGAGCCGGTCTCGACCTGCGTCCACGTGATCTTCGCGTTGGCCATCGCCTTGCCGCGCTTGGTCACGAAGTTGTAGATGCCGCCCTTGCCGTCCTTGTCGCCGGGATACCAGTTCTGGATCGTCGAGTATTTGATCATCGCGCCATCGAGCGCCACGAGCTCGACCACGGCCGCGTGCAGCTGGTTCTCGTCACGCATCGGCGCGGTGCAGCCCTCGAGGTAGCTCACCGACGCACCCTCGTCGGCGACGATCAGCGTGCGCTCGAACTGGCCGGTGTTCTTCGCGTTGATGCGGAAGTACGTCGACAGCTCCATCGGACAACGGACGCCCTTCGGCACGTAGACGAACGAGCCGTCGCTGAACACGGCGGAGTTGAGCGTCGCGTAGAAGTTGTCGGTGTACGGGACGACCGACCCGAGATACGTGCGCACGAGATCCGGATGGTGCTTCACGGCCTCGGAGAACGAGCAGAAGATGATGCCCAGCTCGCCCAGCTTCTCGCGGAACGTCGTCGCGACCGAGACGCTGTCGAAGACCGCGTCGACGGCCACGCCGGCCAGCAGCTTCTGCTCTTCGAGCGGAATGCCGAGCTTCTCGAACGTCTTGCGGACCTCCGGATCGACCTCGTCGAGGCTCTTGAGCTCCGGCTTCTTCTTCGGCGCGGAGTAGTAACTGATCGCGTGGTAGTCGATCGGATCGATCTTCAGGTTGTGCCACGTCGGCTCGCGCATCGCCTGCCACGCGCGAAACGCCTTGAGGCGGAACTCGAGCAGCCACGCCGGCTCGCCCTTGATCTCGGACAGACGACGGACGACGCCCTCGTCGAGCCCCGGCGCGAACGTATCCGTGTCGACGGAGGTCTCGAAGCCGTACTTGTACTCGCGTGTCGCGAGCTGTTCGATGGTTTCGGTAGAGGTGCTCATAGACGATAAGCGGTCAATTTCGAACTTGGAACGTTTAAAGCGCTCTCACACCGAGAACGACGTGCCGCAGCCGCACGTGCTCTTCGCCTGCGGGTTCTGGAACACGAAGCCGCGGCTGAGCAGGCTCGTGTCGTAGTCGAGCGTCGTGCCGTCGAGCAGCCGGTGGCTGCGCGCATCGGTCCACACGCGCGCGCCGTCAGCGCCTTCGAAAATCAAATCGTTCTCGCGCGGCGCCGGTTCCCAGGCGAACACGTACTCGAATCCCGAGCAGCCCCCCGCCTTCACGCCGACGCGAAGACCGGCGGCCTCCGTGTACTGCTGGGCGATCAGCTTTCGGATTTGACGCGATGCGTTCTCGGTAACCGTGATCATGACCCGACGTTCCTGTTCCGCTATTTCCTCAACATCGCCAACGGCACCACGTCCGGCGGCGGGGTCGGGATCGCCATGTCCGCGGCCAGCTCCGACACCGACGTCGCAGCCAGCGCCGAAATGATGCGGTCCTTGATGCGCCAGAGCGGGTCGCGGATGTTGCACTTCGAGTACTGCTCGCAGCTGTGATCCGCGTCCGAGCACGCCGTCACCGTCAGCGGCCCGTCGACCGCCTGGATGACGTCGGCCACGGAGATCCGATCGGCGGGCCGGCTCAGCGCGTAGCCGCCGCGAATGCCCTGCACGGACACCAGCAGCCGGCCGCGCACGAGCTTCTGCAACACCTTCGCGAGCAGCTCTGACGGAATGTCGTACGTCTCGGCGAGCTCGCGCGACGACATCGCACCGCGATCGTGATGCGCCGCCAGATGGCGCATCGCCAGCAACGCATAATCCGCTTTCTTCGAGAGCCTCAGCATGGGTGATGTCCAGTCGGGAGATATCCGACCTCAGGAGTCCATTTTAGCCACAGGCGGAAGCCGTCGCAAGGCCGATCTGCGCTAAGCTCTTGATGAGATTCGTCTTACTAGCGCACGGAATTTTCCGCGCCAGCGCGCCGCCAGGCCTCGATGCCGCCAGCGAGGTTGCGCGCATCGACGCCTTTCGCGCGCAGCATCGCCACCGCGCGCGCGCTCCGCGCACCCGTGCGGCAGTGCACGACGACGGGACGATCGCGCGGGAGCATGTCGATCATCGACGCGAGCGATCCGAGCGGCATCAACGTCGCGCGCTCGATGCGATCGAGGGCGTGCTCGGACGGTTCGCGCACGTCGATCAACACGTGAGGCACCTGACGTTCGCGCCACGCGACCAGCTCATCCACCGTCATCGTTTCTTCCTTCGCAGGTGCGGCGCACGAAACTGTCACGGCTTCCAGCGTCGTGATCGTCGGATGCGTGCCGCACACGGGACACGCGGGATCATGCGGGAGCGCGATGTCGCGCGCGCGCATGCGCAGCGCGTCGTAAGTCAGCAAACGCCCGACGAGCGGCGCGCCGATGCCCGCAATAATCTTGATCGTCTCGACGGCCTGCAGCGCGCCGATCACACCAGGCAACACGCCGAGCACGCCCGCATCGGCGCAGTTGAGGATCAGGCCGTCCGGCGGCGGCTCCGGATGCAGGCAGCGATAGCACGGCCCGTCGGGCACTGCGAAGACCGCGACCTGCCCGTCGAACTGCGACACGCTGCCGAAGACGTTCGGCCGGTGCTCAAGGACGCACGCGTCGTTGACCAGATAGCGCGTCGCGAAATTGTCCGCGCCGTCGACGACGACGTCGACGCCGGCGACGAGATGACGCGCGTTCGTCTCGTCCAGGCGGCGTGCGATCGGCTCGACGTGCAGGTCCGGATGCCGCGCGCGCAGCCGATCCGCCGCGGCGTCCACTTTCGGCCGCCCGACATCGGCGGTGTCGAAAATCACCTGCCGCTGCAGATTGCTCTCGTCGACACAGTCGTCGTCGACGAGCACGAGCGTGCCGACGCCCGCCGCAGCCAGATACAGCGCCGCCGGCGAGCCGAGCCCGCCGACGCCCACGAGCAGGACGCGCGCAGCATGCAACCGCTTCTTCGCTGCGAGGTCGAGGGTCGCCAGCGCCGATCGCGTGGACGGATCTGATCCAGTCACTGACTCCATCATGCCTCGTTCCGGCGGCGGCCAGCCGGCTCGCGAACCGCGCGCGGCGCGGACGGGTCCGTGCGACGCGAAAACCCAGCCGTGATCGATGGACTGCGACGATAATCGAGGCACGCGACGCGCCCGGCAGCGGGTCTGACCCGTCGTGTCACGGCTCGCGTGGACGCTGCAGTGATGACTTCCGGACTTCTGACCGCACTCGTGGGCGCCGTGTTCGGCGCGGCAGCCGTGGCAATCGTCTGGCTCTGGCGGAGCCGCCAGATGGCGGCCGATCTCGCGAGGCTGCAGGCAGAGCGCGATGCCGCCCTCCAGGCCGTCAGCGACCAGCGCGTGCTGCTCAGTCAGACGCAGACCGACGTGCGCGAGACCTTCGCGGCGCTCTCTCGCGAAGCGCTGAAGGACAACCGTGCCGAGATCGTGCAGAGCGCCGAAGCGCTGCTCGCGCCAGTGCGTGACACGCTCGGCCGCGTGCAGACGCAGCTCGCGGACGTGGACAAGGCACGCGAAGGCACGTTCCAAGCCGTCTCCGCGCAACTGCGCTCGCTGTCACTCGCGCAGGATCGGCTGCGAACCGCGACGGAAGGCCTGTCTCAATCGCTGCGCTCGCCGAACGTGCGCGGCAAGTGGGGCGAGATCCAGCTGCGACGCATCCTGGAGCTTGCCGGCATGATCGCGCAGTGCGACTTCGTCGAAAAGCCGACGAGCACGACCGCCGACGGCGCGCGTCAGACACCCGATCTCCTCGTCCGCCTCCCCGGCGACTCGTGCATCGTCATCGACTCGAAGGTCCCGATCGACGCGTACCTGTCCGCGTCCACGGCGGCAACGGATGAAGCGCGACAGGAATTGCTCGGCCGCCACGCGCGCCAAGTGCGCGATCACGTGCGCGCACTGGGTGCGAAGGAATACTGGCGGCAATTCGATCCCGCGCCGGAGTTCGTCGTGATGTTCCTGCCGCTGGAGCCGTTGCTGACGGCCGCGTTCGAGTATGACAACGCGCTGTTCGATCAGGCCGCGAGCCTGCGTGTGATTCTGGCGACGCCGATGTCGCTGCTCGCGCTCCTGCGAACCGTGGCGTACGGCTGGCAGCAGCAGGCGCTCGCGCGCAACGCCGAAGAGATCCACGCGCTCGGGCGCGAGCTCTACGAACGGCTCGCGACGATGACAGAGCACCTCGATGTCATGGGACAGAGCCTGAAGCGCGCCGCCGCCGGTTACGACGCCTTCGTCGGCTCGCTGGAACGAAAAGTCCTGACGGGCGCGCGACGGTTCAAGGAGCTGGGCGTCAGCACGCCCAAGGTCATCGAAACGCCGGACCAGCTGAACCTGTCGTTGCGAAGCGTCCGCCGCGACGACTCGACGTCCGCGTCGGCGGGCGATGACGAAGAAGCCGTCGCTAGCGCAACGCCACCGTCACGGTGACTTCGACGCGGACCTCGATGTCGCCCGGCGTGATGGGCGTCTGCACGGGCTCTGCGGCCGCAGCCATTCGCATCACCGGCTGTGGTGACGTCGGACGGCTCGCGCCGGACTCTTCGATGCGGACGATCTCGCCGAGCGATCGCTTCGCGCCGCCGGCCATCGCCTGCGCGCGCGCCATCGCGGCTTCGACCGCCAGTCGCAGCGCGTCCGTCTCGGCCGCCTGCTGATCTTTCAGCGCAAAGCGCGGCCCCGAAATCGTCAGCGTCGTCGTCTTCGTCGCGTTCGCGGCGTCGATGATGTCGCCGAGCCGATCGAGGTTGTCGACGCGCACGTCGATCTGATTGCGCACGAGATAGCCCTTCACCGTGCCGCGGCCGTTGTTCCAGTCCATCTCGGGCGTCAGGTAATAGCTCGTCGTGCGAATCGCGTCGGCGGGCACGCCCGCTCGACGCAGCGAGGCCTGAACGGCGGTCATGCCTTCCGCACTCTTGCGGCGCGCGTCTTCAGCTTTGACGTCGCGCGTCTCGGTCGCGACGGTCAGCCACGCCTGATCGGGCGCGCGTTTGACGGTCGCCTCGCCTTGCGCGACCACGACGGCTTGCGGCGACGACTGGGCGAGCGCGGGATCGACGCTGCACACGATCGCGGCCACGGCCATGAGCGGCAGAAGGAGTCTGGACATGGCAATCCTCCAGGGGAGCACGATCAGCATAGTCGGAGAATGCGATCGGCGCGATCGCATCAAGGAAGAACGCTGGAAAGCCTTGGCGAGCTCGGGCCCGGACGATCGGCCTCGCGCGATGATCGATCCTCGAGAGCGGCGCATTGGGGCCGGCGTCGCGCCCTCACGGATCGAATCGGCGGAAGCGCAACCGCTCCCGGACCCGGCTCAGCATCTACAGACGCGCGGAACGCGTCAGTGGTTTGCGACGCGGTCAAGGTTTGACGACGAGCTTCGGGACTTCGGTGACGAGAAAGGCGGACAGATCGTCTTCCGTCAATGCCGACACGGACTTGTGCGCAGCGATCGGGCGCTCTTCGAGGATCAGCCCGCGTCGGCCGCGTGTGATGCTGACGCGGCCGACGACCGTCGGCTCGGCGCCACTCGCGTCGAGCTCGATCTCGAGATAGGTCTCGGGCGATGTTTCGGCCGCCAGGCGCGCGCTGGCGGCCGGCGTATGGACGACAAATCCATGACCCGCCGCGTTGAGCACGATCGCTGCCTGACGCAACAGCGGCACCGCGATCGTCTCGAGGAACTGTTGATACGCCTTCGCCGCTTCGTCGACGACCGTGCGGCGGTCCGCCGCGTCTTTCCGCGCGTCGTCGATTGCCCGCAGGATCCGCTTCCGCAACTCCGAGACGTCCATCGTCGATAGCCTCGCGGTCATTGTATGAAATGCCGGGGCCATCGCCGGCCCATAATGGCGCCATGCTGCCGTCGCAGACCGTCGAGAACTACCTGAAGACGATCTATCTGGCTCAGATCGCGGCGCCGGACCAGTCCGCGCTCGTGCCGATGGGCCAGCTCGCGTCGGCGCTCGGCGTCGTGCCGGGGACCGCGACGACGATGATGAAGACGCTGGCGGAATCGGGGCTCGTGCACTACGAGCCGTACATGGGCGTGCGGCTGACGCCGGCGGGCACGAAGCTCGCCAGCCTCGTGCTGCGCCGGCACCGGCTGATCGAGCTGTTCCTCGTCAAGGTCCTCAACATGAGCTGGACCGACGTCCACGACGAAGCCGAGCGGCTCGAGCATGCGGTGTCCGAGCGGCTGATCGATCGCATCGACGAGATGCTGGGCCGGCCGGCGGTCGATCCGCACGGCGATCCGATTCCGACGGCCGAAGGCACGATCGCCCAGCCGGATCACATCGATCTCGCGTCAGCGCCCATCGGCACGACCGTCACGATCGCGCGCGTCGTCGATCAGGACCCGGATTTCCTACGCTTTATCGAGGATCGCGATCTGATGCCGGGCCGCCAGATCCGGATCGTCCAACGCGATCTCGCTGCCGACGCCCTTCAAATCATTCCCACATCAGGCGAGCCGATTGCGATTGGGCTGCGCGCCGCCGCCAAGGTCATGGTCAGCCTGGGCGGGTGACGAAACCGCTGCAGAGACGCAAGGACGGCTGCGCGCTGTTCGCCCCGTCCGGCAGGGCCGACTCGGCGCCGCTTGCATTTTGAAGGATCGTCTTATATATTTTGAGTTATCAAAACGACAACAACATGTCGGCTTCCTTGCTGCTGATGCTCGTGCTCGCCCAATCCGCCTCCTCTCCGGCGGATGGCCCGATCGTGTCCGATAACAGCTTCCTCGTCGAAGAGGCCTACAACCAGGAAGCCGGCGTGGTGCAGCACATCAACATGTTCGAGCGCGACTGGCGATCGGGCGACTGGGTCTACACGTTCACGCAGGAGTGGCCGGTGCCGCACAACGCGCGGCATCAGATCAGCTACACGTTGTCGGGTCTCGATGCGGGCGCGGGCGCCGGCTTCGGCGACATGGAGCTGAACTGGCGCTATCAAGTCATGCAGCGTGCGCGCGTCGCCATCGCGCCGCGCGTCAGCGTGTCGCTGCCGACGGGACACGCGGACAAGAACCGCGGCGCGGGTGCCACGGCGCTGGACGTCAATCTGCCGGTCAGCCTCGGCACGACGCATGTGACGTGGCATCTGAACGCCGGCGCGTTTGTCGGCATGACGCGGCAGGATGACGATCCGCGCGTCGCGGACGTGCGCATCGCCGGCAGCGCGATCCTGCTGCCGTATCGCCGCGCCAACGTGCTCGTCGAAATCGTCAGCGTGCGCGAGCGCGTCGAAGCGGGTCGCTGGGAAACGACCAAC
>DASZVJ010000187.1:0-16481 GCA_035547155.1 Vicinamibacterales bacterium
CCGCTCGTCGAGATCCCGAAGTGCATTCAGTACTGCAAGGACGCGTTGGCGTAGCTCCAGAGAACTTCGAACTTGGAACTTTGAACTTCGAAATCGGCGAAATTGGCGACATCGGGGCAGCTTCGCGGCCGCCTCGATGTCGTTGATGTGATGTAGGGCGGTCCCCAGTGGCCGCCCCCCGTCCGCAACGCCGTAGCCCGTAGCCCGTAGCCCGTGGCCTGTAGCCTGTAGCCTGCTATGCGCTGGCTCGTCATCCTCCTCGTCCTCGTCGCGCTGATCCTCGTCCCGTTCGTCCTGTTCGAAGACGTCTTCGACGCGCTGGCCGCGAGGCTCGCGCGCGGCGAGGGCTCGACGTGGTACGTCGCGTTCGGCATCGGCGCGCTGCTGGCCTCCGACATCGTGCTGCCCGTGCCCTCGAGCCTGGTGTCGGCCGCCGCGGGCGCGCTGCTCGGCTTCTGGCGCGGCGCGGTCGTCATCTGGGTGGGGATGACGATCTCGTGCGCGGCCGGGTACTGGATCGGCGCGCGGTCGGCGGCGGCGGCGCGGCGGTTCGTCGGCGAGGCCGCGCTCGCGCGCGCGGCGCTCGTGGCCGATCGCTACGGCCGGCTCGCGCTCGTCCTCTGCCGGCCGGTGCCCGTGCTGGCGGAGGCCAGCACCGTCTTCGCCGGACTCGTGCGCGCGCCGTGGCCGCGCGTGTTCTGGGCCTGCGCGCTGTCGAATCTGGGCATCGCGCTCGGCTACGCCGCGGTTGGCGCGTTCGCGATGCGCGCCGATTCCTTCCTGCTGGCCTTCGCCGGCGCGATCGCGCTGCCCGCCCTCGCCGTCCTCGCGGCCCGCCGCTGGCTGCCCCGCTCATCTTGACATCGCAGAGGAATGGTGGCAGCCTCCTCTGTGTTGATTAGAGGAGTGGGCCGATGGGCGAGCGACGATCGGAGATCCTGCAGGGCACGCTGGATCTGATGGTGCTGCAGACGCTGGCGGTCATGGGGCCGATGCACGGCTACGGCCTGGCCAAGCGGATCGAGCAGATGAGCGAGGACGCGCTGCGCGTCAATCAGGGCACGATCTATCTCTGCCTGATCCGCCTCGTGCAGCAGCGCTGGATCACGGCGACGTGGGGCGCGTCGGACAACAACCGCCGTGCGAAGTTCTACGAGATCACCAGGGCCGGCCGCCGCCAGCTCGCCGCCGAGGCCGAGAACTGGGAACGGATCGCCGGCGTCATCGGCCGGCTGCTGCGTCTCGCCCCGTCGAGGTGATCCATGCGTGCCAGATGGCATCGCCTGTGGGCGCGCGTCCGCGCGCTGTTCGCCGCCCCGGTGCTCGACCGTGACCTCGAGCAGGAGCTGGACGGGCATCTCGCGGCGTCGATCGACGCGTACGTCCGCCAGGGCCTTTCGCTCGAGGAGGCGTGCCGGCGTGCACGCCTCGCGCTCGGGAGCCGCGTGGAGCTGCGCGACGCGCATCGCGACGTTCGCGGGCTTCCGTGGCTCGAGACGCTTGCGCAGGACGTGCGCCAGGCGCTGCGCCTGATGCGCCGCGACCGCGCGTTCGCCCTGTTCGCGACGATCATCGTCGCATTGGGGATCGGCGGCGGCACGATGGTCTTCGGCGTGATCGATGCGCTGCTGCTGCGGCCGCTGCCATTCGCCGATCCCGATCGGCTCGTCTGGATCACGAACAGCGGCGGCGGCGAAGGCTTGTCGGCGCGCACGATGCCGGTCAATCACTTCCTGGCATTGCGTGAGGAGGCGACGTCGTTCGCGGACGTCGCAGCGTTCTACGCGCACTACACGCCCGGCAGCATCGCCGTGACCGGGATCGACGAGCCCGAGCGCATCAACAGCATTCCCGTCTCGGACAACTTCTTCTCGCTGCTCGGCGTGCAGCCGGCGCTCGGCCGCCTGTTCACCGCCGACGAGAGCAACTACGCGGGGCCACCGCCGTCGGTCATCCTGACCTATGAGTTCTGGCAGCGGCATTTCGGCGCCGATCCGTCGGCCGTCGGCCGCACGATCGCGCTGAATGGCGCGTCCGTGACCATCGTCGGCGTGCTGCCGAAGCGCTTCGACTTCGCCGCGGCGTTCGCGCCAGGCTTTCGCGTCGATCTCTACTATCCACAGGCGCTGACGGCAGGAGCCAACCGGGAAGGGAACACGCTCATCGCCATCGGCCGCCTCGCGCCCGGCGTGACGCTGGCGCACGCGCAGGCCGAGGCCGCCGTCGTTGGGCCCGCGATCCAGCGCCGCGATTTCACGCGGCCGTTCGCGCTGGGACTCATGTCGCTCGGCGATCGCGTCAACGGACAGACTCGCCCGGCCCTGATCCTGCTCGGCTGGGCCGTGCTCGTCGTGATGCTGATCGCGTGTGCCAATCTCTCCAACCTGATGCTCGCGCGATCGTCGGCGCGGCAGCGCGAGCTCGCGGTGCGCGCGGCTCTCGGCGCCGGGCGGGGCCGGCTCGCTCGTCAGGTGCTGACCGAGAGCGTCGTGCTCGTGTCGTGCGGCGCGTGCCTCGGCGTGGCGCTTGCGGCCGCGGGCATGCGGCTGTTCGCGCACATGGACGGCCTGGGTGTGCCGTTGCTCGGCCGTGTCCGCCTCGACGGCGCCGTGCTGGCCTTCGCCGCGGGACTCGCGATCGTCACGGGCCTCGTGATCGGCCTTGCGCCGGCGTTCCAGGCGAGGCGTGTCGCCGTCCAGCGCGCCTTGAAAGACGGCGAGCGCGGGTCGACCGGCGGCCGCAGCCGCACCGTCGTGCGGCACGTGCTGGTCGCGGCGGAGATCGCGTTGGCCTCCGCGCTGCTCGTCGCCACAGGTCTGCTGACGCGAAGCTTCGTCAAGCTCGTCGATCTCGACCTCGGCTTTCAGCCGCTTGGTGCGATCGCGACGCGCATCGACTCGCCGCGTTCACGCGGCGGCACGAAAGAGGCACGCGGCGCCTATTTCGACGACGCGCTCGGCCGGCTGCGCGCGATGGGCGGCATCGAGGCGGCGGGGCTCACGGACGTCCTGCCGCTCGGCCGCAACCGGAGCTGGAGCGTCGGCGCCAGAGGCCGCGCGTATACGCTGCAGTCGCCGCCACCCGATGCGTTCGTCCGCGTGATCACGGACGGCTATCTCCCGGCGATGGGGATTCCGCTGCGCGCCGGACGGGACATCTCCGCGGCGGATCGCGCGGACACGACGCCCGTGATCCTCGTCAACGAGACGCTCGCCCGCACGCTGTGGCCCGGCGAGAACCCGATCGGCAAGACGACGCTCTATGCCGACGGCGAACGGGAAGTCGTCGGCGTCGTCGCCGACGTGCGGCACCTAGCGCTCGAGCAGACGTCGGGCAACGAGATCTATCTCCCGATGCGGCAGACCACGGACTACGCGTCTGTCGAGCTCGTGGCGCGGACGGATCGGCCGGTCGACGGCTTCGGCACCGCCGTGCTCGCGACGCTCCGGACGATCGATCCGTTCCTTCCTGCGAGCGAGGTCTTCACGGTGCAATCGCTCGTCGACCATGCCATCGCGCCGCGTCGCGCCGTCGTGGCCGTGCTCCTCGGATTCTCGGCGTTCGCGCTCCTCCTGGCTGCGCTCGGTGTGTATGCGGTGATCGCGTACGCGATCAGCCAGCGATCGCGGGAGCTCGGCATCCGCATGGCGCTCGGCGCATCGGCGCGCGCGCTCCGGCGTCAAACGGTCGGCGCGATGCTGGGCCTGACGGCCGTCGGCCTGGCGGCCGGTCTCGGCGCCGCGTGGACGTTCAGCCGTCTGTTGCGCGATCTGCTTTTCGAGGTGGACACGCGCGATCCAATGACGTTTGGCGGCATCGCAGTCGCGCTGGCGGCGGTCGCGGCGATCGCCGCGTATCTGCCAGCACGCCGGATTTCTCGCATCGATCCTGTCGTCGCATTGCGCGCAGAATGACGGCGGGCGGCAAAGACCGGCGGGCATGAAGGCCGCCGGCTACGACTGGCAACGGGTCATAGGCTACAAGAACCCAGAACGTAGAACCGAGAACCCGGAACCTACGCTGTCAGATGTCTCAGCATTAGCCCGAAAATATCGACCGATTGCATCTGATCGCTCTCGAAGAGGCCGGCTTCGCGGCTCATGCAGAGCGGGCCGTGATCGTCCCATTCGCCGGGCCGGCCGTGCGAACCGCGGACGAGTGAGGCGTCGAGCGGGATCACGTCGAGCAGACTGCGGAAGCCGAGCTTGCGCTTGGCGATCTTCCAGCCGACGGTGAGCGGCGGGAACTTGATCGCCGGATCGAGGAACAGCTCGACCGGGTCGTACCCCGGCTTGCGGTGGATGTCCACCGTCCTCGCGAAGTCCGGCGCCTTCGCATCGTCGAGCCAGTAGTAGTACGTGAACCACGCGTCGGGCTTCGCGATCGCGACGAGATCGCCGGCACGCGGATGATTGACGTGCAGGTCGGCCTGCTCGCTCGCGCCGAGCACGCGCTCGACACCGGGCACGGCCTCGACGAGCCGGCGGACCTCGTCGAGCCGCGCGCGATCGTTGACGTAGACGTGCGCGATCTGGTGATCGGCGACGGCGAACGCCGCGCTCGCGCCCGCGTCGAGCAGCTCGAGCCCCTGCTCGTCGCGAAGCGTGAGCAGGCCTTTCTGTCGCAGGACGCGGTTCAGGTGGACCGGCGTCGTCACGTCGGCCAGGCCGTACTCGGACAGCACGATCACTCGCGCGCCGCGGCCTTCATAGAACTCGATCAGGTCGCCGCACACCGCGTCGATTGCGCGCAGGTCGGTTTGAATGGCCGGGCTGCTCACGCCGACGCGCTGCAGGTTGTAGTCGAGGTGCGGCAGGTAGATCAGCGTCAGCGTCGGCGCGTGCTCGCGCTCGACGTGCTTGGCCGCGCCCGCAATCCACTGCGAGCAGCGGATCGACGCGCGCGGGCCCCAGAACTCGAACAGCGGAAACTGACCGAGGCTCTTCTGCAGATCGTGGCGCAGCGATCCGGGTTTGCTGTGGACGTCCGGCAGCTTGCGGCCGTCGGCGGGGTACATCGGCCGCGGCGTGACGGCGTAGTCCACCGTCGAGTACATGTTGAACCACCAGAACAGGTTCGCGCACGTGAACGTCGGATCGGCCTCGCGCGCGACGTCCCAGATCTTCGGCGCCTGCACGAGCGCGTTCGACTGCTTCCAGAAGCGGATTTCCGCGTCCTCGCGCGAGTACCAGCCGTTGCCGACGATGCCGTGCTCGGCGGGGTAGCGGCCGGTGAGGTAGTCCATCTGGGCCGTGCAGGTGACGGCCGGAAATGCGGGTTTGACGCGCGCCATCCGCGCGCCGCTCGCCCAGCGCGCGAGGTTCGGCGTCGACGCGCCGATCAGCGCGGGGGCAAGGCCGACGACGTTGAGGACGACGGTTTTGTGCATGGCTGCAGTTGCGCCGGGCCGCCACAAGGGCGGCCCCTGCGCCAATCGTGGCCCGGCGCCAGGCCTCACCGTAACACGCTGAGGACCCAGTCGTACTCCCGGCCGATCGATTCGAGCAGATCGATCTTCAATCCACCAGGCAGCACGTCCCACGTGTACGTCTCGATTTCGAGATGCCGCGTGAAGCGGCTCGCCTTCGCGGCCGCCAGAACCGTCCGCACGTCGTCCTGCGTCGACGTGAACCCGTCGTACTCGCGCGTGAAGAGCGGCACGTGAAAGTGGATGCGCCACTCGGATCCGCAGTGGCCGTGACAGGACGCGATCGCCTCGCCGAGATCGGGAAAATGCTCGAGCGCGTCGTCGCGCCGGGCGACGACTTGATGCAGATACGTCGCGTCCGCAAACGGTCGCAGACGATTCACCGCCCCCTGCGTGCGCGTGGGGTCCGAGTCGAGCGGGACGCGCAACGCGGAGCTGAGCTGGATACGGCCGATCTTGAGACCTGCGCTCGTCAGACGATCGAGGGCCGCGATCGGATCCTCGAACTCGACTGCGAAGTGACAACAGTCGAAGCACACGCGGATGCGATCGAGCAGATACGCGCGCGCCGAGCCTTCGTCGATGCCGAGCGTACGCGCCAACATCGGCGCGCCGATCGGCAGCAGCCGATCGCGGAAGAACGCGATCGTCTCGTCCGTGTTCTCGATCGTGCAGTCGGGCTCGGGCTCGATGTCGAGATGGATGTCGGCACCGTGCACGCGTTTCGCGTCGACGAGCGCCGCGGCCACGCGCACGACGTTCGCGACGACGGCGGCCCACGCGGCCTCGTCTCCGGCTGGCAGCCACGTCTTGTACGACAGAGGCGCCGTCGAGACGCCGCCGTCGATCCCGCCCGGCAGCAGGCGGCTCAGAATCGCGATCAGGTCGAGCGTGTACGCGACGCGGGCGTCGTCACGCCAGTCCGGCGCATAGACGTCGGCTTTGACCGGCGTGCCGTGAAACGCGCCGTACGGAAAGCCGTTGATGAGGGCGACGTAGAGGCCTTCGCGATCGAGCCACGTCTTGAACGTGTCAAGTTGTCCGTCGAGCAGCTCACGCGCATCGCGCGCAGAGAGCCGCAGTCCGATACCGAATGGCGCGTCCGGCGAGAAACGGCGCTTCAACGCGGGCGCGTAGCGGCGCAGATTCTCGAAGACCGCCGTCCATCCGTCGGCGGCGTGGATGTTCGTGCAGTACGTGAGATGGAGCGGTCCGCCGCGAGCGACCTGCAAGGCGCGACCGATCAGCCGAGCCGCGCGCCGACCACGTCCTCGAGGCCGGCGGGCAGCGTGAACTTCGGCGACTGACTGAGAAAGCGTACGGGATTCTCGAAGACCACGCGGTGGATCAGATCTTCGGGATGATGGCGCCGGCGCATCTCGGCGATGAACTTCGGTACGGCCAGCGGCTCGCTTGGGCCCCAGTCGCACGCACCGGCGACCAGAATCCGATCGGGTCCGTACTTCTCGATCATGTCGACCGCGCGCTGTGCCGACACCTTCGTCTGCGGATACAGCGTGAGCCCGGCCCAATAGCCGTGTTCGAGGATCTGCTCGATCGTGTGCTCTTCGGCGTGATCGACGATGACGCGGCCGGGCGCGAGATCGGGATAGCGGCGCAGCACGTCGATCGTCACGCGCGTGCCCTTGTGCTTGTCCTCGAGATGCGGCGTGTGAATCAGGACGAGCTGGCGAAGCTGCGTCGCGAGCTCGACCTGCTCGGTGTAGGTCGCGATCTCGTTGCGCGTGACGCGGTTCATGCCGATCTCGCCGATGCCGAGCACCGTCGGGCGCTCGAGATACTTCGGAATCCGACGCAGCACCTCGACCGAGATCTCCCGATCGTCAGACTCCTTCGGGTTCATGCCGATCCACGTGTAGTGCTGCACGCGGTACTGCGCCGCGCGCTTCGGCTCGAACTCGGTCAACTGCTTGAAGTAGTCCTCGAAGCCGTCGGCCGTGCTGCGATCCCACCCGGCCCAGAATGCCGGCTCGGTCAGCGCGACACAGCCCGTGAGCGCCATCGCGGCGTAGTCGTCCGTCGTCCGCGAGACCATGTGCGCGTGGTGATCGATGTAGCGCATTACCGCACTCCCGCGTTCGATCGATCGTACGCGCCGACGGCGCCTTTGCGATCGAGCGCCGGCAGCGGCTCCGACGTCGGATCGCTCAGCAGCATCTGGATCTCGCGCACGCGATTCGGACTGCCGCTGGCGAGAATCGTCAGGGCCTCGGCCAGGGCCTGCATGCGGAAGTCGCGATCGGCGGCCGTTGCGTCGGCGCGATCGAGCCGATCGAGAAACGCCGCGACTTCGATCACGCGGTTGCGGTTCTCGATGAAGTACTCGTCGACCAGTTGCGTCGGCGTCATCGGCGATGGGCGCGGCGGCTGGAGGCTCATGACACACCTCGCGCGGGGGCCGCGAGCAGCATCTCGTCGCCGGCGGCATTGGACGCGCGCGCGGCTTCGATGCGTGTGAGGACCCCGATGCTTCGGATCATAACCTCCGTCCGGATCTCGTGCACGTCGAACGCCGTGCCGATGCCCCTCAGCAGCATGACGGTGAGCCGTCCCCCGAGATGCTCGCGGAACTCTTCGAGCCCGCGGAGCACGGACGAGGGATGATCCGGCGCGTCGGCATACGCGGAGAGCTCCGGGACGGCGACTGGCACCTGCAGCGCGAGCAGCAGATCGATGACGCGCTGCCAGTCGTGAGCCGGCAGGTATCCGCTCAGGCACGCGTATGTCGTGTCGAGCGCGATCCCGATCGCGACGGCTTCGCCATGGCGCAGCCGATGGCCTGTCAGCTGTTCGAGCCTGTGCGCGGCCCAGTGGCCGAAGTCGAGCGGGCGCGAGCTGCCGAGCTCGAACGGATCGCCGCCCTGCGAGATGTGCGCGAGGTGCAGCTCCGCCGATCGTCTGATCAGGCGCCGCATCGTCTCACGATCACGCGCGACGATCGCCGGCGCGCCGGACTCGAGCTGCGCGAAGAACGCCGCGTCGCGGATGAGCGCGGCTTTGACGGCCTCGGAGACGCCGCTGCGCCAGTCGCGCTCCTCGAGCGTGTCGAGGAAATCGAAGTCGTTGAGCACCGCGAACGGCGGCGCGAACGTGCCGAAGTAGTTCTTCTTGCCGTACGCGTTGACGCCGTTCTTCACGCCGATCGCCGAGTCGTCCTGCGACAGCACCGTCGTCGGCACGCGAATCAGGCGAATGCCGCGATGCGCCGTCGCCGCCGCGTAGCCCGCGAGATCGAGCAGCGCGCCGCCGCCGATCGCGATCACGTAGGAGTGGCGGCAGAGCGCGGCGTCGCGGATGAGCTCGTGGACGGCGTCGAGGTGCTGCGGATCGTTCTTCACCTGTTCGCCGCCTGGCAGCACGAGCGGCGGCGCGACGAGCCGCAGCGCGTCGCGATGCGCGCCGGCGTAGTGGTCGATCTGCTGGAGCAGCGCCGCGTGCGTGCGTGCGACGCCATCGTCGACGACGACGACCGCATCGGCGGGCGCCGGATCGCCAGCGACCGAGACGAGGTTCCGCAGGATCGGATTCGCCGGATCGAAGAGGCCCGTCGTGAAGTAGACGGGAAAACGGAACGTCACGCGAACGGACTGATCGATCACATCCATGGCTACGTCACGGCAAACAACCGCGCCAGCCGTCCCGCCAGCACCGCTGTGGCGAGCACCGCCAGACTCACCATGATATCGGCGTACGCCGCGGCGATCACAGCGTCGAGTAGCACGAGCGAGAGCACGCCGGTGCGCACGGCGGTCCGGATCGTCGCAGGCGATGGATCGCGCCACGCACGCCAGAAGGGCGGCAGCAGACGAACCGCCAAACCCGCGGCGAGTATGACGGCCCACGCGCGCGCGACGCCTGCGGATGGCCGCATGGCCAGTGCAAGCGCGGCGCCGGCGACGCCGCCGACGAGCAGGAGCGCAACCAGCGCGACGGGACGCTTCCCGCCGCCGACCTCGCCCCGGCTCAGCACCGTGACGCCGGCGATGTAGACGAGCGGCAGCAGCGCAAGCCGCCACGACACGCTGACCGTGCCCGATGCAGCCGTCATGCCGAGCATCAAGTTCAGCGCACGGCACGCGCCCATGTTGATGGGGCCGAAAAAGGCGTGGCGCTTGCCGAGCGCGTCATAGAGAAGCACGGCCAGCGCGACGGCGCCAGCCATCATGGCGCTCGACGCGCCGGAGCCGGCAGCGAATGCCACGCCGGCGATGAGCAGCGTCGCACCGAGCGTCGCGGCCGATGTCGCGGTGACACGACCACTGGGAATCGGACGCTCGGGACGCTCGACGGCGTCGACGTGCCGATCGAAGTAGTCGTTGAGGACGACGCCACCGGCATAGAGACACGCGGTCGAGGGCACGAGCCACCAGAAGTGGCTTGACCATGACGCGCCAGCGACCGCGGCGCCCGCGAGCACGTCGGCCACGGCGGTGACGACGTTGGCGGGCCGGAGCAACTGGAGAAAACTCCGGGTCGGCGCGGAAGAGTGCGTGTGGACGGCCATGCGACTCGCTTCGACACTCTGCTACGGCGCGCCGGGGCCCTGTCAAGACATGGCGCCGTTCGTGCCTATTCACCTCCGGCGAATGGCTCGATTCCTCGCCCGCAGGCGCTCGTCCGGCGGGCGTCCGTTGACTTGGCGAGCGAATGCGGGTCCGCTATTCTGAAGGCACACGTCGTAGACGTTTGGCCGCGCGCGCACGAGGCACGCGCGAGCGTGAAAGGACAAGACGAATCATGAAGCGCGCATCCGTACTCATCGCATTGATCGCCGCGGCGGCGTTCGTCGCGCATCCGTTGGCGCAGGCTCCGGCCGCGAAGCCCGCAGCAGCGGCCGCTGGTCAGGGCCGTCTCATCGAGATCACCGCAACCGATCAGATGAAATTCTCCGTGACGACGATCACGGCCAAGCCGGGCGAGCTGCTGCACGTGCGGCTGAAAGGCGTCGGCACGATGCCGAAGATGGCGATGCAGCACAACTTCGTGCTGTTGACTGCTGGTGCGGATGCCACCGCGTTCGCGAACGATGCGATGATGGCCGCGGCCACGGCATACATTCCCGCCGCCAAGAAGGCCCAGGTGATCGCGCACACGCCGACGATGGTGGGCGCCGGTGAGACGAGCGACGTGACGTTCAAGGCGCCAGCGAAGGCCGGCACCTACACGTATCTGTGCAGCTTCCCCGGCCACTTCGCGACCGGCATGAAGGGCACGCTGACGGTCCAGTAGTCCTTCAGGCGACGGTCTGCGGTCCGCTGTCTGCGGGCCGCAGACCGCCGGCAGCTCGTTCGCGTAGCCGGTAGCCCGTGGCCTGCAGCCTCGCAGCCGCTACGTCTTGAACCTCTTCCAGTCGATTCCCAGCTTCCGCACTTTGTAGTTGAAGATCCGATCGGTCGTCCGCATCAGCCGGGCGGCCTTCGCGCGATTGCCACGCGTGCTCTTCAGCGCGTCCTGAATGAGGTCGCGCTCGTACGCGTCCACGGCCTCGGTCAGCGACACGTTCATCACCGTGCCCGACGCTTCCGCCGTCTGCAGCGTTGGCGGCAGATGGTGCGCGTGGATGACCTGCCCGTCGCAGACGAGCACGGCGCGCTCGACGACGTTCTGGAGCTCACGCACGTTGCCGGGCCAATGATAGGCCGTCAGCATGTCGATCGCCGGCGTCGAGATGCGACGGATGTCCTTGCCGTGCTCGGAGGAAAAGCGCTGCAGGAAGTGATCGGCGAGCAGCAGCACGTCCGGCTTCCGCTCGCGCAGCGGCGGGATGAAGATGACGAACACGTTGAGGCGATAGAACAGGTCCTCGCGGAACGTGCCCTGCTCGATCGCCTGTTCCATGTCCTTGTTGGTCGCGGCGACCAGGCGCACGTTGACCTTCACGACCTCCGTGCCGCCGAGGCGCTCGAACTCGCGCTCCTGCAGCACGCGCAGCAGCTTCACCTGCGTCGGCAGATGGACGTCGCCGATCTCGTCGAGGAACAGCGTGCCGCCCTGTGCGAGCTCGAACCGGCCCTTGCGCCGATCCTGCGCGCCGGTGAACGCACCCTTCTCGTAGCCGAACAGCTCCGATTCGATGAGCGTCTCGGGCAGCGCCGCGCAGCTCACCTTGATGAACGGTTTCTTCGCGCGCAACGAGTTGTAGTGGATCGCCTGCGCGATCAGCTCCTTGCCCGTGCCCGACTCGCCGCGGATCAGCACGGTCGTGTTCGTGCGCGCGACCTGCGCCACGGCCTCGTACACGCGCTGCATCGATCCGCTGTTGCCGATGATCGTCGAGAAGTCGTAGCCCTCGCGCAGCTCCTGCTTGAGGCGCGCGTTCTCCGTGACGAGGCGCCGGTGCTGCGCAGCGACGAGCCGCTGCACTTTCACCGCCTGGCCAATCATCGACGCGACGACGCCGAAGAACTTCGTCGTGCGCTCGTAGTTGCGGCCGGCCTCGAAGCGCACGCCGACGCCGAGCGCACCGACGGGCTGACGGTCGATCGAGATCGGCACACAGAAGAAGCTGCGCTCGTCGCCTGACGACAGCTTCACGCCCATGTGCTGGGCCAGCGTCGTCTCCAGGCTGAGCTTCGGCACGACGATCGGCTTGCCGCTCTCGACGACCTTGCCGACGACGCCGTCGCCGATGGTGAACGGCGGCTGATGTCCCGGCCGGCCGAAGCCCTCGGACGCCTCGACGCTCAGCTCGCGGCTGTCCTTGTTGCCGAGCACGACCAGACACCCGACCGCCTCGTGATGGCGGCTCAACGTGTCGAAGACTTCCTGCAGCGCGGCGCGCAGATCGAGCGTGCCGGAGAGCGCCTGGCTCACCTGCAGCAGCGACGTGAGCTTCTGCAGCTCTTTCGTGCGGCGTTGTTCGAGTCGATCGCGGAGGCGTTTGGCTTCGGCGGCTGATACGGACATATTTGTCTATTCGTCCAATGGCCTGGTCAGGATTGTTGCAATGTTCGGAGCCGGAATCAACAGCGATTCGCGCGACCGTGCACGAATGTGCGGATAGGGATCGCGGATCAGCCGTCGTATCGCCGAAGATGTCCGACGCCTCTGGAATCCGAACAGAAACGTTGAAACTCCCTGCGCGCCGGTTCGCGGTTTCATACGCGGCCTCGGCGCACAACTCCTGTTCTGACACCAGTTACCGCATGAATGTGTCAATGGCGAGACGCGCTGGCCCGCGGCTTGCTGGATCTCCAGGCAGCCGGCCTTCCGGCAGGAGGTCCCCATGTCGAAGGCGGCATACGCGGCGATGGCGCTCATCGCCGTCCTGGCAGCGGTGCAGGACGCGCGCGCCGAGGATGCGGACGATGGCAATCGGCGCGCGTACTGCGGCGCGCTTCCGCCCAATCTCGAGATCCCTGCGATCTACCGTGCCGACGTCGTGCGGCTCGTCGAGCGATCGCCGACGCTGCGCCGGCAATGCGCGGCGATTGCTGCGGCTGCGGTCACCGTGCGCGTCGTCGTGCACGACGTGGCGCCGCTACTCGACGAGTGCCGTGCCAGCGGCACGTTCCGACGGTTGCCGTCGGGACGCCTGGATGCGCGGATCGATCTCCCGTTCAACCGTGATTTTCCCGAGCTGCTGGCCCACGAGCTCGAACATGTCCTCGAGCAGATCGAAGGCCTGCGTCTGTCGGATCTGGCGGATCGGCGGGCGGGTGGCGTGAAGCGGACGCGCGGGGGCGCGTTCGAGACACAGCGGGCGCGCAATGCCGGACGCGCCGCCGCGCTCGAAGTCGAGACGAACGAGCGGCTATCGCATCAGCGCGTATCGCTGGCCGACGCGGCCTGGGCGCGGCTGCCGAGCCACTGAGCGCGCAGACGGCGTTGCGCGTCCGTGGGCGTCGGATCTTCCGTCCAGATGACGTCGTTCGGATCCGGGGCGACGACGACGGTCGTCGCGAACCTCCGGCCGTCGCGCCGCTCGGCACCGATTGCGAGGCGATCGCCTGGCCGTGCGCCTGCGACGCGCGCATTCCAGCGCGCGAGCGTCGCAGGCTCGCCATCGATCGTCACGATGCGATCGCCGGCGTCGAGACCGGCCGCATAGAGTGGCGAGCCGAACGGGGCCAGCCACTCGCCGCGCGACGGATGCGCCGGACCGAGACGTAGTCCACTGCCATCGGCGGAGACCTGCGGCGCGCCGACCCAGCCGTTGGGAGAGACGTCGCGGTTCGGCACGAAGCCGGCGGCGGCAAACAGCGGCGCGACGTCGATCGCGTCATGGCCTTCGACATCGCGATCGAAAAATGCGTCCGCAAACGCCGCGTCACCGGTGAGATCGGCCAGAATCCGCCGTAGATCGGACAGCGTGTACGGCTTGGCGACGTAGCCGGGCTTCGTCGCCACTGGCTTTCCGAACGCCTGCCACAGTCGCCGCATGTAGTCGTCGAGCGACTGCTGCCCACCCGATCGCTCGCGCAACGTGAGATCGAGGTCGAGCGCGAGGCCCGCGCCGACGTCGTAGTAGGACAGGAACGTCCGGCTGCTGTCGCTCACGTCGTTGGCGACGGCCGCGTCGGCGAAGGGCGCGTACTCACTCATCTCGACCGCCGATCGCGTCTGTCGTGCGGACGACGATTGCTGGACGAGGGGCCCGTACGCCAATGGCACGCTGCTGCTGAAGCCCGCGCGCCGCAAGAGCAGCTCGCCGTAGTACTGCGTGAACCCTTCACCGAGCCAGAGGCAGCACGTCACGTTCTCGCGCGTGAAGTCGAACGGCTCGAGCCCGACAGGCCTGATGCGCTCGATGTTCCAGTTGTGGAAGAACTCGTGCGCGACCATGTCGAGCACGTCGAGGCGCCCGCTGGCTGTGCGCACACTGATCGCCGGAGACGAGATGTACGTGCTGTTGCGATGTTCCATCGCATCGCTGTGCGTCCAGCCGACGAGATCGAGCAGGAACGTATACGTGCCGGGCTCGTACTCGGGAAACTCGCCGAACACGGCCATCTCTTCGCGCACGAGACGCGCGATGAGCGCGGCGAGCGCGTCGACGTCGGCCTGCGTGCCGTCGCTGTGCGCCATCACGCGGAAGTGCGCTGGCGCGTGACCGGGATTCGGCACATCGAACGTGCTCGTCACCAGCGGCGCGAGCTCCGTCGGACTGTCCATGAAGTACTGCAAATTTGGCGCAGTGAAGCGAAAGGGATCGGCCGTCGGAAAGAGCTGTGTGCCCGCGCGCCATTCCGACGAAGGCGGCGGAACGAACGCGATCGCGATCGGCCGGTCGTCCAGTCCGACGGCCCACATGAACGTCGCGGGCATGTTCAGATGCGCGTGCGTCGTGTCGACCGCCATGTACGTGCCGTCTGCCGTATCGCCGAAGATCCGATAGACGACGCGGACGGTGCCGTCGTGGCCGTCGATGCGCCATGTGTCCGCATCCGGTCGCGACGGCGTCAGCGTGCGGCCCGCGCCGTCGAACGCCGCGAACGAGAACACGTTCTTCGCGAACTCGTGAACCGCGTAGCGGCCGGGCGACGATCGGCTCATCCGTACGTCGAGCGGCGCGCGTCCGACGTTCGGAAAACGCGCCTCGATCTGCAGCCAGTGATGTTCGGGCTCGGGAAACGTGACGGTATAGCTGACGGCTTGCGGCGTCTGCGCGCGGCTCGGCGTCACGGCGGCGACGACGAGCACGATCGCCGCGAGGATCCGTGTCACGGCTCGTCCTCGACCGGCCTCAGCGGCGCGGCCGTCATGCGTGCCGGCGTACGCGCCAGCCGCACCATCGTCATCGGAAAACGCCACATCATGCGTCGGCGCAGCGCGCCGTACGGCACGTGACCCTTGAAGTAGTCGAGGATCAGGCGCGTCAGCGACGAGGAGCCCGATGCGCCGGCGACGACGCGCGCGACGCGGTCGTGGCTGGTGAACAGATATTTCTGCACGCGAACCGCGTCGCGCAGCTCCGCACCGATCTCGCCGCGCCACGCGCGCTCGTAGCGATCGCCGACACGCTGCGGATCGGCCAGGACGCCCGCATCGGCGATCGCCCGTCCCGCCAGCTCGCCGCTGACCATCGCGTAGAAGATCCCTTCCGCCGTGATCGCGTGCACGAACCCGCCGGCGTCGCCGGCGAACAGCACGCGGCCGTGTGCGGCGCGTGCGAGCGGGCCGCCGATGGGAATCAGGAACGGCGTGAACGATCGCCGATCGGACGCGCCGTCCAGCACGCCGCGCGAGACGAGCGACGACACGAACCGCTGCTGCAGCGTGTACGGCGCATCCTCGATCGCGTCGTCGAAGTGCGAGAGCACGCAGCCGATGCCGACATTGACGTGACGGACTTTTGGAAACACGTACGCGTAGCCGTCGAGGCCCTCGTGCGCGTACGCGACCCAGAGCACGTCGGGCCGCGCCGCGCGCAGCGTCTCGACGGGCGTCTCTTCCATCATGTCGATCGCGAGGCTTCGGCGCGGCCAGCGCGCATTGACGCCGAGGCGTTTGGCGACGACGCTGTGGACGCCGTCAGCCGCGACGACGAGACGCGCGCGAAGACGACGGCCGTCGCGCGCCTGCAGTGTCACGGCGTCCGGCGTCTGTTCCGCCTGCGTGATCTCGAAGCCGCTCGTCACGCGCGCGCCGGCGTCGACGGCTTGTCGCACGAGCGCCGCGTCGAACTCCACACGCCGCACGAGCACGACGCACGTTTCGGCGTCGTCGATCTCGAGCCGCGAGTCCTTCGGGCCTTCGAGATGGAGCCGTTGGATGCGATGGACATCGATGCCGTCGATGGCGGCGTCGAGCCAGGGAAACCGCCGCAGTGCCCGCGCGCTGAGCCCGCCGCCGCACGGCTTGTTGCGCGGGAACGCGGCGCGATCGACCAGCAGCGTGTCGATGCCGGCTGCTGCGAGCGTCCGCGCAGCGACCGCGCCAGCGGGTCCGGCGCCGGCGACGATGACGTCAGCGTCGAAAGACGTCGGTGTCACTGCCTGATCCACCGCAGGAGCTCCGGCAGATTCGGCGGCTTGCCCTGCATCAGCAGGCCGACACGGAAGATGCGGCCGGCGGCCCAGACGAGCACCGC
>DASZVJ010000188.1:0-8970 GCA_035547155.1 Vicinamibacterales bacterium
GACGTCGACATGGAAGCGGAGGCCGGCGTCCGCCGCGAGCGCGCTCAACTGTCGCACATCAGCGGCAAGCGACGCGAGTCCTCCGGCATCGGCCGCGGTCAGATCGGCGTGACCTTTGACGAAGCGCAGCGTCCGTGCCTCGATGGCGGCGATCGTGTGTGCGATCGACGGCTGCAGGCTCTGCGCGATGTCGAAGCGTGTGACGCCGGGCACGAACGCGGCTTGTCGCGCGATCTCCCGCACCCATGCGGCGGGCGGATCGCCCGTCGCCGCGAGCACGCCGTCCGTCATCGTCAACATCGTGCCGGCCGGCGGACGCAGCGTCGACGTCGCGCGCGCGAGCACGAGCGCCGGATCGAGCGCGTAGTACGGCGACCAGTGGCCGACGACGTCGCCGGGCGACAGTCCCGCCTCGGCGAGCAGCGACTGCGGATCGCGCGCGAGCGGATCGCGCAAGCCATACACCGCGCGTCGCCCGCCTTCGTGTCCCGTGTCGACGACGACGAGGCCGGGCTGCGCGCGGACGAGATCGAGATAGTGCGTCCAGCGGCGATGGCTGCGATAGAGGAGTCCGCCCCAGACGAGCAGGGCGATGGCGATGACGCTCGCGACGAGCCACGCACCGCGCGTGCGCGGCCGCTGTTCGTCGGCGCGGTACTGCGCTTCGAGCGCGCCTTCGAGCGTGGACCGCGCGTCGGCGAATGCGCTCGTGTCGCCGTTGAACGACTCGAGCGCGTCGCCGAACTGGAGATGGATCGTCTCGACGAGATCCTGCAGCGTCGTGCGAAACTCGCGCGGCGCCGTGCCGCGAATCGCGGCGGCGACGATGGCGTACGGCCCGGCTTCGATCCACACCGAGAGATCGCCGACCTTGACCGCTTCCAGCCCGTCGCCGTCGGCCACGCGGAACGAGTCCTGGACGAAGTCTTTGATCGCCGTCAGCATGCCGGACACCATGTCGGCGTCCTGCACGTCGACCGCGTCGGCGTGCACGTGCTGCAGCAGCAGGCCGCTCTTGCGATCGATCAGGAAGATCTGCTCGACGCGATAGACGAGCGTCTTGAGCAGCAGCACTTCGGCGAACGACTTGCCGGTGCGCCGCGCTTCGAGCCGCCACTGCAGCGATCGCCACGACAGGCTGTGCTCGAGCGTGCGGTTGAGCGACTCGATCATGCCCGCCAGCGCTGCCGATACGGCTTTGCGGATCGCCGGACCCATGACGGGAAACAGCGCGTCGGCGAGCGGCTTCGGGTTGCGATGGACGGAGGCCGTGATGGCCTTTTCGATCGGCGGCGACAGCGCGCGCGTGAAGTGCGGATCCTGCGCGTGCTGCAACAGCACTTGCGGGAGCACTTCACCCAGATCCTCGGCGCGCGCCTTGGCGTCGTCGAGGCGCGCCTGTAGCGCGGCGAGCTGCTGCTGCTCGGGGGCCAGCAGCAATTGTCGCAGCGACGTCAGATCGGCGTCGCTCGCGTCTTCCTCGCCCTGCCGGACGCTGTCGTCCTCGTGCAGGACCGAGGGATCACCCATGCCGATCCTTGTCGAGGCCTGGAATCTGCAGCTCGTTCGTCAGCCGCATCGCCATCTCGGTCAGCAGTGACGCGATGGTCGCGCGATCCGCCTTGTCGTTCCGCAGATCGGCCGACGCGCGGTTCAGACGACTGACGACGTCGTCGATGCGCTGACGGAGCTCGTCGGTGGTCGACTGCTGCAGATCGAGGATCTGCTGTCGCAGGTCGCGCTGCACGCGGCTGATCGTGTCGTCGATCTGACCGGTGCGCTTCTCGAATGCCTTGATCGAATCGCGCGTGTCTTCGGCGAGATCGCGCGTCGCGTCGAGCCGGGCGTCCTGCTCGGCGCGGATGCGATCGTCGAGCGACTCGGCTTCCTGCTTGATGAACTGCTCGAGCGCGGTCAGCCGGCGGCGGACTTCATCGCGCAGCTCCGACGTCTCCTGCATGAGCCGCTCTTCGAGCCGCGCGAACCGCCGCTCGTAGTCGCGCATCTGGCCGCCGAACAGGATGTCGCGCACCTTGTCGATGTTGCCGCCGGCTGCGTCGTCGTTCGAGACGGGCGTGCCTTCGGTGGCCTTTGGATAGTGATCCTGGAAGGGAGAAGTCGTATCCACAGCAGCGTCCTTCGATACTCAGGAGGGCCCGAAAACGGGGGGCCAGCGTATCACACGGACGCGCGAAAGACTGTGATTTCAGCGGCTCCGACAATTCATCGTGGAGGCAGACAATTGGCGCGCGTACCGGCGTTGTTCTGCGCCGAATCGCGCTTGCAAATTCGTCAGTCGCCGTAAGATCCGGTCGTAACGCGGAGGACTCCGATGACGTGCTCGTCTGTCGTTCGTCTGTGCGCCGCCGGTGCGGCGATGGTGCTCGCCGCGCAGGCGATGCGGGCCGTCGAGCCCGCGCCGCTGCTCGGCTTCACGGTGGGGCGCGCCGACGCGCAACGTGCACGCGAAGCGGCGTTCGATGCCGCGATTCGCGCCGATGAGATGCAGACGTGGATGAAGCGGCTGGCCGCACGGCCGCATCACGTCGGCTCGCCGTACGATCGCGAGAACGCGCAGTTTCTCGCGAGCCTGCTGACGTCGTGGGGGTACGAGTCCACGATCGAGACGTTCGACGTGCTGTTTCCGACGCCGACCGTGCGCGTGCTCGAGGAGATCGCACCCGAGCATGTGACAGCGACGCTTGCGGAACCGACGCTGAAAGAGGACGCGACGTCCGGCCAGACATCTGAGCAGCTGCCCGTCTACAACGCGTACTCGGCCGACGGCGACGTCACCGCGGAGATCGTCTACGTCAACTACGGCGTGCCCGCCGACTACGACGTGCTCGCGCAGCATGGCATCGACGTGAAAGGGAAGATCGTGCTCGCGCGCTATGGCGGATCGTGGCGCGGCATCAAGCCGAAGGTCGCCGCCGAGCACGGCGCGATCGGCTGCCTCATCTACTCGGATCCGCGCGACGACGGCTACTTCAACGGCGACGTGTACCCGCAGGGGCCGTGGCGCAGCGAGAACGGGGCGCAGCGCGGATCGGTCTCCGACATGCCCGTGTTTCCGGGCGATCCGCTGACGCCCGGCGTCGGCGCGACGAAGGACGCCGTACGCCTGTCGCGCGATGCCGCGCCGACGCTCATGAAGATTCCGGTGCTGCCGATCTCGTGGCACGACGCGCAGCCGCTGCTGCGCGCGTTGTCCGGTCCCGTCGTGCCTGTGGACTGGCGCGGCGCGCTGCCGCTCACGTACCACTTCGGTCCCGGACCGACGACGGTGCATCTGAAGCTCGCGTTCGATTGGAGCCTGAAGCCGGCGTACGACGTGATCGCGCGGTTGCCAGGTGCTGAGCGGCCGGACGAGTGGATCATTCGCGGCAATCATCACGATGCGTGGGTCAACGGCGCCGCGGATCCCGTGAGCGGCGCTGTCGCGCTGCTCGGGGAGGCGCGCGGCGTCGGCGATCTCGTGAAGGCCGGATGGCGGCCGAAGCGGACGATCGTCTATGCGCTGTGGGATGCGGAAGAGCCGGGCCTGCTGGGATCGACGGAGTGGGTCGAGACGCACGCCGCGGATCTGCAGCGTCACGTCGTCGCGTACGTGAACTCGGACATGAACGGCCGCGGCTTCCTGTCCGTCGGCGGATCGCACAGCCTCGAGACGCTCGCCGGCGAGGTCGCGCGCGACGTGATCGATCCCGAGACCGGTGTGTCCGTGCTCGAGCGCGCACGGGCGCGGCGAATCACCCAAGGCACGCCGGAGCAGCTGCGCGAGATTCGCGGCCGCGCGGACCTGTCCATCAATGCGCTCGGATCCGGGTCCGACTACACGCCCTTCCTGCAGCACCTCGGCATCGCGTCGCTCGACATCGGCTTCGATGGCGAGAGCGGCGGGGGCTCGTATCACTCGATCTTCGATTCGATCGACGCCTACATGCGCTTCGTCGATCCCGAGCTGCGCTACGGCATCGCGCTCGCGAAAGTCGGCGGCCGGCTCGTGCTGCGGCTGGCGGACGCGGATGTGCTGCCGTTCCGCTTCGGTCCGTTGTCGGACACCGTGTCGCGTTACGCAGCCGAGGTCAGCGCCTTGGCGGACACGACGCGTGCCGAGACGACGGAGCTCAATCGGCGTCTCGCAGACGGCACGTTGAAGCTCACGGCCGATCCGCGCGAGACATACATGCCGCCATCGCCGCGCGATCCCGTGCCGTATCTGAACCTCGCGCCGCTGCGGAACGCGCTGACGCGCCTCAGCGGCGTCGCGGCCCGCTACGATCGCGCGCTGCAGGCGGCACTGGCGTCCGATGGCGGCGTCCCGGCTGCGGCGCAGCCCGCGCTCGACGCGGCGCTCATCGACAGCGAGCGCGCGCTCGTCAGCGACGACGGCCTGCCGCGGCGGCCCTGGTTCAAGCACGTGCTCTACGCGCCCGGGCTCTACACGGGATACGGCGTCAAGACCCTGCCGGGCGTGCGCGAGGCGATCGAGCAGCGTCGATGGACGGAAGCCGAGCAGCAGGCGGTGACGACCGCGGCCGCGATCGATCGACTGTCGATGCAAGTGCAGCGCGCGACCGAGCTGCTCGCCCCGCCGGCGACTCGCCGGTGAGATTGCGTGGTCGTCAGCAGCACTTCGGCCGGCCGAATTTGGCCTTCAGCCGCTCGTCGCTGAACCGCCGCCATTCGGCCGCGCTGTGCGTGCGGCCGTGCGCCTGCAGATGCTGCGCATACGCGCGCTGATCGGACAGCTCGTGCACGAGGCCGCGCAGGACGCGTAAGCCGTAAGCCATAAGCCGTAAGCCTCCACGCCCCGAGCCCCACGCCCCAAGCCGTAAGCCCCTCACAGCTCCTCCGCATTCAGCTGCGTCGCCACGAACGGCGATTCCGTCGTCGTCCGCGCGACGGTGCCGCGCAGCACGCCGGCCCACGTGCGGATCGAATCGAGCGCGATCGTGACGACGAGGATCGCGAACACCGCGCAGACGGCCGCGTCGAGGCGCGCGTTGACGATGAGGACTTCGGTCGCGTGCACGCGCGCGGCGGCGATCGTACCGGCGTCGAGCGCGGCGCGCAGCTGCGCGGCTTGTGCGAGGAAGCCGAGATCGGGCAGCGGCGAGAGGATCTTCTGGTACGCGCCCGTCAGCGTGACCGCCAGCAGCCAGCCGAGCGGCAGACATGTAATCCACATGTACCGCGCGCCGTGCATCCGCACGAGGATGGTCGTCGCCACGCAGAGCGCGACGGCTGCAAGCAGCTGGTTCGCGATGCCGAACAGCGGCCACAGCGAGTTGATGCCGCCGAGCGGATCGCGCACGCCCTGAATCAGGAAGTAGCCCCACGCGCCGACGATGAGCGCGCTCGAGAACAGGACGCCGGGCATCCAGCTCGTGCGGCCGAGCGGCGCCGAGATGTGGCCGAGCAAATCCTGCAGCATGAAGCGCCCGACGCGCGTGCCCGCGTCGATGATCGTCAGGATGAACAGCGCCTCGAACATGATCGCGAAGTGGTACCAGAAGCTCACGAACGCGCCGCCGAGGCTCGTCGAGAAGATGTGCGCCATGCCGAGCGCGAGCGACGGCGCGCCGCCGGTGCGCGCGAACAGCGTCTGCTCGCCGACCTGTCGCGCGAGGCCGGCCATCTGATCGACGGTGACGGGAAATCCCCACGACGAGATTGTCGCAACGGCTGCGGCGGGCGCCGCGCCGACGACGCCGGCGGGCGCGTTGATCGCGAAGTAGACGCCCGGCGCCATCACGCACGCGGCGATCATCGCCATGATCGCGACGAAGCCCTCGAGCAGCATGCCGCCGTAGCCGATCGGCCACGCGTGCCACTCGCGCGCGAGCATCTTGGGTGTTGTGCCCGACGCGATCAGCGCATGGAAGCCGGAGATCGATCCGCACGCGATCGTGATGAACGCGAACGGGAAGATCTTGCCCTTGAAGACCGGGCCGTTGCCGTCGATGAACTGCGTCAGCGCCGGCATCTGCAGCGTCGGATGGACGAGCAGGATGCCGACGGCGAGCAGCAGCACGACGCCGAGCTTGATGAAGGTGCTGAGATAGTCGCGCGGCGCAAGCAGCAGCCACACCGGCAGCGCGCTCGCGAGGAAGCCGTAGACGATCACCATGATCGCCAGCGTCATGCCGCCGAACGTGAACCACGGCGCGAGCGTGGGCGAGTGCGAGACGGCCTGTCCGCCGAAGATGCTCGCGATCAGCAGCACGAAGCCGATGAGCGAGCACTCGAGCACCTTGCTCGGCCGCCAGAAACGCAGATAGATCCCCATCAGCACCGCGATCGGCATCGTCGCCGCGATCGTGAACGTCGCCCAAGGGCTGTCCCGCAACGCATTGACGACGACGAGCGCGACGACGGCGAGGAGGATGATCATGATCAGGAGCACGGTGACGAGCGCGGTGAAGCCGCCGATCGTGCCGATCTCTTCCTTCGCCATCTGGCCGAGCGACTTGCCGTCGCGCCGCATCGACGCGAACAGGATCACGAAATCCTGCACACATCCTGCGAGCACGGCGCCGCCGATGATCCACAGCGTGCCGGGGAGATAGCCGAATTGCGCCGCGAGCGTCGGGCCGACGAGCGGGCCGGGACCGGCGATCGCCGCGAAGTGATGGCCGAAGACAATCCACTTGTTCGTCGGCTCGAAGTCGTGGCCGTTGCGCAGCCGCTCCGCCGGCGTCGCGCGCCTGTCGTCGAGCACCATCACTCGCGCGGCGATCCATTTGGCGTAGAAGCGGAAACCGATGAGATACGTGCCGGCCGCGGCGACGACGATCCACAGGCTGTTGACGGGCTCGCCGCGCGTGGTCGCGAGCGCGCCCAGCGCGTAGGCCGCGAGCACGGCCACGCCGGCCCACAGAAGATGTTTGGCGAAACGCATGGTTATGGAAGCGCCATTGTAGGCGAACCCGTCATCCCCTTCGTCCCCCGGTCCCTTGGTCCCTAACGCCGTCGCAGCGCCGACCAGATCACGAATCCGAGCGCGGGGCATGCAGCGACGATCGCGAACGCGATGCCGTAGCGGTGCAGATCGAGCAGGCGGCCGAACGATGGCATCACGAGTGCGACGAGGCCGGACCAGGCGGCCGATCCGAGGCCCGAGATCAGCGCCGACGATGCGCTCGAGTACACGCGCGTGGCGAAGGCGACGGCCAGCATGATGAAGCCGCCAGCTGCGAACGTCGCGAGAAACAGCAGCGCGAGCGTTGCGGCCGCGCCGGATACCAACGGCGTCAGCGCCAGCGGCAGGCTGAGCAGCGTCGCGATCAGCATCAGCCACCAGCGCCGCATCGATCCGCCAGGCTCGCGCGCCAACGTGCGATCGATCACGAATCCCCAGAAGAAGTAGCCGATCTCCCAACCGACGGGCGGAATCCACAGCACCGATCCGATCTGGATTTGCGTGAGCCCGATCGCCTGATGCAGATAAATCGACGCGCCGTAGAGGATGAACGCGAGCGGCAGCGAGCCGAGCGCGTAGAGACACATGTAGGCCCAGATGTCGCGATCGCCGGCGCGCGGCCGCGGCCGGTCGTCGCTGTCCGCCGCGATCGCGCCCGAGCCGGCGCCCGCATGCTGCAACGCCGGCGTCCGGCTGATCGCGCGCCACAGCACGAGCCACGCGGCGCCGAGCGCACCCGTGAACCAGAACGCGGCGCGCCAGCCCCACAACGCGGCGACAGGTGTGATGACGATCGGCGTGACGATGGCGCCGAGCGAGCCGCCGCTGTAGGCGATCGCGATGCCGCGCGACTGACTCTCCGGCGGCAGCGTCTGCACGACGGCGCGCAGGCCGCCGGGAAACGCCGCGCCTTCGCCGAAGCCCAGCGCCGCGCGCGCCGTCGCCAGGCCTGAGAGACCGCGCACGAACACGTGCGACACCGACGCGATCGTCCACGTCAGCACCGACGCCGTCATCCCGCGCCGCAGCCCGTAGCGATCCAGCGCCCAGCCCCACACCGGATTGCCGATCATGTAGGCGATGGAGAACGCAGAAATCGCGTAGCCGTACTGTTCCGCCGACAGGTGCAGCTCCGCCAGCATCGTCGGCGCCAGCAGCGCGAGCGTGTTGCGGTCGATGTAGCTCACGAGCGAGACGAGCAGCATCGACGCGGCGGGAATCCAGCGCCGCCACCCGCCGGACGCGGGCGCGGCCGGCGCGATGTCGGCGGCCATGGGCCGCGATCCTCTCACACGTCGCGCGCGGCCGGCCGGCGGTCCCACGCGGTGTCCGTTCCTTGGTAGACTCGCAGAGCACCACGCGTCGGACCGCGGTCCGGACCCTGTGCAAGTTCAGCCGACGAACCGCGTCAGGGCCGGAAGGCAGCAGCGCTAAGTCGATCCTGTGCTGTGCCGCAGGCCCTCCGGGCCGCGGTCGGGCGCGTGGAATCTCTTTTCTTCCATGTCCCACGTCGCCCTCGCCCGCAAATGGCGCCCGCAGCGCTTCGAAGACGTCATCGGCCAGCGCGGCGTCGTCGACACGCTGCGCAATGCGATCGCGAGCGGGCGGCTGGCGCAGTCGTTCATCTTTGCGGGCCCGCGCGGCGTCGGCAAGACGACGACGGCGCGGATTCTGGCGCGGGCGCTGAACTGCGTGAACGGGCCGACGGGCGAGCCGTGCGGCGTGTGCGACGCGTGCCGCGAGATCGCCGAGGGCCGCGACGTCGACGTGCTCGAGATCGACGGCGCGACGTACACCGGCGTCGACGCCGTCCGTGAGGTCATCGTCGAGCCGCTGTCGATCGCGCCGATGCGCGACCGCTTCAAGATCTTCATCATCGACGAAGTCCATCGTCTGTCGAAGAACGCGTTCGACGCGCTGCTGAAGTCGATCGAAGAGCCGCCGCCGTACGTCAAGTTCATGATGGCGACGACCGAGCTGCACCAGGTGCCGGTCACCATCCAGTCGCGATCGCAGGTCTACGAGCTGAAGGCGCTGTCCGC
>DASZVJ010000189.1:0-32647 GCA_035547155.1 Vicinamibacterales bacterium
TGCTCTGGCGGGCGCTCGGCACGATCGCGATGGCACATCCCGCCCTTGGTGACGTCGACTGCCGGCGGCTCGAGGCCCGCGCGCGTGTGCAGTACGAGAGCGTCGAGCGGCTGCGGATGCAGGCGGCGCAGGACGTGCTCGCGGAGACGGCGGAGCCCGAACGCGTCCGCGCGTCGCACGATCCGTAGAACGTGGCTCGCAAGTCGTCAGGTTAGCCGGTGGCCCGTAGCCCGAAAGGAGGATCTATGCATCAGAACATCAGCGATCTCGAGCGGCTGGCCTCCGTGATCAGCGGCGGAGCGGTGATCGCGCTGTCCGCGCGACAGCCGCGTCGGCGTCTCGCCGGGCTCGCGATGGGAACGGGCCTCGTGTTGCGAGGCGTCACCGGCAGATGTCCCGTCACGGCGCTGCGGCAGCAGTGGCGCATGCGCGACGACACGCGCAAAGCCCTTGGCGGCCCGCGCGGTATTCGGCTCGAGGCGAGCGTCACCATCGCGCGGCCCGTCGAAGAAGTGTTCGAGCGCTTCCGCCGGTTCGACGACCTGCCCAACTTCATGCGCGCCATCGAGCGCGTCGACCTCAGCGGCGAGCGTCAGTCGCACTGGGTGATCCGCGCGCCGGCCGGGCTGAAGGTGGAATGGGACGCCGCCATCATCAACGATGAACCGCCGACGCGGCTCGCGTGGCGCTCGCTACCTGGCGCGGACGTCGCGAGCGCCGGGTCCGTGCGATTCCAGGCGTTGCCGCGCGGAGGCACGGCGGTGCACGTGCTGCTGCAATACGAGCCGCCGTTCGGCAAGACGGGCGCGTCGCTCGCCTCGCTGCTCGGCCATTCGCCCGCGGCGCTGCTGCGTGAGGATCTGCGGCGATTCAAGCAGGTGATGGAGGCCGGCGAGATCCCGCGCGCCGATCATCGCGCCGGCGGCGCGCGCACCTGGTTTTTCAACACGATCGGAGCACGCGCATGAAGGCCGTCTGTTGGTATGGACGGGAGGACGTCCGCGTCGAGCATGTCCCGGATCCGCACATCCTGAATCCACGCGACGCGATCATCAAAGTCACGGCGACCGCGATCTGCGGATCGGATCTGCATCTGTACGACGGCTTCATTCCGACGATGGCCAAGGGAGACATTCTCGGCCACGAGTTCATGGGTGAAGTCGTCGAGGTCGGAGCGGCCGTCACGAACCTGCGGCCCGGCGATCGCGTCGTCGTGCCGTTCACGATCGCATGCGGGCGTTGTCAGGCGTGCACGGCCGAGCTTTGGGCGCTGTGCGACAACTCGAATCCGAACGCGTGGATGCTCGAGAAGCTCTACGGCTACAGCGGCTCGGGGCTGTTCGGGTACTCGCATCTCTACGGCGGCTATCCGGGCGGACAGGCGGAGTACGTCCGCGTGCCGTTTGCCGACATCGGCCCGCTGAAGATCCCGTCGACGTTGGCCGACGAGCAGGTGCTGTTCCTGTCCGACATCCTGCCGACCGGCTACATGGCGGCCGAGCAGTGCCAGATCACACGCGGGGCTGTCGTCGCGGTGTGGGGGTGCGGGCCCGTCGGACAGTTCGCAATCCGCAGCGCGCTCCTGCTCGGCGCCGATCGCGTCATCGCGATCGATCGCATTCCGGAGCGGCTGGCGCTCGCGGCGTCGGCGGGTCACGTCGACGTCATCGATTTCGCGGCGGAAGACGTCGGCCAACGCCTGCGCATGCTCACCGACGGCCGCGGGCCCGATGCGTGCATCGACGCGGTCGGTCTCGAGGCGCACGCGCACGGATCGATTGGGGCCGCGTACGACGATCTGAAGACGCGCGCACATGGCGACCGATCGGCTCGACGTCCTGCGGCAGGCGATCTATCACTGCGGCAAGGGCGGCACGGTGTCGATTCCCGGCGTCTACGGCGGCTTCCTCGATAAGGTGCCGTTCGGCGCGGCGTTCGCGAAAGGCCTGACGCTGAAGATGGGGCAGACGCACGTCCACCGGTATCTGCCCGCGTTGCTCGAACGAATCGAGCGCAGCGAGATCGATCCGTCCATCGTCATCAGTCATCACCTGCGGCTCGACGATGCGCCCGAGGCGTATCGGATGTTCCGCGACAAGGACGATCGCTGCACGAAAGTCGTGTTGAGACCATGACGGCCGCCGATCAACTGCTCGACAGTCTCGAAGCGTGGGGTGTCGACGTCGTCTTCGGGCTGCCGCCGATGCCCCCGCGCGTCAGCGTCGAGCAAGCCGCGCACTTCGGCGAGGCGCTGGTCAAGGGGACACCGAGACGCGGCCGTCTCGCCCTGACCGTGCTGAGCGACACGGTGCGCGGCGTGACGTGAATCGCTCTCGGCGGCGCGGAGAACGGGGTGGAGGATGACCGGACCGATCGGTGACGCTGATGCCGTATTCCTGCGGCGGACGGCGCTCGCGGCGGGCGTCGTCGCCGCGGTGGCGATCACACTCGCGATTGCCTGGTGGGCGCGCTGGGCATTGCTCATCATCTACCTGAGCCTGCTCGTCGCCGCCGGCGTCGCGCGGCCGGTCCAGGCCATCGAGTCCTGGCGGCTGCCGCGTGGATGGCGCGTTCGCCGATGGATCGCGGCGCTCGTCGTCTACGCGCTTGTCATCGGCGTCATCGCCGGCATCGCGGTCGTCGTCCTCGAGCCATTCATGGTGCAGGCGAGTGAGCTGTGGACGACGCTGCCGCACGAGTTCGATCGATTGCAGGAGATCCTGCGTCAGTACGGCCTCGTCAGCCGGCACGTCACGTTCCAGGAAGCCGTGCAGAACGTGCCGCGCACCGACGCGCTGCGATCGATGAACACCGTGCTCACGGCTGGATTCACCTTCGCCGGCCTCATCGCGGCCGCGATCAGCGTCATCATCCTCAGCTACTACATCGTCGTGCAGGGCGAGACGACTGCGTGGTTCCTGCTGCGGTTCGCGCCGGAGCCGCGGCAGGAGCACGTGCGGGAGGCCATCCGCGAGTGCGTCGTCCGCATCACGCACTGGATCGAGGGCACGCTCATCGTCGGGGCGATCATGGGCATCGTCACCGCGTCGGTTCTCGGCACGCTCGGCGTGCCGTTCTTCTACGTCGTCGCGTTCGTTGCCGCGCTCGGCGAGGCCGTGCCGATGGTCGGGCCGATCCTCGCCGGCGCCGTCGCAGTCATGGCCTCCTGGACCGTTTCCGCGGAGCTGGCGTTCGGCGTCGCGATCTTCTTCACCGTGCTCCACGAGATCGAAGCGAACATCCTCGTCCCGAAGATCATGGAGGAGCGCGTCGGCATCGGCGCCATCGCCGTGATGTGCGGCCTGTTGATCGGCTGGGAGCTCACCGGCATCCTCGGCGCCGTCATCGCCATCCCGACGGTCGCGATCGTCACCGTCATCGCGGAGCAGAGCCTGCGCCGGCCGCGGCATCTGCGCGTGTCGTCCGGCCAGGGGACCGGCATTTCTTTTCGTCGTTCAGATTTGTGATCGTGATCGGCGGACCGCACTCCGATGCTGGCAGAAACCGCCTCTTATTGGGCACGCCGCGTTCCTATTGGGCAAGCCACGACCCACCGCGCCGGCTTCCCAAGGTGATGTGACCTTCCGCGGATTGCGCGTCGTGGCACTCGTCTTGCGGACTTCGAGACCCGACCGCCGTCGCGCGGGACGAGGTGCTGTCATGGATCGGCTCATTGGGGTGACGTCGCTCGTCGTCTTTGCCGCTGCCGCCGGAACACTCACGCGGCATCCGGCCTGGTTGGTGTTTCTCGGACTTTGCCTCGCGGGATTCGGCATCTGGCGCCTGACGCGCTGTCATCACCCGCGACCGCTCGGATTGCTGCCGCCGACCGTCGACGAGCACGGCGAGAGACAGCCGCCGCAGTGGTTCTGCGCCTCGTGTGGCGAGACGTGGCCGGCTGTCTTCGAGCATGCCAATCCTCCGGCGCCGCGGTTCACGGGGCACGATCCGTCGAAGGCGCTCGAGGCGGCCAAGCGCGCCGCCGCGCTCGAGTTGCGGCTGCGCGAGCTGGCTGTCAAGCGCGCCGGGATGGACAAGATGGACAAGCCCGCCGCCAAGCCGCGCCGGCCGGAGCCGGTGCCGATTCAATCGCGTCGCGTAGCGGGGTAGGGGCGCGAGAAGTTCGAACGTCGAAGTTCGAAAAGGCCGCGGCTGTCCACGACATGCCGCGGCCCTTTTCTATTCGCAGCCTGCAGCCCGCAGCCTGAAGCCCGTAGCCCGCCTTCATCCTCTCTCCACAATTCCCCTTCACGCTGTCCTGGTCCGGCGAGACGCCGGAGAAAGGACGTGACGTATGGACGATCGAATGGAACGGCGCGCGCCGTGGGTGCCGTGGGCGGTGACGTCCGTGGTGCTCCTGGCCGTTGCGGCCGTAGCGTATGTCGCCGGGGTGAATACGGCCGGCGACGCCGCCGGCCAGGCTGCCGGCCGCCGCGTGTGGATGTTCTTCCCGTTCGGCGGCATCTGGATGTTCTTCGTGATGTTCTGGATCTTCGGCGGGCTGCGATGGATGTTCTGGGGGGCGTGGTGCCGGCCGTGGCGCTATCGCCGGTACTACGCACCGCCGTGGCACGACGACCGCGACGAATGGGACGACTGGCATCGCCGCGCGCACGAGCGCATGGGCGCGTCGGCCGGATCCGGCTCGACGCGGCCGGACTCGACCCAGCGGCCGGTATAGGATCGGCCCGGCGCGTCTGCGCGTCATCGAGCCATGTCGACCGTTCTTGTCGTCGATGACGAGCGCCAGATTGCGACGATTGCACGGGACTATCTGGCGCGCGCGGGCTTCTCGGTCGTGCTGGCGGCCGATGGCGCGAGCGGGCTCGATTTGGCGCGCCGCAAGCATCCGGATCTGATCGTGCTCGACCTCGGGCTGCCGCGCCTGGACGGCCTCGAGGTCGCGCGCGCGATTCGCCGCGAGTCCGACGTGCCGATCATCATGCTGACGGCGCGCGTCGACGAGGCCGATCGGCTCCGCGGCTTCGACGTCGGCGCCGACGACTACGTCACCAAGCCCTTCAGCCCGCGTGAGCTCGTGGCGCGCGTGACGAGCGTGCTCCGGCGCGCGCGTCATGCGGCGTCGCGCGCGCCGGTCTTCACCGTCGCCGATCTGACGATCGACGCCGATCGCATGCGTGTCGAGCGGAACGGCGCGGCGATCGATCTGACGCCGACGGAGTTCCTGCTGCTCGCCGCACTGGCGCGCTATCCCGGCCGCGTGTGCACGCGAGCGCAGCTGCTCGACGCCGTGCGCGGCACCGCGGTGGAGTCGTTCGAGCGGGCGATCGACGCGCACGTCAAGAACATCCGCCGCAAGATCGAGCCGGACCCGCACCGGCCGCGCTATCTCCTCACCGTGTACGGCATCGGGTACAAATTCGCAGAGTGATGGCTTCCTCGCGCCCGCGCCCGCCGTTTCGCGGATGGCGTGCCCCGCCGTGGTGGCCGGAGGATGAGCCGTGGCCGCCGAGAGATCGCTGGAGCTATCGGCGCGTCCGCCGCACGCGCTTCGTCCGGCGATCCGGGTGGATGAGCTTTTGGCCTGCGTGGGGGCTGCTGTGGATGCTGGCGCTCGGCTTTCAAGCCCTGCGCGGCGTCCGCGGCGTGCCGCTCGGCGCGGCCCAGCTGCTGCTCGTGTGTGCCGTCGCCGCGGGAGTCGTCGCGCTCGTCATCCGGCGTCTCGCGGCGCCCGTCGCGGACATCGTCTCGGCCGCCGAGCGCATCGGACAGCGCGACTATCGCGTGCGTGTGACCGTGCCGTCGTCCGGTCCCGCGTGGATTGGCGACACCGCGCGCGCGTTCAACGCGATGGCGACCGAGCTCGAGGCGCAGGACACCGCACGGCGGCAGCTCATGGCCGACATCGCGCACGAGCTGCGTACGCCGCTCGCGATCGTGCAGGGGACGCTCGAGGGGCTCATCGACGGCGTCTATCCACGAGACGACGAACGGTTGCAGGGATTGCTCGACGACACGCGCGTGCTCGCGCGGCTCGTCGACGATCTCCGGACGCTCGCGACGGCCGAGGGCGGCGCGCTCGCGCTCGCGAAAGAGCCGACGGACCTCGTGGCGCTCGCCAACGACGTCGTCGCGTCGCTCGACGGGCAGGCGCAGGAGGCGGGGATCACGCTTCGCGTCGACGCGCCGGCTGGCGAGATCGATCCGGTCACGATCGATCCCGTCCGCATCCGCGAAGTGCTGACGAACCTCGTCGCCAACGCGCTGCGCTACACGCCGCGGGCGGGCCAGATCCGCATCGCCATCGACTCGTCATCGGCGGCCGTCGACGTGCGCGTCTCGGACACGGGATCGGGCATCGCGCCTGCGGACCTGCCGCACGTGTTCGATCGGTTCTACAAAGGCACGGGCTCGTCGGGATCGGGCCTGGGCCTGACAATCGCGCGACGCCTCGTCGAAGCCCACGGCGGCTCGATCCGCGCCGAGAGTGTCCCAGGTCAAGGCACGACGATCGCGTTTCGCCTGCCGAGGGACGCGGCGTGAGGCGTGGGGGGCGCGGGGCTGAAGCCCCGCGGCTACATCTTGTCCAGAGGTTCGATCCGTCCGTAGCCCGTAGCCCGTCCCTAGTCCTTGTCTCGATCGTGCGGCCAATCGTCGGACGAGGCGGGATCGAGCTCCCAGCGATGCCGATCGCGCTCGACGATCTTGTCGCTGCCCTGGAGCTCTTCGTTGTCGTCGTAGTTGACGCCCAGCGCCTTGCCGATCTCGTCGACGCGATCCTGATCCGGCGTCGGGTTGTCGCCGCCCGGCGCTTCGTCGCCGACGGCGTAGGCGTCCTGCCAGTCCGCGTCGACGTCGCCGGCCGTCAGGGTTGGGCTGGTCTCGGTGTGCTCGGTCAACTCGTGCTGGAGCTCTTCGCCGCCGGAACGGGCCGACGCGATCAGGCGGTCGTCGGCCTCCCGCTCGGTGCGCTCGGCTTCCGGAAGGACGCGCCGGGCGCGATCGAGCGCCGGTTTGGCGGCCGGACGCGGACGACGGTCTTTGATCAATGTGGGCGCCTTGGCCGCGGCGGGCTTTGGCGCAGGCGGCGCCGCCGGACGTGGAGCGGGTTTGGCGGCGACGGGACGACGAGCGACCGCGCGTCGAGCGGTGCGAGCCGCAGGCTTCCTGGCCGGCCGCGTCGTGCGACGAGTCTTGGCGGCCTTGGCGGCGCGAGCGGGCTTCGCGCGCCTGGCAGTCTTCGCTCGCGTTTTGCGCGTCTTGGGACGGGCCGCGGCGCGGCGGGCCGGGGACTTTCGCGTCGTGCGGGCGGGCTTCGAGCGGGAACGTCGCGTCGAACGTCGAGCGGCTTTCTTGGCAGCCATGACCTGTCCCTCCAGCCTGGTTGACCCCGAGTCCCTAAATATCGGATAATCCAGTGCTTATCGCTTTTCCTGCGAGGCTATCCTACAGCCAGCCGAAGCTGCGATTCGGCATCAAGTCCGCACTTGAGGAGGACCGGGAACGAAATGTCCAATGCAGACGTGACCAAGAAGACACAATCCACACAAGGAGGTGTGAAAATTCCATCGGGCTTCTCGACATTCTCCTCGATGCAGGACGGAGACTCCGACCCGCAGGAATATGCGCGCCTGCTTGAGTTGTACGATACCAGCTTCCGCAATCTCGCGGAAGGCGAAGTCGTCAAAGGCACGGTCGTCAAGGTGACGCCGACCGAAGTCATCGTCGACGTCGGCTTCAAATCCGAAGGCATCATCCCGATCGAAGAGTTCATCGACGAGACCGGCGCGGTCACCGCACAGCCGGGCGACACCGTCGACGTCCTGCTCGAGCGTACCGAGGATCGCGACGGCTACGTCGTCCTCTCGCGCGAGAAGGCCGAGAAGATGAAGATCTGGGACGAGGTCGAGAAGGCCTACCAGGAGAAGAAGGTCGTCATCGGCCGCGTCATCGAGCGCATCAAGGGCGGGCTCGCCGTCGACATCGGCGTCCGCGCGTTCCTGCCGGGCTCGCAGATCGACGTGCGTCCCGTGCGCAACCTCGACGCCTTGCGCGGACAAGAGCTGCGCATGCGCGTCATCAAGGTCAACAAGAAGCGCGGCAACATCGTGCTCTCGCGCAAGGTGCTCCTCGAAGAGGAGAACGCCGAGAAGAAGAAGACCACGCTCGACACGCTCGCCGAGGGCAAGGTGCTGCGCGGCACCGTCAAGAACCTCACCGACTACGGCGCGTTCATCGATCTCGGCGGCATCGACGGCCTGCTGCACATCACGGACATGTCGTGGGGCCGCGTGACGCATCCGTCGGAAGTCGTGCACGTCGGCGACGAGATCGACGTGATCGTGCTCAAGTACGATCCGGGCACGGAGCGCGTCTCGCTCGGCCACAAGCAGCTCGTGCCCGATCCGTGGAGCAACGTGATCGAGCGCTACCCGGTCGGCATCCGCGTGTCCGGCAAGGTCGTGAGCCTGACCGACTACGGCGCGTTCATCGAGCTCGAGCCGGGCGTCGAAGGCCTGATCCACGTCTCGGAGATGTCGTGGAGCAAGCGCGTCAAGCATCCGTCGAAGATCCTCAACGTCGGCGACACCGTCGAAGCGATGGTGCTCGGCGTCGATCCGGGCGCGCGCCGCATCTCGCTCGGCCTCAAGCAGGTCGAGAGCAATCCGTGGCACGAGCTCTCCGGCAAGTACCCGATCGGCACGACGATCACCGGCAAGGTCCGCAACCTGACCGAGTTCGGCGCGTTCGTCGAGGTCGAGGACGGCATCGACGGCCTCATCCACATCTCGGACATGTCGTGGAGCAAGGTCAAACATCCGTCGGAAGTGCTGAAGAAGGGCGACACGGTCGAGGCGCAGGTGCTCAGCATCGACGCCGACAACCAGCGGCTGTCGCTCGGCCTCAAGCAGCTGCAGACGGGGATCTGGAAGGAGTTCTTCGACACGCACCACGTCGGCGACGTCGTCGAGGGCAAGGTCGTGCGTCTGACGAACTTCGGCGCGTTCGTCGAGCTCGCCGACGGCATCGAGGGCCTGATCCATGTGTCCGAGTTCGACTCGGCGCAGGGCGGTGACAAGCTCGAGCTGCGCGCGGGGGAGGCGTATCAGATGAAGATCATTCGTCTGGTGCCGGAGGAGCGGAAGATCGGCCTCAGCATTCGCGCACTGAAGGACGCGGAGTACCGCGCGGACTGGGAAGCGTATGCCGAACAGACCAGCGGACGGCCGGAAGTGACGTTGGGTGATCACTTCAAGAATCTCAAGTGAGGTTCTAGGGTTCTGAGGTTCGGGGGTTCCGGGTTCGGTTCAGAGGTTCGGGTTACGGAGGTTCGAGGGGTCTGCACGTCAGAACCTGGAACCCCAGAACCTGCACCTCAGAACCCGAGCCCCAGAACCCTGGAACCTTTGGAACCTCAGAACCTGGAGTCTGGAATCGGCGAAGCCTTTTAGCCTCCCTCTAAATGACCAAAGCTGAGCTCGTCGAAGAAGTGTCGCGCGTGTCGGACCTCACCAAGAAGCACTCCGAGGTCATCGTCGACACGGTGTTCCAGAGCATCGTCGATGCGCTGCATCGCGGCGAGAAGATCGAGTTGCGCGGCTTCGGATCGTTTCGCCTCCGCCGCCGCGAGCCCCGCAAAGGCCGCAATCCCAAAACCGGCGACAAGGTTGACGTGCCGCCGAAGCAGGTCCCGTACTTCAAGCCCGGCAAGGAGCTGAAGGACTTGATCAACAAGGCGGCCGAAGAAGCGGACGCCGCCGCAGCCGGCGCGCCCGAGACGCCGCACACGCCGGACGAGACATCTCGATAGAGCAATTGGGCAGATAGCCCGATGGCCCGATGGAGGGCAGATAGTGCGATGCCCCGATAGTGCGATAGTGCGATAGTGCGATAGCGCGATAGAGAGATAGTGAGATGGATCGTCTCTGGACCCCCTGGAGACTGAGCTACGTGACCGACGCCAGTACGACGACACCGGCGTGCATCTTCTGCGCGGCGGTCGAAGCCGGTGACGCTGAGCCGCTCGTCGTTCATCGCGGCGCGCGCGCGTTCGTGATCCTCAACAAGTTCCCGTACAACAACGGCCATCTCATGGTCGTGCCCGTGCGGCACACCGGCAGCCTCGCCGATCTCGACGATGCGGAGCTGCTCGAGGTGATGACGCTCGCGCGCGAGGCCGAGCGCATCCTCACCGAGGTGTACCGGCCGCACGGCTTCAACCTCGGCATCAATCTCGGCCGGCCCGCGGGGGCGGGCATCCTCGATCATCTGCATCTGCACGTCGTGCCGCGATGGAACGGCGACACGAGCTTCATGACCGTCTTCGGCGACACGCGCGTGCTGCCCGAGGAGCTTCCGCAGACGGCGCGTCGGCTGCGCGAGGTCTTCGCACGTCCTACGTGACGTGAAGAGGGCGGCCTGGGACGGATGCTATGATTGAGCTTCCGCCTGTCCTCCCGGAGCGCCGCTCCCGAAGGTGACCATCGTGCTCACGTCTCGAGTCGCACGTGTCAGCCTGATCTGCTTCATCGCCATCGCCGCGACGCTCGCGTTTCCGCACGCGCAGGCGCCCGCACCGTCGGCCTCCGGTAGCGGCCAGACTGATACGACGCAGGCCCCGACGTTTCGATCGGGCATCGACTCGGTCGTCGTCGATGCCGCCGTCACGGACAAGCAGGGCCGCCCGGTGTCCGATCTCACGGCTGATGATTTCGAGATTCGCGAGGGCGGCAAGCTGCAGGCGATTCAGACCTTCAAGTACATCGCCGTCGACGAGACGGCCGACGATCCGCAGGCCGATCGCGAGATCCTGTCGAGCGCCGATCAGACGCGCGAGGCCGCGCGCGAAGAGAACCGGCTGTTCATCATCTTCCTCGACGACTATCACGTCCGCCGCGGCAACGCGATGGTCGTCCGCCAGCAGGTCGCCAATTTCCTGCGCACGCTGACGCGCCACGATCTCGTCGCGCTCGCGACGCCGCTGACAACGATCGCCGGCCTGACGTTCTCGCGCGACCACGACGCCATCGCCGCCAACGTCATGGGCTTCGTCGGGCGCAAATACGAGTACGCGCCGATGAACGCGCTCGAAGCGCGCTACCAGGATCTGCCGCCCGAACAGATCGAGCAGATGCGCAACAACATCACGATGGCGGCGATCACGAACGTCTGCGAGTTCCTCGGGACGCTGCGCGACGGACGGAAGTCGCTGTTGTGGGTCACCGAAGGCATGAGCGGCTCGATGCCGGTCGGCGTGCAGACGACCGGATCGTTCGCGCCGAACGCGGGCACCGCGCAGACGGACTCGCAGGCGTTCTTCGACAACGCCGGCCTGCTGCTCGACGTGCAGACGAAGATCTTCCGCGCGGCGACGCGCAACAACGTCGCGATCTACACGCTCGATCCGCGCGGCCTCTCCAACTTCGAGTTCAGCCTCGGCGACGCCGTCTCGCCGACGGACGATCGGCGCGTGCTGCAGGAGACGACCGATCTGCTGCGCGTCATCGCCGATCAGACCGACGGCCGCGCAATCGTCAATCGCAACGATCCGATCGGCGGCATGCGTCAGATGGTGCGCGACGCCAGCGCGTACTATCTGCTCGGCTACACCTCGTCGCTCGCGCCGCGTGACGGCAAGTTCCACGAGATCCAGGTGCGGATCAAGCGGAAGGACGTCGAGGTGCGCGCGCGCAAAGGCTACTGGGCGTACTCCGCCGAAGAGGTCGCGGCGGCCTCCGCGCCGCCGAAGCCCGGCCCGCCCGCGGAAGTCGAAGGCGCGCTCGATGATTTGGCGACGGCCACGGCGCCCGGCCGCGGCAAAGCCGTGTCGCTGTGGCTCGGCGCAGAGCGCGGCCCGGCCGAGAAAGCCAACGTGACGCTCGTCTGGGAGACGCCGGCCTCCGCGCCATCGGATCCGATCGACGCCGTCGATCACGTCACAGCCGTGGCCGATGCGGTGACGGGCGAAGAGATCTTCAACGGTCCCGTCGCGCGCAGCGCGCAGACAGGCCGGCCTGGCGGAATGGTGACGTTCGCCGCGCCGCCGGGATCCGTGCGCGTCCGCGTCACCGCGCAGAACGCCCGCGGCAATCGCCTCGACTCGCTCGACGCGTCCGTCGACGTGCCCGACTTCACGATCGCCGGTCCCGTGCTGACGACGCCGTTCGTGTATCACGGCCGTACGGCGAGAGATCTCCAGCAGGTGCGCGCATCGGCGTCGCCCGTGCCGGCCGTGACACCGGTCTTTTCGCGCACCGAACGGCTGTTGATCCGGTTCGGCGCGTACGGACCGGCGGGCAATACGCCGGCGGTCACGATGCGGCTGCTGAATCAGTCGGGTAATCTGATCGCAGCGCTACCCGCGCCGACGAAGACGGCGGCCAACGAGATGGAGAGCGAGCTCGGGCTCGGCTCGTTCCCGCCCGGCGACTACATCGTCGAGATTGCCGCCGAGATCGGCGGCGAGACGGCCAAGCGCCTGCTGGCCATCCGCGTCACGGGCTGATACGGTGCGCCGCGGCGCCGCTGATTGCTGAAATGTGCATCGAGATGCGCAATTGTCAGCGGGCGATCCGTCGTCGCACCGAAAATCGTGCGGCGCGATCAATCTGGTAATCGCGCGCGGCGTCCTCGCACGCGCCGATTGCGAGCTGCGCGGGGTTTTGCCGATATCCATTCTGTCGTCGCGTGCGAGCCGGGGCATGCCCCTTGCAATACAATGGCGCCTTGAGCGCCAGCGGAGCGGGGCGCGCCAGTCCATGACGTGGCTGCGGGAGATTGGACTCGACGTCATCACCCGCGCCGTGCACGCGCGCTCCGAATCGGTGTAACGAACGATGCCCAAGACTCTTCTGCTCGCCGACGACAGCGTCACCATCCAGCGGGTCATCGAGCTCACGTTCGCACACGAGGACGTGCGGGTCGTGTCGGTCAGTGATGGACGCCGTGCCGTGCAGTGGCTCGAAGGCGAGTGGCCGGACATCGTGCTCGCCGACGTCGACGTGCCCGAGGTCGATGGCTACGAGATCGCCGAGCACGTCAAGACATCGCCGCGGTTGAAGGACGTCCCGGTCGTGCTGCTCGCCGGTGCGTTCGAGCCGGTCGATCAGGATCGCGTGCAGGCGATTGGCTGCGAGGGTGTGCTCGTCAAGCCGTTCGAGCCGCAGCAGTTGATCGGCCGCGTGAAAGAGCTGCTCGACGGACACGTCGAACAGCCTGTCGGCGCCGCCGCCGGCGATCGCATGGAGTTCGTCCGCGAGCAGTCGCGCCGCGAGGAGTCCGCGACCGTGACGCCGTTTCCCATTCCTGGAGGTCCCATGCGCGTGATGCACGGCAGCGCCGACCCCGCTGTCGCACCCGAGCCGCTCGAGCCGCCGGCCCGGCCGGTCTGGGAGCTCGGCCTGCCGGATCCGATTCATCGTCCGGCCGACGCGCCGCCGGCTTCGGCCACGCCCGCTGCGTCGCCCGCGGCCGCCGCCACCGCGGCTGGCTCAGCCAAGGTCTCGCTCGTCAGCGCGTTCTCCGCACTACTCGCCGCCGAACAGTCGACGACGCCGGCATCGCCCGCCGCGGCTCCGGTGACGGAAGCGACGGTCGAAGATGCCGTGCGCCGCGTGCTCGTCAAGATGACCGACGAGCTCGTCCGCCGCATCGTCGTCGAGACCGCCGAGCGTCTCATCCGTGAAGAGATCGAGAAGATCAAAGCGAATCCGGAGTAGAGTTTTAGGGAGTGTCCATTCCCGAAAAACCCGCCCTCGAAGGCCTCGAAGACAAGTGGAAAGCCCGTTGGGACGCTGACGGCACGTATCGATTCGATCGCACCGTGCCGCGCGCGCGCGTGTACTCGATCGACACGCCGCCGCCGACGGTGAGTGGCTCGCTGCACGTCGGCCACGTCTTTTCGTTCACGCACACCGACATCGTCGCCCGCTACCAGCGCATGCGCGGCAAGGTCGTGTTCTATCCGATGGGATGGGACGACAACGGCCTGCCGACCGAGCGGCGCGTGCAGAACTACTACGGCGTCCGCTGCGATCCGTCGCTGCCGTACGACGCGTCGTTCGAGCCGCCCTTCGACTCCGGTCAGGGCCGGCCCGCGAAGTCGGGTGCGCAGCCGATCTCCGTCTCGCGCCCGAACTTCGTCGAGTTGTGCGTGCGGCTGACGGGACAGGACGAGCAGGCGTTCGAGCATCTGTGGCGCTACCTCGGGCTGTCCGTCGACTGGTCGCTGACCTACGCGACGATCGGCCCTGACGCGCGTCGCGTGTCGCAGGCTGCGTTCCTCGACGCGCTCGCGCACGGACAGGCGTATCAACTCGAAGCGCCGACGCTGTGGGACATCGACTTCCGCACGGCGGTCGCGCAGGCCGAGCTCGAAGACCGCGAGATGCCCGGTGCATATCACCGCATCCGGTTCGCGTACGCGTCCGGCGACGGCGCCGTCGAGATCGACACGACGCGTCCCGAGCTGATTCCGGCGTGTGTCGCACTCGTCGCGCATCCAGACGATGAGCGGTATCAGCCGCTGTTCGGGCGCGAGGTGATCACGCCGCTGTTCGGTGTGCCCGTGCCGGTGCGCCCGCATCCGCTCGCCGATCCGGAAAAAGGCACGGGCATCGCGATGATCTGCACCTTCGGCGACGTCACCGACGTCGTCTGGTGGCGCGAGCTGGGATTGCCGGTCCGCGCGATCATCCAGGCCAACGGCACGCTGCGGCCGCTGACGTGGGGCAGCACCGGCTGGGAGTCGCGCGACGCGACGTCCGCGCAACAGCACTACGACTCGATGGCCGGACTGTCCGCGTCGAAAGCGCGCACGCGCATCGTCGAGTTGCTGCGCGAGACCGGCGATCTGATTGGCGAGCCGCGGCCAATCACGCATCACGTCAAGTTCTTCGAGAAGGGCGATCGTCCGCTCGAGATCGTGACGAGCCGGCAGTGGTTCATCAAGACGATGGAGCTGCGCGAGACGCTGCTCGAGCGCGGCCGCGCGCTGCACTGGGTGCCGTCGCACATGCTCGCGCGCTACGAGAACTGGGTGAACGGCCTCAACGGCGACTGGTGCGTCAGCCGCCAGCGTTTCTTCGGCGTGCCGTTCCCCGTGTGGTATCGCGTGCGGCCCGACGGCACGACGGACTACGACGCGCCGCTGCTGCCGACTGAAGCCCAGCTGCCGATCGATCCGTCCACCGACGTGCCCGATGGATTCCGCGCCGATCAGCGCGGCGTGCCCGGCGGGTTCGTCGGCGATCCCGACGTCATGGACACGTGGGCGACGTCCTCGCTGACGCCGTTCATCGTCTGCGGCTGGCGACGCGATCCGGATCTGTTCGCGCGCACGTTCCCGATGGATCTGCGTCCGCAGGCGCACGACATCATTCGCACGTGGCTGTTCTCGACGGTGCTGCGATCGCATCTGCTCGAGAATCAGCTGCCGTGGGCCAACACGGCCATCTCCGGCTGGGTGCTCGATCCCGACCGCAAGAAGATGTCGAAGTCCAAAGGCAACGTCGTCACGCCAATGGGCTTGCTCGAGGAGCACGGCTCGGACGCCGTGCGCTACTGGGCCGCGCGCGGCGGGCCAGGCGTCGACACGGCGTTCGATGCCGGCCAGATGAAGATCGGCCGCCGGCTCGCGATCAAGCTGCTCAACGCGTCGAAGTTCGTGCTCGCGAAGACGACGCCGGCTGGCGCGATCGCGGAGCCGCTCGATCGCGGCATGCTGTGGCGCCTGGCCGATCTCGTGCGGCACGTGTCGCGGCATCTCGACGCGTACGACTACGCGTCGGCGCTGCGCGAGACGGAAGATCTCTTCTGGTGGTTCTGCGACGACTACATCGAGCTCGTCAAGCGCCGGCGCGTCGCCGATGACGCGGCCGCGGCGTCCGCGGTCGCGGCGTCGACGCGGGCGCTGTCGGTTCTGCTTCGGCTGTTCGCGCCGTTCCTGCCGTTCGTCACCGAAGAGGTCTGGTCGTGGTGGCAGATGGGATCCGTGCATCGCGCCGCGTGGCCGACGGCGGAAGAGGTCGTCGACGGATTGATTGACGCGTCGCAGGCGGACGATCACACGGCCAGCCGCGCCGCGTCGGACGTGACCGCGCGCATCCGCCAGGAGCGGTCGCTGCTCAAGCTCGGTTTCGGCGTGCCGGTTCGCCTCAGTCTCACGATGCCGAAGGGCAGCGAGCGAGCGTGGTCGGCGGTGTCGCGCGACGTGCTCGCCGGCAACAACGTCGTCGACGTGCGCGCCGTGGGCTTCGAGGCGGATCAATTAGCCGTGACGATCGAGCCGCAGACGCCCGATGCCTGACCGCCCCGATCCGCAGACGTATCGCGAGCTGGTGCGCCAGGCGCTCGCCGAGGACATCGGCGCCGGCGATGTCACGACGCGCGCCGTCGTGCCGGCTGACGTTCGCGGCGAAGGCGTCTTCGTGGCCAAGCAGCGGCTGGTCCTCGCCGGCATCGATGTCGCGCGGGAAGTGTTCGCGCAGGTCGATCCGGCGCTGACCTTCGACGTCCGAATCGCTGACGGTGAGGTCTGCGTGCCGGGCGCCTCGATTGCCGCGGTGCGCGGCTCCGCGGCCTCGCTGCTCACGGCGGAGCGCACGGCGTTGAATCTGCTGCAGGCGCTGTCGGGCATCGCGACGCTGACGCGCGCGTACGTGGACGCGGCTCGCGGCGGCGTGCGCATTCTCGACACGCGCAAGACCGCGCCGATGCAGCGCGCCATCGCGAAGTACGCCGTGCGCTGCGGCGGTGGCGCCAACTACCGCACGGGACTGTTCGACGGCGTGCTCGTCAAGGACAACCACATCCGCATCGCCGGCGGCATCGCCAACGCGGTGCGGCACGTGCGCGCCGCGGGCATCACGCTGCCGATCGAAGTCGAGGCGCAGTCGCTCGCCCAGGTCGACGACGCGCTGGCGGCCGCCGCCGACGTCATCATGCTCGACAACTTCGACGACGAGATGACGCGCGTCGCGGTGGAGCGGATTGCCGGCCGGGCGCGTGTCGAGCTCAGTGGCAACATGACGATCGAGCGCGTCGCACGGCTCGCCGGCAGCGGCGCGGACGACATCTCCGTCGGCGCGCTCACGCACTCCGCGCCGGCGGCCGACATCAGCTTCGAAATCGACACGTAGCGATGTTCGACGCGATTCCCGACGACATCGCCGTCGCGCTCGCGGCGGCCGAGCCGGCGCTCGGCCCGTACGCGTCGCTGCGGTATGCGGCGGAGATCGGATCGACGAACGACGCCGCGCTGGCGCTCGCGCTGTCCGGCGCGCCCGAAGGGACGTCGGTCCTCGCGGATCTCCAGACGCGCGGCCGTGGGCGCCGCGGCCACGACTGGTTCTCACCGCCGGAGTCGGGGCTGTATCTCTCCGTGATCGTGCGCCCGAGACTGGCCGCCGAAGTCGTACCCGTGCTGACGCTCGCGGCCGGCATCGCGGCGGCCGAGGCGATTCAGGAGCTGACGAGGCTGCCGATCGAGCTCAAGTGGCCGAACGACATCGTGATCGGCCGTCCCTGGCGCAAGCTGGGCGGCATTCTGTCTGAGGGCGCGAGCGCCGGCGGCCGGCTCGACGCGGTCGTCGTCGGCATCGGCGTCAACCTGCGCGCGACGAGCTATCCGCCGGAACTGGCCGGGCGCGCAACGTCGATCGAGACCGAGCTCGGCCGGCCGATCGATCGCGCGCCCTGTCTCGTCACGCTGCTCGCGCGGCTGCGTGCGATCATGGACCGGCTGCACGCCGACGGCCGCGAGGCGATTTGCCGGGACTGGCGGACGTTTGGCCGCCGCGGCCTGCACGGCGCGGCGGTGCGATGGGCCGAGCGCGGCGTCGATCGGCGCGGCCGGGCGAGGGACATCGACGCCGACGGCGCGCTGCTCGTCGACGTGGACGGCCGAATCGAGCGCATCATCGCCGGCGAAGTGATCTGGGAGTCGTGACCGCGTGATCGATCCGTTGACCGCATCGCCCGACGCCGGCGCCGTTGATGTCGGCGAATACTGCCGCCGCGTCGAAGAGCATCTGACGCGCGTCAACGGTGGCCATCTCGTCCGCATCGTCGGCGCGGGCTTTCAGCTCGTGCGTGACTGGGCGCTGGCCGGCATTCCGTTCAGCATCGCCTGCCGCGGGATCGATCAGAAGGCCGAGCGACATCGCACGGGCCGATCGACACGGCCGCTGCGCATCGAGTTCTGCGAGCCGGATGTGCGCGCCGTTTTCGATCAGTGGCAGCGCGCGGTCGGCATCGCCGGCGTTCGAGCGGCCTCGGGCGAGAGCGCGCCAGTGGAAGCGACGATCGAAGAGACAAAGAAGCCGTCGCTGTCTCGCCATCTCGATCGCATTGTCACGAGCCTGACACGCGTGGCGGGCCGGCTGGATCTGCCGAGCGATCTGCGTGATCGCGTCACGGCGACGATCGAGGCGGGGGTCGCATTGCACGAACAGGCGCGGCATGCGCGCGGCGAGGCGAGGGACGCGATCGCCGCGCGGCTGGTCGATCTCGATCGCGATCTGCTCGTCGCCGCCCGTGCGGCGGCGGGTGAGGATGCTCTCGTCGAGCTTCGCACGCAGGCCGCCGCAGAGTTGGCCGCATACCGATCGCGCCTCGCATCAGATGTCTGGACGCGTAGCGTCGACGTCACCGTCGATCGGCTCGTGCGCGATCGCTTTGGACTCCCGACCCTCGAGGTCTGATCCGCCGATGTCCAGCACCATCGAATTGACCGTCGAACGTCCAGTCGCCGGCGGCCGGATGCTGGCTCGTCAGGATGGACGCGTCGTGCTGGTCTCTGGCGCGATTCCCGGCGAGCGCGTGCGCGCGCGAGTCGAGCGAACGGTGCGTCACACGATCTTCGCCGGCGTCGTCGACGTGCTCGATGCGAGCCCCTTCCGGCGTCCGCCGTATTGCGATCCGCGCTGCGGCGGCTCGGTCTACGCGCATATCGTGCCCGAGCATCAACGCGTGTTGAAAGGCGCCATCGTGGCCGACGCGTTCCGTCGTCTCGGCGGCATGACGATCGATCCGCCGTCCGTTGCAGGCGCGTCGGAGGAAGGCTATCGCCTGCGCGCGCGGCTGCACGTGCAGGGCGGACGCACCGGATTCTTTCTCGAAGACACGCACACGCTGTGCGATGCCGCCGTGACGCGTCAATTGAGATCCGGCGCGTTGTCCGCCGTCACAGCGCTGCTCGTGCAGCTCGGCGACGCGGCGTCGCTGATCGAGGCGGTCGTCGTCTCGGAGAACGTCGACGCGAGCATGCGCGTCCTGCATCTCGATGTGAAGGCGGGCGCGAAGGTCGCGCAGCTCGAGGGCCGTGCTCGTCTGGTCGATGGCGTCACTGGCGTGACGATGCGGACCGGTTCGAGATTGATTGCGCTGGCTGGCGTTCCGACCGTGACCGATCGCGCGGGCGCGTTGTTCGGTCAGGAGGCGCCGATCCCTGCGGAGACCGAATGGACGCGATCGGGCGCGTCGTTCTTCCAGGGCAATCGATTTCTGATTGGCGATCTGGTGTCGCACGTGCTCGCGCACGCGACGGGTACGCGCGTGCTCGATTTGTACTCGGGCGTCGGTCTGTTTGCGATCGCGCTGGCTGCACGCGGCGCGACGGTGACGGCCGTCGAAGGCGATGCCGCCAGCGGCGACGATCTCGAGCTGAATGCCGCGCGCTGGTCGTCGCAGGTCGTCGTCCGTCGCGGCTCGGTTGAAGACGTCGCGACGACGTTGTCGGCGGGGGCGTTCGACGCGATTGTCCTCGACCCACCTCGGACTGGCGCATCGCCCGACGCGCTCGCGTCCATCATCAAACTGGCGGCGTCGCGCATCGTCTATGTGTCCTGCGATCCGGCCACGCTCGCGCGCGACGCGAAGGCGCTCGTCGCGGCCGGCTACCGGCTCGGATCGATCCAGGGATTCGATCTCTTTCCCAACACCGCGCACGTGGAGACCGTGGCGGTCTTCGGCCGGGCGTAGCTCGCGCGCCCGCCTCCGCTACACTCGCGACATGGGAGCTCCGTCGATCGCGCGTCGTGTCAATGCCGAGCGCGCCGTCGTGCTCGGCTGGCCGCGCGCGATTCTGATGCAGATGGCGCACCCGCTGATCGCAGCGGGCGTCGCCGGCCACAGCTCGTTCCGCGACGGGCCGGTGGCGTCCGTGCGCCGGCTGCACGCGACCGTGCACGCGATGCTGATGATCCTGTTCGGCGACGCGCGCGAGCGCGATCGCGCGATCGATGGCATTCGCGCCATCCATCGCAGGGTGAACGGCGCGTTGCGCGAGTCAGTGGGCCGGTTTCCGGCTGGCACGCGGTACACCGCTGAAGATCCGGCGCTGCTGCGTTGGGTACATCTGACGCTGCTCGAGTCCGTCCCGTTGATCTATGAACGTATCGTCGGACCGCTGACACCGGTGGAGCGCGATGCGTATTGCGCGGAATCGGCGTGGGTGCCGATCGCGCTCGGCGCGCGCGACGACGAGATTCCAAGAACATGGGACGCGTCGGCGCGCGCCATCGACGAGATGCTGGCGTCCGGCACGCTGGCGATCGGCGCCGACGCGCGCGCGATTGCCGACACGCTGCTGGCGCCGCCGTTGAGCGCATTGATCTGGCCAGTGCGTCGTCTGCAACAGCGCATCGCGATCGGCACGCTGTCGCCGACGCTTCGCGACGCCTACGGTCTTACGCCCGTGCCGTCCGATCTGGATCGAACGTTTCGCCGCTTGCGGCGGATGCGGCGCGCGGTACCGGACAGGATTGCGCACTGGGGCATCGCACGCCGGGTCTAAAGACCCGGCGAGACGGCCGCGCACCCACTACACCGGGGCAGCGGCATCCCGGAGCGCGTGAGGCACGATCACCAAGCGCGCGACTACTGTCACTTTGCTGTGTACATATAAGTGCCTGCGTCTACGGCTTTTGCATCACGTCGCAGAATGGAGACGCGATCGGTCCGAATGTCGTGCGCGGATCGCGTGACAGCGAGTCATGCGGTTGGTATACGTCGATCGCAGAGCCTGGAATGTAGGGCACGCGGACGGGGTGAGTGGCGCACGACGCCGCGAATGGGTGGCCATCACGTAGGGGCGGCCCCCCGTGGCCGCCGTTTGTCGTGGCCCGCAGCCGACGCCGCGTAAAGATCGCCTACGGTTTCTTCGTCGTGGCCTCGACGAACCCTTTGAACATCTGCGAGAACTCGCCGGTCTGCCAGAAGTTCTCGGGATGCCACTGAACGCCGATGCAGAACTTCGCGCCGGGACGTTCGATGCCTTCGACGATGCCGTCGGGCGCCGTTGCTGATGCGACGAACCCTGGCGCGACGACGTCGACGCACTGGTGGTGCCGGCTGTTGACCGGCAATTCGCTCGCGGCGTCGGCGCCGAGCAGATGAGCGAGTCGCGATCCTGGCTCAACGCGCACCGTATGCGGCGTGCTCGTGTTGGGCTCGCGCTGCACGTGCGTCAGGTCCGTCGGCCGGTGACTTGGGATGTCCTGCACGAGCGTGCCGCCTGCGACGACGTTGAGGAGCTGCACGCCGCGGCAGATCGCGAGCAGCGGCATGTCGCGCTTCAGCGCTTCGCGCGCGAGGACGATCTCGTACGCATCGCGCGCCGTGTCGGTCTTCAGCGTCGCGTGCCGATCGGCCGCGCCGTAGTGCTGCGGATCGACGTCCGCGCCGCCGGTCAACAGCACGCCGTCGCACTCGTCGAGCACGTCTGGCAGACGATCCTTCGCCGGATCGAGCACGCGCGGTGTCGCGCCCGCGCGCTCGAGCGATTTCAAATAGTCAGGTTGCGGCCAGGCGACGGCGATGCGCGGCATGACTCACATCCGGGTCGGCACGCGACAGCCCATCAGATCGAGCGCGGCCGTGAGCTGGCGGCGGACGTACGCGACGCCAGCGGCGCGCCACAATCGCGCGTCCTCCCGATCTTCCTTGAGGATCTGCTGTCGATGGTAGAACGCGTTGAACGCCTGCGCGAGCGTGAACGCGTGCTTCGCGACCAGGGACAGCTCGAGCGATCGGACCGCCGTGTCGACGACATCGTCGAGCCGCGCCGCTTCGAGCGCGAGGCCCCAGAGCTCGTCGCCGTCGTCGCCCGTGTCGATCGCGGCGCGATCGAGCGCGACGAGCCGCGACGGAAGATCGGCGGCCGTCACGCCGTCGCGCTCCTGCAGCTTGGCGAGAATGTTGCCCGCGCGCACCGCCGCGTACTGGATGTACGGGCCGGTTTCGCCCTCGAAGCTGAGCGCCTCGTCGATGTCGAACGCGATGATCTTGTTGCGCGTGAACTTGACGAGGAAGTAGCGAACCGCCGCGATCGCGATCGCCTCGGCGGTCCGCCGGCATTCGGCGGCATCGAGCTCGGGATTGCGCGTCGAGACTTCGCTCATCGCGGAATCGACGAGACGATCGAGCAGATCGTCTGCTTTGACGCCGAGGCCTTTGCGGCCAGATACCTCGACGAACGGCTTGCCGTTGCTCTCTTCGTCCTGATAGCCGAGCGCGCGCGCCGTCGCGTGCGACAGTGCGACCATCTCGTACGAGAAATGCGTCGACGCCTCGGCCTCTGTGCGAAAGCCCATCGTCGTCAACGCCTGCTTCAGCAGCTGCTGGAGATACGACTGCCGCGTGTCGATCACGTTGTAGACTGCGGACGCGCGGCCGAACGGCGGCGCATCGCGATCCTGACCCGGCGTCGACGTCGTCGCCCACAACGGTTGTCCGTCCGCGTGCGTCGCGAACGCGCGATAGTGGAAGTCCTTGCCGAGCAGTCCGAACTTCCAGAACTGATTCGCGATGTCCTTGCCGACGTACGTGACGGTGCCGTTCGATCGCACGATGACTTTCTCGCGCTGCTCCGCCTCGTCGTCTGAGGCAGCGTCCGTCGCGTTCGTGTCATCCGGCGGCGCGGTGCCGTCGTCGATCGGCATGACCCAGCAGCCCGCGAGCCGTCCTTCGTTCTGCAGGAAGACCGCACCGCGCGCTTTGAGCTGCTCGAACGCGGTCGCCCAGAACTGCAGCCGCAGGATGTCGCCTTCCCACGTGAGCAGGTCGTAGTCGACGTTCATGCGCGCCATCGTGCGCAAATGGCAGCGGACAATGCGATCGGCGACGATCGCGCCCATCGCCGCGAGGTCGTTGCCGCCGTGCTCGATCGCGTGCATCGTCTCGCCACGGATCGCGAGCCGCCGTTCCTTGTCGCCGGCGTACCACTCCGTGACCTTCGCGTAGAGATCCCAGCAGTAGTAGTCGAAGCGCGTGGCGGGATCGTCGGCGAGCGCGGTCACCGATGCGACGTCGCGGCCCTCCAGGTGCACGAAGCCGACGACGACGTCGGCGACCTGCACGCCGGTGTCGTCGATGTAGTTCTGCACTTCGACGCGCTTGTCCTGGAATCGGAGCAGGCGGACGAGCGTGTCGCCGAGCGCCGAGTTGCGCAGGTGGCCGATGTGCGCGGCCTTGTTCGGATTGATCGCCGTGTGCTCGACGATGACCTTCGGTCCGGTGGCCGTACCGCCTGCGGGAGGCGCGTCGAGCCACGCGGTCAGAAACGCGGCGCGATCGAGAAAGACGTTGAGATAGCCATTCGGCGCCGCTTCGACGCGCGTCACGCCGTCGATCGCGCCAAGCGAGCCGGCCAGCTCGTGCGCGATGACGCGCGGCGCTTTGCGCAGCCGGCGCGCGAGCTCGAAGGCGACGGGCAGCGCCGCATCGCCGAGCGCCCGGCGCGGCGGCGTCTCGATGACGAGCGCCGGATGATCGGCCGGCGCCAGGCCGAAGTGCGATGAGAGCGAGTGGGTGACCGCGGCGCGAAGACGGGCGTAAACGGGAAGAATCATCAGCCGCCGTATTGTACTCGCGCGTAGTCGGCCGGCGTGTTGAGGTTGGCCAGCAGGCGCTCTGGCGGCCCATACGTGACGATCTCGTCCGGGCCAATCTCGACGATGTCGAGCGTGTGCGCGAGATCGGTCGCGCGGAGATGGCCGGCGTCGATCTGCGATCGGATGCGGGCGTGCGCGTCGCGGCGATAGCAGGCGAGCAGCGGCTGGGCCTGAATATCAGATCGCGCCCACGCGGCATCGCCGGCCTCGCTGCGCTCGATCAACCGCGTCAGCAAGCCCGCGTGTAGAAAGGGCAGATCGCATGCGACGACGAGGACGCGGTCGGTCGTCGCATGCAGCAGCGCGGTGTAGATGCCGCCGAGCGCGCCTGCGTCCGGAACGGCATCGGGATGGACCGTCAATCCGAGATCGGCATAGCGCGCAGGATCGGGACCCACCACGAAGACGGGATCGGCCACCTGTTGCAGAACTTCGAGCTGCCGAACGATGATGGTGCGTCCCTCGACGACGAGGCGACTCTTGTCCTGACCGCCGAAGCGCCGGGCACGTCCGCCCGCCACGATGGCGGCGGCCGTCGTCGTCGAGGCCTCCACGAGCCGATCATGACAGAGGTCCACCTCGGGCGTCTGCTGCCCGCCAGCCTGCATCAGGCGATCGCAGACGAGTTGCCGCAACGGCTCGATTTCTACGAGAACTGGTTGACGTCGGAAGGCCTGCGCGACGGATCGATCGGCCTGGCACCGATGACGGCGGTCGTCGGCTTCCTGCGGACGGAAGGGCTCGCGTACGATCGCGTGATGACGCGCGCCGGTACGCTCGCGGCCGACTGGTGGCTCGCGACGGTGTCGCCATGGCGGCGTCAGTCGATGTTGTGGCTGCCGCGAGCACTGCGCACGCGTGCAGCGCTTCGGCTGGCGGCGGAGATGGTGCGGTCGGTCAGTCGCATCAGCCGCGTGTCCACACGCCTGCGCGGCAAGACGGCGCGCGTGGAAGTGAAGTCATCCGTGTTCTGCACGGTACGCGAATCGCAGCCGACGCCCCTCTGCGCCTTTTACACCGCGATGACCGTGCGCGCGCTCAGCCATTTTGGCATCGCCGCATCGGCGCGCGTGGAGCAGTGCCACGCGATGAGTGGCAAGGCCTGTGTGCTCGCGCTCGATCTGGGCGCGAGCGGCGCGGTGCCGGCCCCGGCCATGGCGGCATGATCGGCGTCTTCTCCCTTGTGCGTGCAACAACCTGGCTCATCGTTCTCGGGCTCGTCGTCTGTCTCGTTCCCGCCAACGCCGTAGCGCAGACGACGCCGGGCTCGCGTGTGCTCGTGATGCCGTTTGCTGCGGACGTCGACGCGAACGCGCCCGGCGGAAGCGGCGCCGCGCTCTGGCTCGGCGAGGCGGCGTCGATCCTGATCACGGAAGGTCTGTCGTCCGCCGGCGTCGGCGCGCTGTCCCGTGACGAGCGGCTCGAGGCGTTCGACGAGCTGAATCTGCCGATGACGTCCGCGCTCACGCGCGCGACGATGATTCGCGTCGGCGAGCTGATCGGCGCCTCCGAGATCGTCTTCGGCGATCTGCATCTCGGCACGACGCTCGAGGTGCATGCGCGCATGATTCGGCTCGCCGCGGGTCGCGAGATGACGGCGGTCAGCGATCAGGCGCCGATGACGGACATCTTTCCGCTGTTCGCGCGCGTGGCCGGCCGCGTGGCCGCGCAGACGGGCCGGTTGCGTCCGAACGTCACGCCGCAGACGCGGCCGCTCGCGCTCGACGCATTCGAGAGCTACATGAAAGGGCTGGTCGCGACGACGCCGGCGACGCAGCAGCGGTTTCTCGAGAGTGCGGCGCGGCAGGCGCCCACCGATCCGCGCGTGCTGATGGCGCTGTGGAGCGTCTATTCGGCGCAGGAGCTGTACGACAAGGCGCTGGCGGCGGCGAATGCCGTCACCGGCGACGCCGCAACGATGCGGCGCGCGCATTTCGCGATGGCGCTGTCGCTGATCGATCTGAAGCGGTACGACGGCGCGTTCCAGGCGCTGAACGCGCTGTACTCCGAAGGCCGCGGCGCGCCGATCGCCAACGCGCTCGGCATCGTGCAGTTGCGGCGCGGCGCCCCGTCTGGCGGCAATCCGCCGGCGATGTACTTCAAGCGCGCCGTCGATGACGATCCCGAGAATACGGACTACCTCTTCAATCTCGGCTACGCGCAGGCGCTGGCGCAGAACGCCTCCGAGGCGCTGACGTGGCTGCGCGAAGCCGTGCGCTTCGACGCGGCCGACGGCGACGCGCATCTCGTGATGAGCGTCGTCCTGGCCGGCACCGGACGTATGGCCGAAGCGCAGCGCGAGCTCGATCTCGCGCGTCTGCTCGGCGCCACGAGCGAAGGCACCGCGCGCACGCCGGCGCCGCGCGTCCCCAGCGGGCTCGAGCGGCTGCCGGCCTCGCCGGACGTCGCGCCGATGCTGCGGTTGCGGACGGTCGTCGCCAATCCGGCGCAGCGCGATCAGGAAGAGACGGCCGCGTTTCATCTCGCGAACGGCCGCAAGCTGATGGCCGCGGATCGCGATCGCGACGCGATCAACGAGCTGCGGCGCGCGGTCTATCTCGCGCCGTATGAAGACGAGCCGCACGTGCTGCTGGGCCAGCTGTATCAGCGCGGCGGACGTCTGCCCGAGGCGATTGACGAGCTGAAGGTCGCGTTGTGGTGCCGCGAGACGGCCGAGGGCCGCCTCGCGCTCGGCCGCGCGCTGTTCGAATCGGGAGACAGCGACGGCGCGCGGCAGGCGTTGCGCCGCGCCCTCGTGCTGTCGCCAGGATTGACCGATGCGCAGGATCTGTTGCGGCGGATCGGCGGCTGACGCCTCGTGTTAACATCCTGCCTGCCGGCATGGCCGATCAGAACATCCGCGAAATCCAGCTGAGCGGGAAGCAGCTCGTCTTCCTGTTCATGGCGTCTGTCGTCGTGGCCGTCGCGATCTTTCTGCTGGGCGTGTCGGTCGGACGCGGCGTCCGCGACTCGACCAGCGGCGCGCCGGTCGTCGAGGCCTCCGCAGCGGCGGGTGCGCCCGACACGGCTGTCGCTCCAGCGGCGATGCCGCCCAAGACCGAGCTGACGCCGCAGGATCAGGCGTTCGCGAAGAATCTGCAGCAGGGAGGCTCGACGCAAGCGTCCGCACCATCCGTGTCTGCGCCGCCACCTGCGACGCCTCCGACGACGGAAGCGCCGGAGGTCAGCGAGCCGGAAACGACGCTGGCGAAGACGCCGGCGGTGACGCCGCCATCGAGCTCGACGTCATCTGCCGCGACTCAAGCGCCGGCGCCGCCGAAGACCGCGGAGCCTGCGTCTGCGCCCAAGACGTCGATGCCCGCGCCGTCCGCGAGCGGGTGGGCCTTGCAGGTCAACGCCTTCCGCTCGCGCGAGAACGCCGACAAGGAAGTCGCGCAGCTCAAGGCGAAGGGCTATCCCGCGTTCGTCGCGCCCGGTCAAGCTGGCGGATTGTTCCGCGTGCGCGTCGGGCCCTACGCACAGCGCGCCGACGCCGATCGCGTCGCCGCGCGCATGCGTCAAGAAGGAATGAAGCCGTCGGTTACCCGCTAGCGCTGCTCTCCGGCGTCCTGTTCGCCGCCAGCTTCCCGAAATTCGGGCATCCCGCGTTCGCGTGGATCGCGTTGGCTCCGCTGCTCGTCGCGGTGTCGACGTCGGCCGCGTCGTCGACGTGGCGTCGCGCGTTCGCGCTCGGCGCGTGCAGCGGCATCGTCGGGTTCGCCGGCGTGATCTATTGGATCGCGGGCGTCATGCATCGCTACGGCGATCTGCCGTTCGCATTGGCCGCGCTGATCTGCGCCGGGCTCATCGGGTATCTCGCGATCTTCTTCGGCGTCTGGGCGGTGCTCGTGCGGGCGGCGATTCGACGTCTCGGCGTCGGCGGCGTGTGGCTCGCGCCGATCTTCTGGGTGGCGCTCGAGTGGGCGCGCGGCGTCATCGTCGGATTTCCGTGGGCGCCGATCGGCAGCTCGCAGGCGACGGTGATTCCCGTCGTCCAGCTCGCCGCCGTCACTGGCGTGTATGGGCTGTCTGCGCTCGTCGCGCTCGTGAGCACGGCTGCCGCGGTGATCAGCCTCACGCGCGCTCGCACGCATCGCGCCGGCGCGGCGTGCGTCGCGCTGCTGTTGATCGGTGTCTGCGCGGCGGGTGCGTATCGTGTCTCGCGCGGCACGCTGACGACGAGCGGCCGCCCGTTGCGCGTCGGGCTCGTGCAGGGATCGATCGCGCAGGACGAGAAAGAAGATCCCAGTCTTGATAGCGAGGTCCTCGCGCGCTATCTGGCGCTCTCGAGGCAGGCGATCGGCGCGGGCGCGCAGATGGTTCTGTGGCCCGAGGCGGCGGTGCCGTTCTACTTCGACATCGACGCGCCGAAGGCGGCGCCGATTCGTCGGCTGGCCCTCGAGACGCACGCGCCGTTCCTGCTCGGCAGCGACGCGTACGATCCGCCGCGATCCGGTGCGCCGGAGCGTTTCTACAACGCTGCAGTGCTCGTCGGCGGCGACGGCCGATCGGTCGGGACGTACCGCAAGATGCGTCTCGTCCCGTTCGGCGAGTACGTGCCGTTCAAGTCGCTGCTGTTCTTTGCGGGGAAGCTCGTCCAATCCGTGGGCGATTTCTCGCCCGGCACGGAGCCCGTCGTGTTCGACACGGGCGATTGGAAGGTCAGCGTCTCGATCTGTTACGAGTCGATCTATCCACGCATCTCACGCGCGTTCGTCGCAGGCGGCAGCGAGCTGCTCGCGACGATCACCAACGATGCATGGTTCGATCGATCGTCGGCCGCGTATCAGCACTTCGACCAGGGCGCGATCCGCGCGGTCGAAGAAGGCCGCTACGTCGTGCGCGCCGCCAATACCGGCATCAGCGGCGCCGTCGATCCCTACGGCCGCGCGCTGACCCGGACGCCGCTGTTCCAGCCGCTGTCGATCGTGGTTGACGTGCGGCTGCTGACCGATCGTACGATCTACAGCCGTACGGGCGACCTCGTCGTGTGGCTCTCGCTGGCGGTCACGGCCGCGTTCGTGCTGATAAGCCTCCGTCGCGCGCGCTGACAGCCGAATCTCAGGACACGCGAACCCAGAACCCAGAACCTGAACCTCGGAACCCCAGAACCCCAGAACCCAATCTCATGACCCTCGACGAACTCTTCCGCGCCTTCTCCGATCTTTCGTCCCGTGCCGCCGATCTGCGGAGGGGGCTTTGACGAAGCACGTCTGCAGCGCGAGCTGACCGAGATCGAGACGGCGGTCTCCGCGCCGGACTTCTGGAAGGATCAAGCCAACGCGCAGAAGGTCCTGCAGCGGCGCCGCAAGATCGAGGACGATCGTGCGCTGGCCGAGACGCTGCGCAAGCAGACCGACGATCTGACGGTGCTCGTCGACTGGGCGCGGCAGGGCGAGGACGTGCTCGGCGATCTCGAGTCTGGGGTCAACGCGTACGAGCGCGACATTCAGGCAGCCGAGATCCGCACGATGCTCTCGGGCGAGCTCGATCGCAAGAACGCGATCATCACCATTCATCCCGGCGCCGGCGGCACCGAGTCGCAGGACTGGGCCGAGATGCTGCTGCGCATGTATCTGCGCTGGATCGAGCGTCGCGGATTCAAACGCGAAGTGATGGACATGCAGCCCGGCGACGAGGCGGGCATCAAGAGCGCGACGGTGCTCGTGAGCGGCGACTACGCGTACGGGTTGCTGTCCGCCGAGGCCGGCGTCCATCGTCTCGTGCGGATCTCGCCGTTCGATCAGGCGGCGCGGCGGCACACGTCGTTCGCGTCGCTCTACGTCTGGCCGGAGCTGCCGGACGACATCGACATCGACATCGAGGACAAGGACCTTCGCATCGACACGTTCCGATCGAGCGGCGCCGGCGGTCAGCACGTCAACGTGACGGACTCCGCCGTTCGCATCACACATCTTCCGACGGGCATCGTCGTGTCGTGTCAGAACGAGCGGTCGCAGCACAAGAACCGCGCGTCGGCGATGAAGGTCCTGAAGGCGCGCCTCTATGACATGCGGCTGAAAGAGCAGCAGGCGAAGCTCGATCAGCTCGGCGGCGAGAAGAAGAACATCGGCTTCGGCAGCCAGATTCGCAGCTACGTGCTGCAGCCGTACCGCATGGTGAAGGACCTGCGCACGCGGCTCACGGTGGGCGACGTCGATCGCGTGCTCGACGGCGATCTCGACGCGTTCATCAAGGAATATCTGATGCAGCGCGCGTTGGGAAAACTCGCGGCTGCGGGCGCGGAGACGGACGAAGAATAGGCGGACCGCTGACCGCTCAGTCTCCCTTGGCGCCCGGCTCGGTTCCCGCGATGAAGACCTCCGGGCCGTTCAGGCTTGGGACGACGACGACGTTGCCCGGACGCTGGAACTCTGGAGGATCGCCGCCAGCCGCACGGCGGCGATCGATCCAGCTCTTCATGATGTCAGTCCAGATCGGCAGCGCCGCGATCGCGCCTGTCTGATTCGATCCGATTGGCTTCTTCTGATCGAAGCCGACCCACACGCCGAGCGTGATGTCCGGATCGAAGCCGATGAACCACGCGTCCGTGTAATCGTCGGTCGTGCCGGTCTTGCCGCCGAGCGGCCAGCCAAGCGAGCTCGCGGTCGCCGCCGTGCCGTGCTGCACGACGCCTTCGAGCAGATTCGTCATGATGTAGGCCGTGTCCGCGCGCAGCGCTTCGTGCGGCTCGGCGCGATGCTGCTCGAGCACGTTGCCCTCGCGATCGACGACGTCGAGGATCGGCAGCGGCGCCACGCGCACGCCCTGATTGGGGAACGTCGTATAGGCGGACACCATCTCCAGCAGCGTGTCCTCTGCGGATCCGATGGCGATCGAAAGATATTCCGGTAGCGGAGCGGTGATGCCCATCTGCCGTGCGTAGCCGATGACTTCCTTCGGCCCGAGCGCGGCCATCAGGCGCACCGTCGGCACGTTGCGCGAATCTTCGAGCGCCCAGCGCAGCGTCACTGGACCCTCGAATTGACGGTCGTAGTTCTTCGGCTCGTACGGCGGCTGATTCGGGCCTGGCGCGTAGCTGACGGGTGAGTCGTCGAGCATGGACGCCGCCGTGTACCCGCGGTCGATCGCTGCCGTGTAGACGAACGGCTTGAACAACGATCCGACCTGGCGCATCGCCTGGGTCGCGCGATTGAACTGGCTGCGCTCGAAGCTGTCGCCGCCGATGAGCGCCAGGATCTGTCCGGTGTGATTGTCGAGCGCGACGACGGCGCCTTCGACGTTCGGCGGTTGATCGAGCGTGGCCGTCAGCGTCGCGGCCGAGGCGTCCACTTTGCCGACGCGCACGTCGATCACGTCGCCGACGTGCAGGATGTCCTGGGGCTTCTTGCGCGTCCACTCGTAGCCGGCGCGCCCGACGACGCTCGTGAACCGGCCGACGCGGACTTTGAATTCGGCGGCGCCGACCTCCGTCACGACCGCCGGCTGGATGTCACCGTCGACGGGATCGCGCGCCCACTTCTGCGGCTTGTACGAGTCGAGCGACCGGTGTTCCGCCAGCAGATTGTGTGCGGGCTTCCGGAAGCCACGCAGCTTGTCGATGCGGCGCACGCCGCGATCGAGCGCGTCGTTGGCGGCGCGCTGGAGATCCGGATCGATGCCCGTGTGGATGACGAGGCCATTCTCGTAGAGCGCTTTCGCGCCGTACGCGTCTTCGAGGCGATCGCGGACCATCTCGAGGAAGTACGGCGCAATCGACGCGGGCTGCGTCGGCTGGCCGCGCGTGATGATCGGCCGCGCCTTGGCGGCGTTGGCGTCCGCTTGCGTGATGTAGTGCTGTTCGGCCATCCGATCGAGCACATACGCGCGGCGCGCCAGCGCAGCCTTCATGTTCACGTACGGGCTCTGGCGCACGTTGCCCTGCAGCAGTCCGGCGATGAGCGCCGCTTCGTCGAGATTGAGGTCCTTGACGGACTTGCCGAAGTAGAGCTGCGACGCGGCCTCCACGCCGTACACGTAGTGGCCCCAGTACATCTTGTTGCAGTACATCGTGAAGATTTCTTCCTTCGTGTACCGCTTGTCAATCTGGATCGCGAGCAGCCATTCCTTGATCTTGCGCTCGAGCGTCACCTCGTCGGTCAGGAAGAGCTTGCGCGCGAGCTGCTGGGTGATCGTGCTCGCGCCGCCGCGCCGCTGGATGCCCAACACGCGGCGCACGCCCATCGCGGCGATCGCGCGCACGTCGATGCCGCCGTGCGAGAAGAAGTCGGCGTCCTCCGAGGAGATGATCGCGTTGCGGAGGACCTGCGGGATCTGGTCGTACGTGACGAGCACACGGCGCTCCGTGGCGAACTCGCCAATCGTCGACCCGTCACGCCCGAGCACGCGCGTGATCGTGCCGGGAGAGTAGTCGTCGAGCGCGGAAATCTGCGGCAGATCACCCGCAAACGCGAAGAGCACGCCGCCGACCGTGCCGGCAATCGCGGCCGCGACGAACAAGCTCGCGATGCCGACGAGACGAGCCGATCGGAAGAACCGGGACATGGGAGATCACTGTACAAGAGAGCGTCGTATCGCGCTATCTCGCTAACGCGCTATCGCACTATCTCTCATCGAGCTATCTGACTATCTGCTGGCCATCCCCCATGCCCCAAGCCTCAAGCCTTTCCTATCTCCGTGCGCGCGCGTGGCCGCCGCCGGAGGACCCGCCGGACGATCCGCGCGAGCGCTCGCCGCCGCCGCTGCGTGGCGACGAGGATTCGACGCGGCGCTCCGGTGGCGGGGACGGACGCGGCGTCTCGGCTCGCGGGGACGAGCGCTGCACGCCGCCGTAC